>NZ_JBHFQG010000012.1:0-102658 GCF_041949975.1 Alteribacillus sp. JSM 102045 | reverse complement strand
TCTAACCTGGATCTGATCCTTCCATGGTCACCGGAGCTTCCCGAGATCTGTCACGTGCCAAATCAGAATACTTAAAGCATACGAAATCCCCATCTCATTTGAAAGGTGGGGATTATTTGACGCTTACTTTATTACGGTCATGTAATGACCATAGGTTTTGAATAAGATGAAAAAGATCATTGGTCTGGATTGTTCGTGGAAACACCTTGTCAATCACTTTTCTAAAGCGTGAAAAACGGTTTCTGGGAACCTGTCGAGCGCAACTGCAGTTGATAAGACATTTTTCTAGTGTTTCATGACTACGGTCTGACAAGAGACTAATCGTGGAAGTCAAAGCATCACAAATAATAACATCATATCTTATGCCGACGTTTAAGAATGCCATAAACAATAATTTGACATTCGTCAACAGAGCATTATCGATAATATTAATTAAAAAGATCGTCCTCTAGGCTTGCTTGGATCGCAACTGAGGACGGTCTTTTTTGTTGGTTTTTATTCAACTAAATGGAGAAGATTGCAGTAGCTGGTGATGCATGTCTTTCACGATATATCTCCTAGATTAAGGTAGTTAACGAAGAAATTTCACAATATTAATATGAGCAAAATGCTCATGTTTATTTTTTCCATTTATTTTGAAACCCCTAATATAACAATTTATTTGTGTTCAATACACAATCAAATGTTGTTTTCGTTTCGTTATTTACGTCTTTAATATGATTCCATGTAAATAGATGAGCAGACAATATTTCATTCCGTATAAGGGCTCATTTACAATACTAAGGCGAAGCAAGCTGGGGGTAATTAAAGATGAAAGATAAAGAAACCAATCGTGAGGCACAGTATAAAAGTAACATCATTACTGATATTAATCAAATTTGGAGTGACAAGGATCTGGAGCTATTTAAGAAAAACTCGAAAAGTATTTCTTGGTATGGTAATTATCCGACATACCTTTCAAAAAGTGACATATTTTTCCATAGAAGTGATCATAATACCCAATACGATGATTCTGAAAATATTGAAAGGGTGATAAAAACCATTTTAGAACGGATTCAGACAATTAATAATCGAAAAGACAAAACCCATATCGGACGAAAAGGCATCAATTTATGGTACCGGGATAACGTCATTTTAAAGAGATACAATTGCCCGGCAGTAATTGGATATTTAGACCAAAAAGTGCATTTGGATCCATGGACATTCCGTACAATTTTGTTTCTTTTGGAAAAAGTTTTATCCGTGACTACCGCAGTAAGAAATAAAACGGTCTCAGACTTAAAAAGAGAGGACTTTACAGATCCAAAGGTTTATCAGAAAGCTTTAAATTTATTAACTTCTAAAATGGAGACCGATTATTATCGTAATTTTTTGAATGAAATGTCTCCTTTTGAAAAAATTGACCTTGGGTTGAAAGCTACGAGATTCAAATACTCTTTTAACCATCCTATGGTAAATTATTGTTCTATACAACAAAGAAAAAAAGGCAATAAAGAGGCTAGTATCAGAAATAACCTAATTGAGCCAACTAAACGATTTTTCATTTGGTTATGTTCTGTGTACGAGCGATTTAAAGGTTGCTCTATTAATGAGGTAATTGTTCATTTCATTACGGAGGAACACCTTAAAGATTACAAACTTTACCTAATTAGACAGGTGAAAGAAGAGCAAATTACCGAAAATGGCGCACGTCAACATTTAGTAGACGTAAAGAAGTTTTTTAAGCTTCTTTATAAAGATAAGAAAGTGAATAGAGATGTGGGGCGCACTGTTACGAACCTGGAAGCAGATAACTACAAATTCAGGAAAATTCCAACTGATCTAGAAATACAAAAATTGTTTAATGTAGTTGAAATCTATTCTGATGATGTTGTCAAGGAACGTTTAGCATTTTCATTAATGCTCGTAATAGGGCTTAGAGGAATTGAAGTGTCACAGCTACGTTGGGAAGACGTTAACTTAGGGACAAAAACAATCAGCTTAAACGATACTAAGGGTAAGAACTGCGTTTTACCACTGCCTGAGGCTATTTGTGAGATGTTCAAGGAAATGGTTGTTAAGAGCAAGGGGCATGTATTCAGTTCTGAACCCAAAAAATATAGAATCAAACTTTACCAGAATTATAAGTTATACACGATGATTGCTGGTTGGAAATATGAGGGTGGATTACATTTACTCCGTCATATATTTGTTACGCGGTTATCAGAGTATTGTTCACCTAATTTAATAAGGCAATTAGCCCGACATAATTCCGATAGGACAACCGCAATGTATATTCATTTTGACAATGAATTTTTAAAAAAGGAAATCAATAAGATGGACGTTCATTTTAGGGGTGATTTTAAATGACGTTGAATAAAAAACAATCCAAAAAGCAAGAAATCACATCTGCATTACAGGAAATGTTAAGTATGTACAATATAGAAGATTTAAAGGATGCTACCTTCGATCTTTTTGGTATACAATCAAGTTACGAAAAAGAGTCCGACGTCAAAGTTCCAACAATGAACGAGGCTATAGAAATTTTTATCAAGAGTGATCATTATGCTTTACTTTCGGAGAACACACAACGGTCATATAAGTCCGTAATAAAAGAACTCAAACAATTTGTAATAAAGGATCCGCAGTTTCCAAATAAAGGAGAAACACCTTTTACAGAGGTCATTTTTCCTACAATGACGTTAATGAAATATTTAAAACAGGCAGCTAAAAACCACAATACTTTAAATAAGAAAAAGGCTGTTTTAAGAAAATTTATTCGAACAGTGGTTCAAGATTTTTATGAGGAGAATAGAGAGGTTTTTGGCAAAGCTCTTGAACTTAGTTGGAAAAAAAATGATCTTCCAAAGGATTATTCACCGGAACAGATTCATGAATTACTCATTTTGAGTAAGCATACTTCCAATGGTTTAAGGAATTATTCCATTATTACGACATTTTTGGCTGCTGGAATTCGGTTAAATGAGTTGACGCAACTCCAACTAAAAAATATTGATGTCGATAACCAGATGATAGAGGTTTTTCGAAAAAAAAGAAAGAATTTTCAAGCTGAACCAACTCCTATTGTTTCAACAGGCTTAGAAATACTCATGAGTTATGTACATTTTATGTACGGTCATCTAGAAGATAGTTGGGGAGCTTTAAAAAAGAATCACGGTGATTTGTATGTATTTCCTAAAACCGCAGAAAAAGGTTTCGATGGACAAAGATCGATAAGACGATCCTTACCAGTAGGGAAAGAACCAATTGAGGATCGTACAATTCAGTATATGGTAAAGGCTCTTGGCAGAAAAGCGACAACCATTACAGAGGAAGAACTAATAAACCGTTGCACACACGGATTTCGTCATTCGTTTAGTCTAATGGGGTTAAGATCTGGTATTAATATAAATTCTATTTCTAAATTTTTAGGACATAAAAGCCTAGCATCGACCGAGGTCTATTTAAACCAAACAGACGAACAAATGAGACAAGACATCGAATGTCATGCTTTGTCCGAATTTCAAGTAAACTACCTACGAAACTGGAAGGGAGAATAAAATTGAAACAATCATCGAATATCTTGCTGGAATCTGAATATTATAAAACCTGGTTACAACATTCGTCCTTAGCTAAAAGCTCTTTACGTAGCCAAACGAGCCAACTTAAAAAGTTGGGGGAATTTATTATGCTTCAAAATCCTGTAAGGAAACTAGATTTTGATAAATTCTACTATATTGAAAGTAACGATTCCTATGAGCCTTTTGATGAAGAATTCATGGATGAATATATTGATTATTTAAAAGGGTTAGGCACCTCAAAAGCTACCCTTTACACCAATATTTCAGCGATAAAAAACTTTTTCTTATTTTTAAAGACAGTGGGTTTGATCGATAAACACCCACTTCGGTATTATTCAAACCCTTACTATGATTTAAAAAAATGGGATCGGGCATTTAGTCTTGAAGAGGCTTTACAGTTGCTAAACGCTGCTTATAAACTTGATCCATTTTTTAAATCCTATTTTGTACTAATTCTTTTACTTTTAACTTGTGGATTACGCGCGCAGGAAGTTTGTATGTTAAGGAAATCACAAGTCAAATTTGATAGGAAAACTGTTGAAGTAACAAAGGGTCATAAAACACATGCAAGCGTAGTTTGGATGACAGAACTCTTAATGGAAGAATTTTATCAATATTTTAATCATCCGAGATGGCAAAGCTGGGCAAATGGAAGAGATAAGGAAGTGTTTTTTTATGAGGGAAAGACATTAAATCATTATCGATTGAAAAAAATGATTCAACAAGTCTATGAAGAAGCCGAAATTAAAAGGCACGTAAGGTTACACGATTTAAGATATACAATGGCTTATTTATTGTATATTAGGGGAATAAACACCATTTCAATCAAAAAACAATTGCGTCATGAAAAATTGGATACTACAATGCATTATTTGTCTCCAAATGAAGACTTAAAGAAAGCATTGGAGATATCTTCTTTAAAAAACGATAACTAGTCGAAGTTATTAAACTAGACGGTAATTTTTGAGTGCATTACTGTTAAAGACACTCTGAATCAAAAAAATATCGGACAATGCTTATGCTTGTCCAGATTTTTTAGCTTTACAAAGGAAACATCACTATTGTTATGAGCATATTGCTCATGGTTTAAGTTTCCAAGGGGCTGTTGCTTCCCTTTAAAATTGGCTTCTTCACCATTCATTAAAGTTTTATTCATTATCACTTTACATAGACTAATATTTCTATAGTTTAATGAAAAGTGATAAAACAGTTTAGATGGGAGGGTTACACTTAAATGGTAGCAATCCAAGAATGTGTTTCTGAAGAAACAGATATAATAGACGCTTTACACCTCATGAAAGACTATCGTTACTGGGCAAAAAATACAATTGATGGATATGTAACAGATGTAAAAGCGTTTGAAGAATTTTTAATGGACATGGAGTTGGATGCGACGCTAGAGAACGGTGCTAACCTGGAAGTAGTTAACCGTTGGATAAAGCAACAAAAAGAAAACGGGGCAGTTTACAAAACCATCACAAGAAGAATTGCGTCGTTATCAACAATATACAGCTTTTATTTAAATTTAGGAATCGTGGAAAATAATGTGTTCAAGGCTGTACAAGTGCCAGGTTCTCATACAGGTTCATTCTGTCGTCTGATTGATATGGAGGAATTAAAAGAGGTTTATTCAGCCATTCATGATCTAAAAAAAGATGGCATAGACGTTGATATTCCATTAAAAATATTAATATATACTGGGCTTCGCAATCACGCATTGTCTGCCTTAAAAGTGGGTGATATCAACTGGGAACAGGAAGTTCTGGTATATAACGAGGGAATAGATAACAATAAACACAAAATTCAATTCCTCCCTATTCCTCCAGTGTTTTTGAAGCAACTTGAAAAATATATTGATGAACAACATTTATCTCAAGAAGACCCTCTATGTTATGGCTTAAAAGGGCACCCATTACGTGAAAAGCAGCTCAACCGTATCACTGATAAATTATGCGAGTGTTTAGACTGGAAGAATGAAGAAAAGATCACTCCACATGGGTTCCGGTATTGTATCGCCACATTGCTTGATGAGAAAGGCGTGAAGTTAGAGAATATTCAATTTTTACTTGGGCATACATCGTCTGAAACCATTAAGCAATATATTAAAAGGCACAAACGTAAAATTCATCAAATACGCAATGCCCTCACAGATATAGAAAAGGAGTTAGAGGAGCATTTACATGGCTCTCATGAAACTCAAGTAGAACACCAACAAAAAATTGAAAACCAACAAATGGACAAGCACCAAGATAATAATGCGCCCAATACGACGTTACCGTATTCGGAGGAATTTCTTCTTGAGCTTTCCGATAGAAATCCTGATATGTTTTTACAGGTGATGAGAGAATTTCATAATAAGAATAACTTATTATGAGCGTTTATTATATTTTCTTAAAAAATAATTTAAGCGCAGAAGAAGCAGACCAACCCAAGTGGATTGAGTCTGCTTTTTATTGGACCACGGTCTTAACTCATCATAAATGATGATATCGCTTTTTTCTTTTGTTTAAAGTCAATATGCGTATACATTGAGGTTGTTGCGAGGCTCTCATGTCCGAGCAACTCTTGGAGTGTACGAACATCCACATTGTTTTCATCATCTTGTAGGAGTAACGTAGCAAACGTGTGCCTTAAATGATGTAACGAGAAGCGATGGGGCGGTAATCCTGCTTTCTCAAGAATACGTTTAAACATGACATGAAGCCCTCTTGGATTCATTTGGTTTCCATATCGGTTAATAAACACGGGTTGTGAATCATGTAATTGATGTGCCAATAGCTGCTTTCGGTACTGATGAAACAGCGGAATAACCATCTGATGAAGAGGGAGGAGTCGTTCCTTATTTCCTTTTCCTCGTATAAGGATCGTTTCATTATTCAAATCAATGTGTTCCCATTTAAGATCCACTAATTCTTGACGCCTCATGCCGCTAGTAGCAAGACATTTGAATAGTAACTCATTTCGAAGCGCATACGGTCCGTTTTCTTGTTCTAAATACGCAAATAATTGTTTTAATTCATCTAGACGCATATATCTGGGTAAGTTTTTATCTGCTTTAGGTGATTGAATCCCAGCGGTAAAATCGAGGTTTATATAATTTTCTTTTAAACTAAATTGGCAAAATGACTTTAAACTCGAGATTCGTCGCTGCATGGTTCGAGGTTTGATCCCAAAATTTAAAACTTGATCTTGAATATAGCGGCGAACCGTAGAAGGATTGATTTCATTTAAGGCTGTAGAACGGTCGTGATGATGCAAAAAATCTTCGAAACATTTTAAGTCATACGCGTATCCGCGCAGCGTGTTTGTTGAATAATTTTTTTCGACTTCGAGATGCATGAGAAAATCATCAACAGCATGCGTGAATTCCATAACAAAGAACCTCCAATAAAAATGAATTATTGGACACGACGGAAGATTATCAGACGACCATGTGAATTATGCCGACGACCACGAAGATTATGCGATGTTGAAGTCATTATCGTCAACCAAAGCAGAGGATGTTGACGATAATGAAAATTACATCAACATGCGAACGGGAACTTATGGTACGTTGGGATTTATTTCAAGTTAACATAATATATATTATCGGAAGTTATGTTTCAAAACAAATTCTGTCTCAAAACTTAAGTAAACTCATGTTAATGAGACAGAAAATAAAATTATTTTAAATAAATTCGTTAACATTCTTTCTGGTTCGGGGTTATTTGTAATATATCCAGGAATCGTTATCTAAATCTCTCTGACATTCTCCTTTTTTTCGCAGATACTCTAAATGAGCAAGCGTTTCTCCGACTGCAAATCGGGTTTCATGAACATTAAGCTTTTTTTCGAATAATTGCCAGCTTGCATCATATACACTGCACGGTTCTTCTATAATGGAATGAATTTTTTCTAATCGTTCCTCATGATGCTCTTTAATTTCATTAATCCGTGCGTTTGCATTATGAAACGGCTTTCCATGTGATGGAATAACATATTCTGCATCTAATGCTTTGATTTTATTTAAAGATGCTAAATATAATTCTAAAGGGTTTTCTTCTCCGTGAAACCAGTAAGAAATGTTCGGAGTGATTTTTGGCAGAATATGATCCGTACCTAATAATACGCTTTTTTCTTCATTATAAAACGTCACTAACCCATCTGAATGCCCGGGGGTAAAAAAGATTTCATATTCATAAGGCCCAATTTGAACCTTCTCCCCCTCTTTTAAATAGTGATCGATGCTTGGATAAGGGGTTACATTCCGAATAAATTCTTTTGTATTATTTTTCATTTTGTCTGCCATTTCATCTGGCACACCTGCTAACTTGTAATTCTTTCGTAATTCATTAATAAGTTCATTCGTCCATGAATGTCTTCCTAAATATGCGTCTGTCTTAGTCATGGAGACACGTGCCCCCGTTTTATTTTGCAGTCCTCCTGCAAATCCAAAGTGATCGGGATGGTAATGGGTAATAATGATGTTATGAACTTCTTTATCTTCCAGCTCTTTTTCCCACAAATCAACGGTGTAGTTGTTATGTAAACCTGTATCAATAACGGTCCAACCGTTTTCGCCCTCTGCAAGAAAGCAATGAACATGGTCTAAACGAAATGGCAGATCAATTGTTACTTGCTCGATTCCCAGCTCCTTGAACATAAAAAGCCTCCAATATGCTGATTGATTAATGGTTTAATATAGTTTAAATATAACTGTACCTTTTGCGGCTATAGTAGCGTCTTGTTTTTCAGCTTTGACGTTAAAATAAAGTTTATCATCTTGTTTTTCTGTAAGCTCAGCAGAAAGTGTTAGCACATCATCTAAAAATACCATGCCGGTAAAACGAGTAGAAAAGGATTGAATAAAGCCTTGCTCCATAAACGGAGTAAATAGTTTACTGAGATTACCCATGGTCCACATTCCGTGAGCTATAATGCCTGGAAGGCCTGCTTTTTCAGCGTCTTTATCAATGGTATGAATAGGATTGAAATCCCCTGAAGCCCCGGCATATTTTATTAAATCGAGCCTTGAAACAGGAGGCATCGTTACAGATGGGATCGTCTCATTAATGTTAAGCTCTGTTATAGCTGTCACGTTCATTCTCCTCTCTTATTTTCTCGGTTAAAATGAGGACGGACTTTGATGAGAAGACTTGATTTCCTTCTTTATCCTCCCCAAAATTTAATAGTGTGAGAAAACCAAGATGACCAGAAGCTGCGCGTTTCTCACGATAATTTTCTACTTTTGAATAACAATATACTTCTTCTCCGACTAACAAAGGTCTATTGTATTCGAATTGCTGTTCTCCATGAATCAACCCTGCAGACGGAAGGTTCAAACCTGGAATAGTACCATATGAAAATGTGCGTGGAAACGTTGGCGGAACTATATTATTTTTATACTTCGATTCTTTCCCATATTCTTTATCCGTATAAAGAGGATGAGGGTCGCCAATCGCACGAACAAAAGCTTTTACGGCTCCTCGTTCTACGATATTCTCTACTTTTTCTGATTGTTTTCCAATTAAATGTTTATACACCGATTCTGTCCACCCTTTCTTTCGTGATACTAACAATTTTACACTATTCGGAAAATTCATTCTAGGTAAATGCTCACAAAATAAAATAAGGATTCCCTCTGCCGCAATCATAATACAGAGGGAAACTAAAATAAGTTATCCGGTAAGCGAAGTGCTGAAGTAAACAATCCAGGCCATAAGGAGAAAAGCAATCGCGCCCTCCCCCATTACCGAGCCTGTTTTTGTCGTTAACGGTGCTCTTATATTAAATTTAACAGGATATAACAAAGCTACTCCACGCGGTGTGAGCATATCAAGCAGTAAATGACTTGCTGCTCCTATGGTAATTCCATATTGAAAAGACAATCCCCAATCCTGTTGAATAGCACCAGCAGCTAGAAAAAGAAAAACTAAAAAGAGTAAGCTGTGCGTAAAAGTACGATGTCCAAAGATTTTATTCACTGTTTTAGATATTAGGTTCAATCTTCTCCCAATCCAGGAAAAAGGCTGGCAAATATCAGGAATTAATCCTCCAGCTACAGTGCTTGCTATAAATACTGCTCCATGGATACTATCTAACGTAAATGGCATAGAATAAAATGCATAACATGCTGTTCCTGCTGCTGCGGCTCCAATTGTATGTGTTCCAGCATTCATTTTTGTAAAACCTTTCTACTTTTCTTTTTTAGTTAACATAATTATATTACGGTAACTTAATTGTTTTTCGCTTCGTTGTTATTATTGTTCAGCTTTTGATGATCGACTGTCTTCCAAATATCCGTAACTTTTCCTTTTTCATCTGTATCAATCACAAAGGAGCCATTACTGTACCGGTCACTTTTTCTCAAGTGAGAAGGAAGTTCTGCTGAGACTTCCCCGTTTTCTGTTCGAATTTGAATAGATATTTCTGGGTCTTCAAGAATTTCTAAGCCAACGATATAGTGAGGTTTGGATTTTAGTTCTCTTAACATAACCAATCCCCGTTTTGCCCGCGTACTCCTCTCAAATTCGCTTAATGGCATCTTTTTCATAGCTCCTCGCTGGGTCACCGCAACGATATGAGAAATGTCTTCCTTTTGATCGTTCAAGCACAAACCATTGACGACAAAATCATTTTGTTTCAGATTGATACCTTTTACTCCGGCTGCTCTTTGACCGACAGGAGAAACTTCTTCTTCATGGAAACGAAGACCGTAGCCTTTGTGTGTACCAATAATGATCTCATTTGTTCCGTCCGTAATCTCTACATTAACCACTTCATCTTGTTCTTTTACTTTGACTGCAACAAGTGCTCTTGAATATCGCTGGGCTTTGTAAGCAGATAATACTGTCTTTTTCACCATACCGTTTTTGGTGAAAAAGATAAGGAATTGATCCTCCGTGAACTTCGAAACAGGAACAGCTTTAATTAAAGCATCATCCGGGTCGAGCTGAACAATGTTTCCTATATGCTGTCCATTATCCTTCCAGCGAATATCAGGAAGTTCGTGGACCGGCATAAATAGGTAATTTCCTTTTTTGGTAAACAAAAGCAAAGTATCGGTTGTATTTAATTCCTCGAAGAACAACAGGTCATCTGTTTCTTTCATACCTGGTGGGTCTTCGTTTGACGCTGAATAAGAGCGAGGACTGGTTCGTTTTACATACCCTTCTTTCGTAGCAGTAACGATCACATCTTCAGACGGAATCATAACCTCAAGGTCAATCTTCAGCTCTTCAATTTTGTCTTCAATGACAGTACGGCGTTCATCGTTATATGTTTTCTTAATTCGTTCGAGCTGATTTTTAATGACACGAAGAAGCTTTTTCTCGCTCGAAAGTATTCCTTCAAGCTTTTGGATTTGTTTTACAAGTTCTTCTGCTTCTTTTTCTAAGGTCGTAATATCAGTGTTTGTTAAGCGGTAAAGCTGCAAGGTGACAATGGCTTCAGCTTGAGTTTCTGTAAATTGGAACTGCTCTATCAAGTTATGTTTTGCATCCTTTTTGTCTTTGGATGCGCGGATAGCGGCAATAACATCATCTAAAATGGAAATCGCTTTAATTAGCCCGTCCACAATATGCTGGCGGTCTCTTGCTTTGTTTAATTCATAACGCGACCTGTTTGTTACTACATCTTTTTGATGTTCTATATAAGCTTGCAGCAGCTGTTTTAAACTTAACAGCTTAGGGGTTTTATTATGGATAGCTACCATATTAAAGCTGAAAGAAACCTGCAGATCAGTTGTTTTATATAAGTAATTTAAAATACCATTTGGGTCCGCATCTTTCTTTAATTCCACTACAATACGCAGCCCTGTACGGTCTGTGTCATCCCGAACTTCCGCGATACCATCAATTTTTTTGTCAAAGCGGATTTCATCCATTTTTTTAACTAGATTTGCTTTTACGACTTCATAAGGTATCTCTGTAATTACAATTTGTTTCCGTCCGCCTCTTACTTCTTCAATCTCCGCTTTAGCACGGACGACAATTTTGCCTTTGCCTGTTTGATAGGCTTTTTTAATGCCATCTACCCCTTGGATAATGCCGCCTGTAGGAAAGTCCGGTCCTTTTAAAACGGTCATTAATTCATCAACCGTACAATTTGGATTATCCATTTCCATTAAAACAGCATCAATAACCTCCCCAAGTTGATGAGGCGGAATGTCTGTAGCATAGCCTGATGAAATGCCGGTGGATCCGTTCACTAATAAATTAGGATACATAGCCGGCAGAACGACTGGTTCTTCTAAAGAGTCATCAAAATTCGGGATGTATTCTACTGTATTTTTTTCAATATCTTTCAAAAGCTCTGCAGAAATGGAAGAAAGTCTTGCTTCCGTATAACGCATGGCAGCTGGCGGGTCCCCATCAATCGAACCATTGTTGCCGTGCATTTCAACAAGTAAGTTTCGTCCTTTCCATTCCTGGCTCATCCTTACCAAAGCATCGTATACTGAAGAATCTCCGTGCGGATGATAATTACCTATCACATTACCAACTGTTTTGGCAGCTTTACGAAATGGTTTGTCTGCGGTGTTTCCGTCTTGAAGCATGGCGTATAAAATTCTGCGCTGCACCGGCTTTAAACCATCTCTAGCGTCAGGAAGCGCACGTTCTTGAATAATATATTTACTATAGCGGCCAAAACGGTCGCCAAGTACATCTTCTAATGGTAAATCTAAGTACTTTTCAGCTTCTGCCACCCTTTACTCCTCCTCGGCAAAATGAAGGTTTTCGTTTTCTAAAATGTTCGTTTCTTCTTCGAGGCCGAATGCGACATGAGATTCGATCCATTTTCGTCTCGGTTCTACTTTATCTCCCATCAGCGTTGTGACCCGTTTATCGGCACGAGCCAAATCTTCCGCTGTAACCCGGATCAACGTTCTCGTCTCAGGATTCATTGTTGTTTCCCACAGCTGTGTGGCATCCATTTCACCAAGACCTTTATAACGCTGAATCGCATACCCTTTTCCGACTTTCTTGATTGCCTCTTGCAGGCCATCTTCATCCCAGGCATATTCAATATTTTGTTTCGCACCACTTCCTTTGCTTATTTTGTATAACGGCGGAAGCGCAATATAAACTTTCCCTGCTTCCACAAGCGGTCTCATGTAACGGTAAAAGAAGGTAAGCAGCAGCACTTGAATATGGGCGCCGTCTGTATCCGCATCTGTCATAATGACCACTTTATCGTAATTGCGGTCATCCATTTCAAAATCGGTACCTACACCCGCTCCGAGGGCATATATAATCGTACGCACTTCTTCATTTTTCATAATGTCATCGAGCTTTGCTTTTTCTGTATTAATTACTTTTCCCCGCAGTGGCAGCACAGCCTGGAATTTTCGGTCTCTTCCCTGTTTGGCAGAACCGCCGGCAGAGTCCCCCTCTACGAGATACAATTCATTTCTTTCAGGGTTTTTGGATTGCGCCGGTGTAAGTTTTCCGCTTAGCAGTACATCTTTTTTCCGGCTTTTTTTGCCGCTTCTTGCTTCTTCTCTTGCTTTTCTTGCTGCTTCTCTAGCCTGTGCGGCTTTGATTGCTTTTTTGATAAGCATAGAGCTTACGGAAGGATTTTCTTCAAAAAAATAAGTGAGTTTATCGGAGACGACCTGGTCCACTGCAGAACGTGCTTCTGTCGTTCCCAGCTTCCCTTTTGTCTGTCCTTCAAATTGAAGCATGTTTTCCGGCACCTTAATAGAAACGACAGCGGTAAAGCCTTCCCGTATGTCGGAGCCGTCAAGATTTTTATCTTTTTCTTTCAAGAAATTCATTTTTCTCGCATATTCATTAACCGCTCTTGTCATGGCTGTTTTGGCACCTGATTCATGGGTACCGCCGTCCTTTGTGCGAACGTTGTTTACAAAGGACAGGACATTTTCTGTATAGGCATCATTGAATTGAAAAGAAAATTCAACATCAATATCCTGGCTGGTGCCTTCAAAATAGACAACCGGATGAAGTACTTCTTTATCTTCATTTAAGTATTCTACAAAAGCTTTAATGCCAGTTTCGTAGGAAAATGTTTCAGACTCTTTTTCTGCATTTCTTTCATCAGTAAGGCGTATGCTTACACCATTTAAAAGAAAAGCAGCTTCGCGCAGCCGTTCTGCGAGCGTTTCATATTGGTACGTCGTGGTGCTGAAAATATCAGGATCTGGTTTAAAACGGATAATGGTCCCCGTCTTTTTCGTGCTCCCTTGTTTTTTTAAAGGGGTAATCGGCTGTCCGCCATGAGCGAATTCCTGATAAAAAATCTCGCCATCACGGTGAATGGTAACAGTCAGCCACTCTGATAGAGCATTCACTACTGAAGCCCCTACACCATGCAAACCGCCGCTTGTGGCATATCCTCCCTGACCAAATTTTCCACCAGCATGCAGAACAGTAAATATGACTTCAGGGGTTGAACGGCCGGTGCGGTGGGTTCCTGTAGGGATTCCTCTCCCTTCATCAGCCACCGTTACACTATTATCTCCATGAAGAATAACATCTATCGTATCACCAAACCCGGCTAGGGCTTCGTCAACAGCATTATCTAATATTTCAAAAACGAGGTGGTGAAGACCGCGTGTGTCCGTGCTGCCTATATACATTCCTGGCCTTTTCCGGACAGCATCCAGTCCTTCGAGCACCTGTATGGCATCGTCGTTATAATCGAATGCTTGTTTCAATGGCTTGTTCTCCTTTCTAAAAAAAGCAAAACCTGTAATCTACACTATAACATACCATAAATAGAACGTATGTTTCATCCTTGATTTTTAAAAGGTATTATTATTCTATCGTGATGAGGTTAAATGTTAACCCTTCTTTATGATTTCGTTAAGAAAGTTTAAAGATTTAACGATAAACAGTATCAGAAAAGCATTGGTTATCAGCTGGTTTCACAGGATTGGGCGTATCTTTGCCAGTCCGTCAACCAAATGTTCTAATTGTGCATAAAGAAACGCTCATTCAGAAGAAATGAGCGTTCCATACTTGCACATTAATTTATTTTTGCATGTTCTACTTTTATACATTTATCCATGATAACTGTCAA
Organism: Alteribacillus sp. JSM 102045; assembly: GCF_041949975.1. NCBI lineage: Bacteria > Bacillati > Bacillota > Bacilli > Caryophanales > Bacillaceae > Alteribacillus > Alteribacillus sp. JSM 102045. Next base: position 88,076 of record NZ_JBHFQG010000012.1, on the reverse strand, counting down.
GCCGGCATCTTTAGCAATGTGATATGCTTCCTCGTTTTCTAAGCCCAGCTGAGCCCAGAAAACTTTAGCATTAGTTTCAGCTGCGTCTTTGGCTACACCTGGGAGATGTTCACTGCGCCGAAACACATTTATTATATCAATGGGTTCATCAATTTCTTGCAGGGATGAAGCCGCTTTTTCTCCTAACACTTCTGATGCCTTTGGGTTAACGGGAATAATTTTATAGCCGGCATTCTGCATGACTTTACTCACTTGATAGGAAGTGCGGGAAGGGTCTTCGGATAATCCTACTACTGCAATGGTTTGACTGCCTTTTAAAATGTTCCTGATCTCTTCTTGGCTTGGGTATTTTAGTGTACTCATTTATCTTCCTCCTTGTATTGGTTGTCGTATTAAGTGATATCCCTATGAGACAAGGTACGATTTTTGCTGAAGGTCCTTCTGCGGACTTAGGTTCCGCTAGTGTAACAAACAGCACTCTTTTTAATGCCTGTGTGGACATACGTTCCGTTATTGGCTCTTGAACGTTGACCTCCATTGCTCTATCCGCACCGAGCTAATTAATTTAAAAAACCATTTTCTGCAAGGTACTCTCTAGCTACCTCGCTTGGGTCTGCGTCTTCATAATCCACCATATAATTCATTTGCTGCATTTCTTCGTCAGATATTTCTCCTGAATGTTGATTTAAAATCTCTTCAAGCTCAGGGTATTCCTCTAGTGTTTCTTGTTTCATTAATGGTGCGCCCTGGTATGGCGGAAAGAGGTTTTTGTCATCTTCTAATATGAATAAGTTATATTCTACCACATCGGCATCGGTGGAATACGCATCAATGAAATCGACTTCTCCTGCTTCCACTGCCCGGGTACGAAGGCCCTGGTCCATTGTTTCTACGTTATCGAACGAAAACCCATAGACTTCCTGCATCCCGATATAACCATCTTCTCGGTCGGCAAACTCAAAGGTGAAGCCTGCTGTCAGCTCGTCCGAATACTCCTCCATGTCAGAGATATTGTCTATCCCGAGTTCTTCGGCTTGATCCTCTTTCATTGCTATAGCGTAAGTATTGTTAAACTGCATGGGCTCCAGGTAAGACATATCGTACTCTCTATTCATTCCTTCTCTTGCTTGTTCGTACACTTCTTCTTCATTGCTTCCTCGTTCAGGCTGCTCATTCAACAATGCAGTTAACGCCGTACCAGTAAATTCAAGATAAATATCGACCTCATCTGCAGATAACGCATTAAACGCAATATCAGTACTTCCTAATCCGGATTCCACAGTTACGGAAATATTCGTTTCTTCTCCAATTAAGTGCTTATACATATTAGCTATTATTTCTGGTTCGGCTCCCACTTTTCCTCCTATAACAAGCTCTGATTTTTGATTAAAAGATAAAAGCGGAGCAAACACCACAAGCAAAGAAACAGCAAGTACGACAACAATAGGTGTGAGTGCTTTTCCCTGTGACGTTCGTTCGGTTATTCGCAAGATGAGATCGAAAAACAGGGCTAAAAGCGCAGCAGGTATCGCACCGAGCAGAATATAAGCGTTATTGGCCCGGTCAATCCCTGTCATAATAAAATCTCCGAGTCCGCCTGCGCTTATTAAAGCAGCAAGCGTAGCGGTACCGACAATCAGGACCATTGATGTGCGGATACCTGCCATAATGACAGGAATAGCCATAGGAAGTTCAATCTTACGGAGACGCCGAAAAGAGCTCATTCCCATTCCAGTTGCTGCCTCTTTTAAAGCAGGGTCCACTCCTTTAATGCCAGTATAAGTATTTCTAAGAATCGGAAGAAGAGCATAAGCAGTTAGAGCTACGACTGCCGGAAACGTACCTATTTGATTTAAAAGAAGGATCATAAACCCTAGAAGGGCAAGGCTGGGAATGGTTTGCAGCACGGCTGCCGCACCGATGATCGCTTCCGCAATTTTCCGTTTTCTAGATAAGTAGATGCCAAGCGGGACGGAAATCAACACCGCACAAAGCAGCGAAAGCAGGGACATATGCACATGCTCCCACATTAAAGTCCAGAAGGTTCCCTGTCTTTCTAAAAACAGTTCTACCATAGCCTGGAAGGTTCCCATTTAGACTGACTCCCTTTCTGCAGGGCTGTTTATCTCTTTTAAATAGCGGACAATATCTTTATAGCTTATCACACCTAATAACTTGCCCTCATTAATGACAGGAAGAGCATCCGCATCCGTTTTTTCAAAATAATGAACTGCTTCCTGCAGCATGGTGTCCGGAGAAACGGAAATATCATGGTCAACAATTTCATTTCCCTGCCTGCGGCCAAGGAACTGACGGTCCGTACCGAAAATATATAAAGGAGCCGGATACAGGGGAAGTTCATTCAGGAGGTTCACGCTGGCAATAAATTCGCTGTGCGGATCCATTATTTCAGATACCGGTGTTTCCCATTCATTTTTTCTATCTCCAATAAATTCTTTGACAAACGCATTGGCCGGTCGTCTTGTTAACTCATGTGCTGTACCCGCCTGGACAAGTTTTCCTTCATTCATTAAACAAATTTTGTCGCCTAAAGCTAATGCTTCATCCATATCGTGTGTGACAAAAACAATGGTTTTTTGAATTTCTGTTTGCAGCCTGCGGATATCGTTTTGCAATTGTTCTCTTGTGAGTGGATCAAGCGCACTAAACGGCTCGTCCATCAGTAAAATATCCGGGTCTGCAGCTAAAGCTCGAACGACTCCTACCCTCTGCTGCTGGCCGCCGGACAATTCCGAAGGTTTTCTTTTTTTATATAAGGAAGGATCTAATCCCACCATATCCAAAAGCTCGTCCACTCGTGCCCTGGTCTTTTGTTTACCCCATTTTTTCATTTCGGGAACGACAGAAACATTTTCTTCGGTCGTCATCGTTGGAAAAAGTGCGATTTGCTGGAGGACGTAACCTGTATTCCAACGCAGCTCTTGAATATTCCACTCTCGAATATCTTTTCCTTCTATGAAAATCTGCCCTTCCGTCGGTTCTATTAAGCGGTTGATCATCTTCAAGGTCGTCGTTTTGCCGCAGCCGCTGGGACCGATTAACACAAACAATTCTCCTTGATTTATTGTAAGATTGAAATCTTGAACTGCTTTTGTCCCATCTGTGAATTGTTTAGAAATATGTTGAAATGTGATCATGCATTGCGTCCTCTCTTTTACAAATCATCCTGATTAGAAATACCTAGGCTTGTCGCCGTGTAAAGGGGAAAGCATCTTAAAACGCCACATCCTGTGGCAACGGTGGTGTTAGTACGTTCTGTACGTTGAAAGCCGTAGTTTTTCTTATACTATTACTTTTCTAACAGTAGAACAGACCATATATTTATATTTCACTATTTTTTCGTATTAAAACACTGGATTGGAAGAAAAATTGATTTGCTGACTATAGAGAGAAAGAAAAAACCTGCCAGATTTCCTGGCAGGTTTTCCTATTAAATGACAACACCACCGTCTACGCTTAAGACGGCTCCTGTTATAAAACGGGCTTCATCTGAGGAAAGAAATGCATACGCATTCGCAATATCTTCTGGTTTTCCAAGGTCATTTAATACAGACTTTTCTTTCATCGTTTGTAATACTTTTTCCGGCATTTTCACTGTCATCGGTGTTAAGATAAATCCTGGAGCCACTGAATTTACACGGATATTATAGCGGCCGAGTTCTTTTGCCCATGTTTTTGTCATACCGTTCATGCCAAATTTAGCAGCAGCGTAGTTTGTCTGCCCGAAATTGCCGTAAAGGCCGACGACAGAAGATGCGTTTAAGATAACCCCGCTGTTTTGCTTTTTCATTTGAGCAGCTGCTGCCTGAGTCATAAGAAAAACGCCCTTTAAATTTACATCTATGACATTATCCCACTGCTCTTCTTCCATTTTTAACAATTGGGCATCAGCTGTGATTCCTGCATTGTTTACGAGAACATCTACAGAGCCGAATTGCTCCACGGCGGCTTCAATACTTTTTTGTGCCGATTCTTTTTTTGTTACATCGGCTTCAACTCCTACAACCTTTCCCTTATAGTCTGAAAAGGAGGCGGCTGTTTGATCTGCTGCTTCTTGGTTTAGATCAACTAATACAACATTTGCTCCTTCTATTAAAAATTTTTCTGCGGTAGCGGCTCCAATTCCGCGAGCTCCGCCTGTAATAATGGCTGTTTTATTTTCTAGTTTCATCTTATGTTCCTCCTAATATTTTTAAGTTTATACCAGTCCGGCCGATGCTAGAAGAATAGCTACAACAACGGAAAGAACAGGGATTCCTACAGCGACGACGAAAATATCTTTATAGCTATCTTTATGGGTCATTCCCGTGATGGTTAAAAGAGTAAGGACTGCACCATTATGAGGAAGGGCATCCAAACCGCCGGATGAAAGGGATGCTACCCGGTGAAACGCTTCAGGATTGATGCCGGTGTTCATAGCAATATCATAATATCTTGCTCCAAGCGCTTCTAAGGCAATCCCCATCCCGCCGGATGCAGACCCAGTGGCGCCAGCTAAAATGTTAACGGCGATTGCTTCAGAGATGAGCGGGCTTCCTTTTACTCCCATTAGAATTTCTGTTAATCTTTCAAATCCAGGCACGGCCTGCACTACCGTACCAAACCCAACTGCGGCACTTGTGTTAATAATAGCTGTAACAGAACCGGCAGCTCCAAGGTTAATAGCTTTCACAAATCCTTTAAATTTAGAAAGGTTTAAAAGCATAATTAATAAAATCCCAGAAAGAAGAGCAACTACAATATCCCAGCCAAGCAAATTTAACGTGATAAGTACAGTTAAAAGCGGCAAAAGAGATAATAAAAAAGATGGATCCTCCCCTTCCACTTTAACTATTTTCTTATCTTTTGGTTCAGCAAATACTTCGCCAGCTTTTGTCATACTCCTTTCGCGCCAGCGCAAATAAACATATCCACCAACAGACATTACCGCTCCAGCTGCAATACCCATAATGGGAGCGGCTGTTGCGGAGGTATTAAAATAGTCTATCGGAATAAGGTTTTGAATCTGCGGTGTACCGGGAACTGCCGTCATGGTAAAAGTAAAGGCTCCAAGCGCCACCGTAGGCGGTATTAATCTACGGCTGATGTTCGCTTCCCGAAATAAAGTTAGTGCTAAAGGATATACTGCAAATACAACGACGAACAAACTAACTCCGCCATATGTTAGAACGGCTGCCGATACGAGTACTCCTAAAATAGCCCGTTTCGTACCGATGATTTTTGTTAAGGCAACAGCAACAGACCTTGCCATTCCGGTGTCTTCCATCAATTTTCCAAACAACGCACCGAGCATGAACACAGGAAACCAATCTTTTGCAAAATTAACGAATCCGCCCATATACGTGTCTTTATAAGCATATAATAAATCCAATCCGCCGGTGAGAGCTACCACTCCGGCCGCAATGGGAGCTACCCATATAATAGACCAGCCAAGATAAGCCAGCGCCATTAATACAATAAGTCCTAGTACTATACCAAACAATGAAAATTCCCCCTTTATGATAAGCCAAGATAAGCCGCTTTCTCTGTTTGTACGGATAAATTCATTTTTTCTTCTTTAAAGATCCGCTTATCCATCTCTTTTAAATGTGGTGAAATCGAAGGCTTAAAGCTCATTTGATCGAAAATATCTTTTTCTACATCAATGCCAGGAGCGTATTCTGTTAATTCAATCCCGCCCGGTACCAGTTTAAAAACAGCTCGTTCTGTTACGTAATACACGTCCTGCCCAGTTTCTAGGGCATACTCTCCGCTGAATGTGATATGTTCTACATCATGAAGGAACTTGTTAATTTTTCCTTCCTTCAGAATGTGAAGAGCACCATTTTTAATTTCAATGTTTAATCCACCAGCGGTAAATGTCCCGCAGTACACCACTTTTTTCGCGTTTTGTGAGATATTAATAAAGCCGCCTGCTCCGGCAATTTTTGGACCGAACTTACTGACATTTACGTTTCCATTGCGGTCCAGCTGTGCCAATCCTAAAAAAGCTACGTCCAGACCGCCGCCGTCATAGAAGTCAAATTGATATGGCTGGTCGATGATGATATCTGGGTTGGTGGCCGCTCCGAAGCTTAACCCCCCGGCAGGTAGTCCGCCAATCGGGCCGGATTCAACGGTTAAGCGCATCTCTTGGCCGATATCTTCTTCGTTTGCTACCATTGCTACTCCCTCCGGCATTCCAATACCAAGGTTTGTAATAGCATTTGGCATAAGTTCCATCGCAGAACGGCGGGCAATAATTTTTCGTTCATTCAGCGGGAGACGGCTTAGGGATGTAATAGACGTTTTTATTTCTCCGCTGTAGGCTGGATTGTAATGCTCCCCAAAGGTTTGCATATGATTCTCCGGAGCTGCTTCTACAATGGCGTCTACATAAATCCCTGGTATTTTAGCCATGCGGGGATCCAAGCTTCCATTTTCAACGACTTTTTCTACTTGGAGAATCACTTTACCGCCTGAATTCCGTGCAGCCTGAGCAATAGATAAAATTTCCAGTGTTCCTGCTTCTTTCTCCATGGTCGCGTTGCCATTTTCATCGGCATAGGTGCCGCGAATTAACGCTACATCTATAGGAAAAGCTTTGTAGAATAAGTAATCCTGGCCATTAATCGATGTCAGCTCTACGACATCTTCTTTTGTACAATTATTTAGTTTCCCGCCGTCATTTCGAGGGTCAACAAACGTTTTTAAGCCGACATGAGTGAAGGTGCCGGGTTTTCCGGCGGCAATATCCCGGAAAAGGTGAGTGATGACACCCTGCGGCAGATTATACGCTTCGATCTTATTTTCAATCGCAAGCTTTTGCAGCTTCGGAGCAAGTCCCCAGTGTCCTCCTATGACTTTTTTGACAAGGTTTTCATGACCGAGGTGGTTCAGTCCTTTTAATTTACCGTCCCCTTGGCCTGCAGCATACACGACGGTTAGGTGCTGCGGTTTGTTTTCATCGAGAAAACTTTCTTCTAATGCTTTCGTTAATTCTTCTGGGTGGCCGTTTCCGACAAACCCCCCTGTAGCAATAGTAGAACCGTCTTTAATTAATGCTGCGGCTTCTTTTGCACTCATTACTTTGCTCATGGCTTCTACTCCTTTTATTAATTTGTATCCGCTTTCATGAACGGCTGCAATATTAAAATGCAAATACTGTGCCAAAAAATAAAGAAGGTAAAGGGGAGGTTTCGGAGAATATGAGGGGTGATAATAAGAAAAATATATTATTTTTGTAAGAAAAGGTTTACATTTTTTGAGCGCTTACAAAACAACTGTAAACTTACTCTTACAATCATATAAAGAACGAGAAGAGTTGTTAATCTATCCGAACAAAAAAGTGCCCAAATACAAATCACCTCGTATTTGGGCCTTCCTTTTATTCTAAAGAATATTTTTTTATTTTCTCATAAAATGCAGTGCGGCTGATGCCTAATAAGGACGCTGCTCTGCTTTTGTTTCCTTCTGTTTTTTGTAAAGCTCTTGATATAGCAAGCTTCTCCGCTTCTTCAAGAACGGAATGCAATGGTTTTATATTTTCTGATGAATTGTATCTTAGTTTTTCAGAAAAATGCTCTGGCTGCAGTTCAGAATACGGATCTGCCAGGTTGATAGCTCGTTCGAGAACATTTTCGAGTTCACGAATGTTACCGGGCCAATGGTACTGAAGCAGCATAAATTTTGCTTTATCAGAAATACCTAGTATATGCTTTCCCATTTGTTCTGATATCCTATTTAACAGAAGGGTGGTTAATTTTTTAATATCTTCTTCTCGATCACGCAGCGGCGGGATCGATATAGCTATAACATTTAAGCGGTAGTATAGATCGAGGCGGAACTCCCCCTTATCAACCATTTCTTCTAGGTCACGATTGGTAGCGGCTATAATACGGACATCTACCGAAGTGGTATTATTTGCTCCTACTTTTTCGACCTCTTTTTCCTGCAGCACTCTCAAAAATTTGACCTGCATATGAAGAGGCAGTTCTCCTATTTCATCAAGAAAAATCGTCCCTCCGTCTGCTGCTTCAAATTTTCCTTTTTTCCCGCCTTTCTTTGCCCCAGTAAAAGATCCTTCGACGTAACCAAACAACTCGGCTTCTAACAGTTCCGGCGGGATAGCAGCACAATTTACTTTTACAAAGCTGCCTGGAGCTCTTGAGCTTGCATTATGAATCGCATGAGCAAACAGCTCTTTTCCTGTTCCGCTTTCACCGAGAAGCAGAACATTAGAATCGGTGTCAGCCGCTTTTTCTGCCAGCTGTTTCGTATCCTTCATCGTCCGGCTTTCGCCAATGATATGAGAAAATTGATATTTAGCCTGATGCTGCTCCTGCCAGTCTCCTTTGTACTGCTTTAATTCTTTTTCCATACGATGAATCCGCTTATACAACGCATTGAAACCACCAACATTTTTAAATAATACTTTTCCGACAGCCCCTGTGATTTCCCCATTTTTAATAATAGGGATTCTAGAGGCAATCATATAGTCTCCTTTAATACGTTGTAAATCAGCTATTTCAGGCTTTCCTGTCTGTACGACGATATGCATTCTCGTATTTTCAATAACTTCTGTGACATGCCGCCCAATCACATCTTGCAGTTTTACTTCTAGAAAATCGGCATATTCCTGGCTTAACATGGTGATGTAACCGTCATTATCGACCATAATAATACCGTCATAGAGGTATTCATAAATCGTTTCTAATGATTCTGCCCTCTGTCCTGTTTTTTGCCAGGCAGAAGACGTCTGGTCTTTTAAAAAAGTAAAAAGCAGAGCTGGATTTCCTTTATAAATTATCTCGTATTTTGTGATATGAAACGCAGCATCTGGTGCTGCTAATGTGATGCTTTGTTCTTTTTTCGGTTCTAACCTTTTTAACAGATGCCATTCGTTTTCGGTAAAAATCTCATGTACGGTTTTCGATTTCCCAAATGCTCTCCATTCTTCTATGACTGTATTCCAAAAGAGAGGTTGATTGTTTTTATCTATTATTAGTATCCCTTCTTGCAGCTGTTGCAAAATGGCTTGGAAGCAGTCATTTTGTTGGGCAAAACATTCTTCTATAAATTGAAGCCATTTTTCAAACGAAAAGAATCCGATAAATCTCCCTTTTTCATCACTTACAGGCAGCCGGGACCGCCTCAGGTCCTCCTTTGTGAGAGGTTCATTTAACAATAACTCGGCTGCAGGTGCTGAACAGATTTTCCCGATTTGTGTGTCAGGAGAAATACCCTCGACAATGGTTTCATATAAATCCTCTTTATGTATCGTGCCAGCATATTCCTCTTGTTCTGTAACAATAACAGCCTCTTCAGCATCCTGTTCTTTTAATTGCCGGGCAGCATCCTGAATGCGGAGGGAAAATTTCATAGTCAAGCTGGCTTGCACGGTTATTTCTTCTCGTTTTGGTAAATTCATGGAAACTCAACTCCGTTTAGCAGCATCTCTATACGTATAGTATATCACTAATGAAAAAAAGGAAGACTGCATAAACTTGGCAGCCTCCCTTTGCGATTATTTTATATGACGATTCACGATAAGAGCGGTTCCCTGACCGCCGCCGATACACAATGTAGCCAGTCCGCGGGCTGCATCTCTTCGTTTCATCCCGTGCAAGAGAGTTACAAGGACTCTCGCTCCTGAGGCTCCGATTGGATGGCCGAGTGCGATCGCGCCGCCATTAACATTCACGCGGTCTGGATCGATCTTTAAGTCTTTTAAAACGGCTAAGGACTGAGCAGCAAAGGCTTCATTTGCTTCAATTATGTCCATATCCGAAATAGAGAGCCCCGCCCGTTCTAGTGCTTGTTTGGAGGCAGGAACCGGCCCGTATCCCATAATTTTAGGGTCGAGAGCAGCATTTCCATAGGATGTAATAGAAGCCAGCGGATTTAGGCCGAGTTCCTCTGCCTTTTCCTTGGCCATAATAATAAGCATAGCGCTGCCGTCATTGATCCCAGAAGCATTACCGGCTGTTACGGTGCCATCTTTTTTAAACGCCGGTTTTAACTTTTTCAGCTTTTCCATAGTCATCCCGGGCTTTGGAAATTCATCGGTATCGACGACAATTGGATCCCCTTTACGCTGAGGTATCTCTACAGGAACTATTTCTTCATTAAAAAGGCCGGATTGTATTGCCTGTTCTGCTCGCTGCTGGCTCTTCAAGGCAAATGCATCCTGCTCTTCACGGGTTAATTTCCACCGTTCGGCGATATTTTCTGCGGTCATGCCCATATGGATATTATGGAACGAATCCATTAAACCATCTGTCAGCATGGTGTCTACCATTTTGCCGTCTCCCATACGTTCTCCCCAGCGTGCACCCGGCAGAACATAAGGAGCATTACTCATCGACTCTGTACCTCCGGCCAATATGACTTCAGCATCTCCTAATGCGATAAATTGAGCGGCCATGCTGACGGTACGAAGGCCTGAGCCGCACAGCTTATTAATGGTCATAGCAGGAGTGCTCTCGGGAAGGCCGCTGTGAATGGCAATTTGTCTTGCTACATTCTGGCCAAGACCTGCAGATAAAATATTCCCTACGAGCAATTCATCCACTTCTTCTGCTGGAATGCCGGCTCTGTCGATCGCGGCCTTCGCTGCAGCAACCCCAAGTTCGACTGCTGATTTAGAGGACAGCGCACCGCCAAAGCTTCCGATCGGCGTTCTGGCTGCACTTACAATAACTGCTTCTCTCATGAAAAAACCTCCTGTACTTGCATATTGTTTTGTCGGAACTCTTCATTAGTTAATGCAAAAACAATGCCAAGTTTTTTCGTTTTTTTTAAAATTGATAGAGTCCTTTGTATTTTTCTTCTAGATACGCAAGTAAATAGTCAGGGTTCACGCCTTCTCCGGTTGCATCTTTAAGAATTCCTTCCGGTTTTTTCATACGCCCGTGCTGGTGGACATTTTTGGTAAGCCACTCTTTAATTGGGGAGAGATCACCTTTTGAGCATTGATCATCGAACGTCGGCAAGTCTTTGAGCATGGCATTTTTTAATTGAGCTGCATAAATGTAGCCTAATGCATAAGATGGAAAATAGCCAAACGCCCCGAAGGACCAGTGTACATCTTGCAGCACCCCTTTGCCGTTATTAGGGGGAGTGACACCAAGGTATTCTTCCATTTTTTCATTCCATATCCTCGGCAGATCTTTTACTTGAAGGTCTCCGCTGATAAGAGCTTTTTCCATTTCGTAGCGCAGGATAATATGAAGCGAATACGTCATTTCGTCTGCTTCTATGCGGATAAGAGATGGCTTTGCTTCATTGATAGCGGAATAAAACCGATCCAACGATACGCCATCAAATTGACCGTTTGCATAAGACTTAAGCAGCTCATAGTTCTTTTCCCAAAAGGAATAATTGCGGCCGACAAAATTTTCGTAGAATAATGACTGAGATTCATGAATGCCCATGGAAGTACCGTCACAAAGAATGGTCCCTTCTAATTCTTGAGAAAGGTTTTGTTCGTAGAGAGCATGGCCTCCTTCATGAATCGTCCCAAACACGGCAGTTCGAAAATCCTTTTCATCATATTTGGTTGTGACCCGCACATCGTTTGGATTCAATCCAATCGCAAACGGATGTACCGTTTCATCCAGACGGCCGGCTTTAAAATCGTACGTCATTTGTTCTAAAATATCCAAGCTGAACGCACGCTGTTTTTCTTTTGGAAAATGTTCAAACAAAAAGCTTGTCTCCGGCTTATGTGATGAAGAAGTAACCCCTTCTACTAACGGGATTAATCCGTTTCTTAAACGGCCGAATACGTCATCAAGCTTTTCGACAGTCATTCCCGGTTCATAGTCTTCAACCAGAGCGTTATATGGATGGTTTTTATAGCCCCAGTAATCAGCAAATTTCCGGCTGAAATCTACAATTTTTTCAAGATAGGGCTGGAATGTTTCAAAATCATCGTTTTCTTTTGCTTCCTCCCAAACTGATTCTGCTTTAGAGGTTAGCACGCTGTATTCTTTGTATTCGTCCTCGGGGATTTTTTTGGAGCGTTCATATTCTTTTTTCAATTCTTTTGCAGCTTGTATAGTTATGGAAGAAAGAGAATCTTCAGCGCCGTTTTCTAAAAGCATATGCACGTATTCTCCAGTTTCCTCCGATGTTTTCAGTTTAAAGAGTTCGGTCGAAAGGTAACCAAGAACTTCTGAACGCCGATCGGCCCCCTTTTTTGGAGCACCTGTGCGTGCGTCCCAATGCATTAATCCAATGGCTTGTTCATAAGCAGATAATTTTTTCATATGTTCATGAAATAATTCTTCGGTTTTCTTTACATTCATTAAGAATTCGCTCCTTTATATGTAGTAAGGTTCTGCTAGGTTTACTGCATACAGAAATAATTTCTTGATAAAACAATATTATCCTGCTTTATCATCGTGATTTTTTGAAACATATCTGTCCTCATGTTATAACATAAAAACAGAGAGGAGAGATAGAATGGATCTAACGATTACTCCGGAAGCAGCCCGTCACTATAAAGAGGAAATGGATTTAAAGGAAAGCGATCACTTAAGGTTATTTGTACGCATCGGCGGGGTTGGCTCTGGCGGCTTTTCTATTGGAGTGGCAAAAGAAAAACCTGAAGCAGAGGCGTACGTGCTTCAGGAAGAAGGTATTTCTTTCTTTGTCAATCCGCAGGATAAATGGTATCTCGACGGTATGACGATCTCTTATGATAAAACGATTGATTTTTTACAGTATGAAAATCCTAAAATCTATGATGTAATCAATCCCAAATAAGAATTGAGGACTAGTTTTTTAAATGATATTCCCACGCCTGCTGCAGCTGCTGCTTCGCTTCTTCAAGCGCTGTTTTCCCCTCTGGCAGACGAGCCGGCTCCTCATGCGATTGGAATGCTTTTTCGGCATTGCCGATCGCTTTTTCTATTTGCTGCAGTGAATACAGCCTTTGATCTTTTTGAAATCTTACCAACTTATTTTCCCTCCTTGAAGGTATTACTCTAAAAGAATATCCAAAACAAGAAAGGAATATGCCTGTTTTTTGAGGGTATATAGAACGAAAAAATTTTCCAATACCCTACATGTTTCTTGGAAATACTTATTTCTTTTAAAACATACTATCTGTTAACTTTTAATTACGGGGCGGTGAAATGTTGAAAAATAATTTCCCTTCATTAAAGATTAGCTGTCCGAACAACGATGTGGAGAAGGCAGTGAAATACATTCACTCCTATTGGAAAGAGCTTGTAGTAAGCAGTCCGCCGTATACAAAAGGACAATTATTTTATTTGCCTCATCCGTATGTCGTACCTGGTGGAGTTTTTCAGCAATTATTTTATTGGGATAGTTATTTTACTCTGTTAGGTCTAAAAGTATCAAAATTGAACCGTTTAGCAAAAGGAATCGTTAACAATTTCCTTTATGAAATGAGAACCTTTGGGATCATTCCTAACAGTTCAGAGGTTGCTCACTTAAGCCGGTCACAGCCACCTTTTTTAACTTCAATGATCAAAGAGGTTTGGGATGGCAATGTTGAATGGTTAAAGTATGCATCTCGCATCGCCAAATTAGAATATTTTAATGTCTGGATGAATCGCGAGACTCATTATCGTGAGGAAATTGGTTTAAATCGGTACTTTGATGATTTAGAAAAAATGCTCCGGATAGAAGAGGAAGCTTATTTGCACGTTGATGAAATGTATATTCCGTTCCAATTCTGGCAAGAGCGAACAGAAGCTGAATCAGGCTGGGATTACACAGGGCGATTCAATAAAGAATGCGGACATTTTTTACCGGTTGATTTAAACGTCTTGTTATATCAATATGAAAAGGATTTTAGTGATTTTGTGCATATACTGGGAGTTTCAGATGAAGCACAGGTATGGAAAGAGCGAGCTCAAATAAGAAAAGAGTTGATGAATCAATATTTATGGAATGACGACTACGGGTTGTATTTTGATTTTAATTTTGTGTGGAATAGACAATATGCTTACCCTACCCTGGCTACATTCTTTCCTTTATGGGCTGGAGCAGCCGATCAGCATCAGGCAGAAAAGGTTAAAAATAATATCCATTTATTTTTGCAGCCAGGAGGAATGGCCACGTCGGTGAATTACACATCATTTCAATGGGATTATCCTAATGGGTGGGCACCATTACAATGGATAGTTATAAAGGGATTAAGGAATTATGGACATGAAGAGGAAAGCAAAGAAATTGCAAAACGATGGATAAACTTATGTACCGACCAATTTATAAAAAAAGGAAAGTTGTACGAAAAGTATAATGTCGCCGACTTCAATCTTAATACAACGGGAAGGTATCCTTTGCAGGAAGGGTTTGGTTGGACCAATGCCATTTACGAAAAACTCGCCGTGGAAATACTGGGATGTAAATTGGAACGATAATAAATAAAAAGAGGTATTAGGAATGTTAGAGAACACGATTTTGAGTCGTGAAGCTGGTTTTGAAGGCAAATGATAGAAATGATGAAGAATAAGAAGGGCACCTTTTCTGTGCCCTTTCATTTTCTGCTGTTTTCATTATTCCGTGGCGGTCTATTGCCCCAGTACTGATAATAATCTGTTTTAATATTCCCGTTGTAAAGCTTTCGTTTTTTGGTGGCTTTTTTGCCAAAAAGCGACTCAAATTTTTCATTCGAGGTCAATACATAAATCGACCAGGTGTCAAGTGGGCGCAGGGTGCTGCCGAGTTCTTTGTAAAGCGCTTCGACGGCTTCTTTTTCTCCCAGGCGTTCGCCGTATGGCGGATTGGAGACGAGACAGCCGTAATCCTTCTTGGCCGTAAAGTCGGTGGCCTGCATTTGTTTAAACGAAATGGCTCCGTAAAGCCCTGCTTCCATTGCGTTTTCTTCAGCGAGCTGGACCATTTTGTGGTCGATGTCAGAACCTTGAATGTCTAAAGGCTGGTCGTAGTCTGCTTTGTCTTCGGCTTCTTCCCGGGCACGATCCCAAAGCTGTGCAGGAATCCATGGCCATTCTTCGGAAACAAAATCACGATTAAAACCAGGTGCGATGTTTTGTCCGATAAGAGCAGCTTCGATGGGGATGGTACCGGACCCGCAAAACGGATCTGCAAATGGGTGTTCGGGATGCCAGTTCGTAAGTTGAACCATCGCTGCAGCCAGGGTTTCTTTCAACGGCGCTTTATTGTGTAAAGGCCGGTACCCTCTTTTATGAAGTCCGTCTCCAGACGAGTCTATGGAAAGAATCGCTGTATCTTTATGTATGGCTACTTCGATTTTAAAGAGAGCGCCCGTTTCTTGAAACCATTCGGTATGATACGACTGCTTTAATCTCTCTACGATTGCTTTTTTCACAATAGATTGGCAGTCCGGTACACTGTATAGCTTCGATTTAACAGAACGCCCTGTGACGGGAAACTCCGCGTCTTCCGGCAGGTATTTTTCCCACGGTACAGACTTTGTCTGCTCAAACAATTCTTCAAAGGAAACAGCTTTAAATTCAGCTGCTTTGACTTTGACGCGGTCCGCGGTACGAAGCCACATATTGGCTCTTGGAATCGCGTCAAGCGAAGCGGTAAATTCTACTTTACCGTTTTCAACGTTTACATCTTCATACCCTAGGGCTTTTACTTCACTACCTACCAGTGCTTCCAGGCCCATCGTAGCTGTTGCAATTAAAGTAACTTTATTTTCCATGCAGGAAACTCCTTTGTGCTGCAAAAAAATCGTTCTAGATGTTTTGCTTTTTTTGTATTTTAGTATCATTCCATATTTTAGATAAGGTTATGTACCGCCTTACTGGCTGTACTACAAAACTTGTTCATACTTTTTTAGTTTATCATACAACACCGACCGGCTGACACCTAATAATTTTGCAGCTTTGCTTTTGTTGCCTCCTGCTTTATGCAGAGCTTGATGGATTGCTGTTTTTCGGCTTTTTCCAAAAGCGAAAAATGATCGTCATGTTTATCTTGAATGGTTATATCACGTCTAACTTGCTTTAGAACATATTCTGGTAAATCCTCGGCTTGAATCATACCGTGTTCCGCAAAAATCATCGCACGTTCTAATACGTTTCGCAGTTCTCTTACGTTGCCGGGCCAGTGATACTCTATCATGATATCCTGGACCAGTGGTCTATTCCGGTAATACTTGTTCCATTTACTTTATTTAATTCTGGACTATTTTGCTTGTTGTTATAAAGAGAATTATCTAGTTGATGATGTTATTTCCTTTCAATTGTTCGATCTCTTCTATGGAGATTCCGCAGTTTTTTAACAACGTTTCGGTATGTTCACCCAATACTGGGGCTTTATTTCTTAGGTGTCCTGGTGTGTTTGACATTTTTACAGGTGGAGCAATATTCAGATGACCATTTATTGATTGTATCAACTGTCTAGCAAGTACTTGTGGGTCCCTTGTCATTTCTTCTAATGTATGGACGGGTGCAACGCAAGCGTCAACTTCAGCAAACTCTATCATCCACTCTTGTAATGTTTTTTCTTGTATTTTCTTCTGAATATCTCCTTTTAATTGATGCTGGATATGTAAAGGAGCATCTAGCAAAGGGATACACTCCTCTTTTTCAATTACTTTACAAAAAGCTTCCCAGAACTTCGGTTCCAAGGCACCTACTGACAAGTAACGGTTGTCTTTTGTTTCGTATACTTCATAGCACGCCTTTCCACCCGACAAAGTTAATTCGCCAGGTTTAGGTTCAATTTCAGCAGCTAAATATTCAGGCAGAATAGTCTGCATCCAATAAACAACATTATCCAGCATGGAAACATCAACAAACTGACCCTTGCCGGAAGCTTTTCTTTCTATTAAAGCCATTAAAATACCAATAACTGCAGGCATTGCTCCTCCTCCAATATCAGCAATTTGTGCTGCAGGAACTTTTGGAGGTGTTTCCTTATCTCCAAAAAAGTGGAGCAAGCCAGCGTAGCTGAGATAATTAATGTCGTGGCCAGGGATATTTGCATACGGACCGGTTTGGCCATAGCCAGTAATTGCACAGTATATTAAATCTGGGTTTACAGATTGAAGTGTATTGTAACTTAATCCCAGCCTATCCATCACACCGGGGCGAAAAGACTCTACAACCACATCTGCTCCTTTTACAAGCTTTAAGAAGACTTCTTTCCCTTTTTCTGTTTTCAAATCGATGCTAATGCTTTTTTTGTTTCGATTCAGGGAATGAAAAAGAGCACTGTTTTCATCAATTTTAGGATCATACCATCTGGAATAGTCTCCTAATTTTGTATCTTCTACTTTAATCACTTCCGCTCCATAATCAGCAAGCAGCATTGTACAGTAGGGACCTGGTAACAATCTGGTTAAATCAAGAACACGATAGGAACGCAGCGGCATACATTGTTTCCTCCTTTAAATTATAGATGTACAAAGGTAAGTTGTTGTATTATTCACTCTCTTGTTCTGCTTATTACCCCCTTCGCCTTAGTTTTTTAAAGTATTGTATATCTCTATAACTGTAAGTTTTTAGCGATAATCCCTTTCATAATTTCATTTGACCCCGCATAAATGGAAGTAACTGCAGTATCACGAAACCGCCTGGCAATTTCATATTCCTCCATATATCCATAACCGCCATGAAGCTGCATGCATTCTGTCGATACCTTTTTAGCAAGATCTGTTACCCACCATTTTGCCATCGATACTTCGGTTACGATATCTTTTGCTTTCATATGTTTTTGAATTAATTGATCGATAAATGTTCGTCCTATTTCAATTTCGGTTGCCATTTCAGCTATTTTAAATTGAGTGTTTTGAAATTTGCTAATTGGTTTGCCAAATGCTTTTCGCTGTTTTACATAATCCATTGTGATAGCGAGCATTTTTTCGGCAGAAGCTATAGCTTGAATAGCAACAAGCAAACGTTCTTGCTGGAGTTTTTCCATTAAATAATAAAATCCTTTATTTTCTTCTCCTAAAAGATTGTAGGCGGAGACTTTTACGTCTTCAAAAATAAGTTCCGATGTGTCTTGAGCGTGCTGGCCGACCTTGCTTAATTGTTTTCCTTTAGAAAAACCTAGTGTCCCAGCTTCCACCATAAGTAAACTTATTCCTTTATGAGCAGGCTGTGCCTTTGGATCTGTTTTACAAACGACAAGCACCAGGTCGGATTGAATTCCATTAGTAATAAACGTTTTTTCCCCATTCACAATATAATGACTGCCATCTCTTAGAGCAGTCGTTCGCACGGCCGCTAAATCAGAGCCTGCTCCAGGTTCGGTCATTGCAATGGCAGAAATAAGACTGCCACTGACTGCTCCAGGAAACCAACGTTTCTTTTGCTCAACAGTTCCAAATTGATCAATATAGGGCATAACGATGTCGTTATGCAGCCCAATCCCTCCTAAACCCGTTCCTACCTTTTCCATTTCTTCGTTGATAATTACAGAATACCTAAAATCAGCTTCTAATCCACCATATTTTTCATCCACCCAGGGACATAAAAATCCCTGGTTACCAAGTTTTTTCCAAAAGGAACGGGGAACGGATTTCTCTTTTTCCCAATGTTCAAAGTTAGGGATGGCTTCCTTCTCTAAAAATTTCTGAAGAGAATGTCTAAAAATCTGATGGTCTTCATTAAAAAGCTCTCTGTTCATTTTAGCCCTCCGTTCACGTGTTAATTTATACGTTCAATAATGGTGGCGTTTGCCATTCCGTGTCCTTCACACATCGTTTGCAAGCCGAAGCGGCCTCCTGTTCTTTCTAGTTCATGAATCATGGTGGTCATTAATCTTGCTCCACTTGCTCCTAGCGGGTGGCCAAGAGCGATAGCTCCACCATTAGGATTTAATTTTTTCGGGTCAGCGCCGGTTTCCTGCAGCCAGGCAAGCGGCACTGAGGCGAATGCTTCATTTACTTCAAAAACATCGATATCATGAATGGTGAGACCTGCTTTTTTCAATGCTTTTTCAGTAGCAGGAATAGGTCCTGTAAGCATTAATGTTGGATCTGAACCTACAACACTACGAGATATTACTCGAAATCGGGGTTTTAATCCAAGTTCAGCTGCTTTTTCGGATGACATTAATAATAACGCTGCAGCTCCGTCACTAATCTGGCTTGCATTTCCGGGGTGGATTTTTCCTTTTTCATCGAAGGATGGTTTAAGGCTTGCCAGCTTTTCCATGCTTGTATCTGCTCTTGGTCCCTCATCCGTTTTCATCGTTTCAGAACTGTCCGCTTCAGGCGGGGTCACTTCAAGCGGTATGATTTCGCGGTCGAACCGCTCTTCATTTTGAGCAGTTATTGCTTTTTCATGGCTTTCTAGCGAAAATTCATCCATTTGTTCTCTGCTGAAGCCCCATTTATCAGCAATACGATCAGCAGATAATCCTTGATGAATCATTTCGTAGCGTGAAGTCAATTCCTCACTAAACCCCGCTCCTTGAGTACTTGACCCTAATGGCACACGGGACATGTTCTCAATTCCTCCTGCTATTACCACATCCATATCTCCGCTGGCAATCGCCTGGGCAGCAAAATGAACGGCTTGTTGGCTCGATCCGCACTGACGATCAATGGTAGTACCTGGCACTTCTATTGGAAAATCTGCTACCAAAGCGGCAACTCTTGCAATATCCAGCGTCTGCTCTCCTACTTGGGACACACACCCCAAAATGACGTCTTCAATCATACCGGCATCTATATTGGTGCGCTTCACAATTTCTTTTAATGGTTCAGCAGCAAGCACATCTGCCCGAACTCCGCTCAGCATTCCATTTCTTTTTCCGACAGGCGTTCTTACCGCTTCGACAATGACAGGTTCTTTCATTTCTCACTTATACTCCCTTTCTTTCTTAATTTATTTGTCAGCGCTTTCAATTAGGGTTATTATTTTGGCTCCATACGGATAGCCCCATCTAAGCGAATAGTTTCGCCATTGAGGAGCGGGTTTTCAATGATGCTTTGTGTTAATG
This sequence comes from Alteribacillus sp. JSM 102045, assembly GCF_041949975.1. Classification (NCBI taxonomy): domain Bacteria; kingdom Bacillati; phylum Bacillota; class Bacilli; order Caryophanales; family Bacillaceae; genus Alteribacillus; species Alteribacillus sp. JSM 102045. The sequence goes on along the minus strand of NZ_JBHFQG010000012.1, from coordinate 68,147 downwards.
CAGCAAATTCAGATGGTCTTCCCAGTCGAGGCGGGAATGGGACGGTTGCACCAAGAGAAGCTCTCGCTTCTTCAGATAATGTTTGAAATAAAGGTGTTTCAATTAAACCAGGAGCAATAGTCATCACTCGAATGCCGTGCCGGGCAAATTCCCGTGCGATTGGAAGCGTCATTGACACAATACCGCCCTTGGATGCACTGTATGCGGCTTGACCGATCTGCCCTTCGTATGCAGCAACTGATGCCGTATTGATAATCACACCGCGTTCTCCTTCTTCATTTTCTTCGTTTTGCAGCATTTTTTCTGCGGCCAGCCGCAGCACGTTAAACGTTCCTATCAAATTGACTTCAATAATTTTGCTAAACGGAGATAAGTCCTGTGCTTTTCTTTTGCTTAAAACTTTTTGAGGGGTGCCGATTCCAGCACAGTTTATCGCTATCTGAATGCTGCCAAATTGTTCGATGGCTTGATCTAGTGCTTTTTCTACATCTGCTTCATTCGTTACATCTGTTTTGACAAACAGTACATGACCAGCTCCTAGTTTCTCTACAAGCTCCATTCCTTTATCTTCGCTTACATCTAATATCACCGCTTTTCCACCATGTTCTATAATGTTTGTAACTGTGGCCTCTCCGAGACCTGACGCTCCTCCTGTTACAACGGCTGCTTTATCTTTTATATTCATGTGAATTCCTCCTAAAGGGTAATAAATGGGTTATTGGGCTTGCTCTTCTTTTCTGAGTAAAAATCGTTGTATTTTTCCGCTTGAAGTTTTGGGCAATTGCTTTATAAACTCCACTTCCTTTGGATATTGGTGCTTGGATAATTTCGTTTTAACGTAATTACTTATCTCTTCTGCTAAAGACGACGACTCCGGGTAGTCATTCCCTAGAACGACATAGGCCTTTACAATTTCTCCTTTAAGGCTGTCCGGCTTACCGATGACTGCCGCTTCTGTCACGGCTGGATGCTCTAATAGACAGCTTTCTACTTCAAATGGTCCGATTCGGTAACCGGCACTTGAAATGATGTCATCCGAACGACCTTGAAACCAGTAATAGCCCTCTTCATCTTTTAAAGCAAGATCTCCGGTTAAAAACCAATTTTTTAATCGCTTTTCTTCTGTCTTTTCAGGCTCTTTCCAGTAACCAAGAAAATTGAAAGGAAATCCGGTCGCGTCCACTGCAATTTGACCGACTTCTCCAATTTGAACAGGATCCCCTGATTCATTAATGATATCTACTTTATAACCAGGAGTGGGAAATCCCATAGAACCAGGCTTTACAGTCATAGATACAGCATGGTAATTGTTAACAAGCATATTTGTTTCCGTGCATCCATAATGATCATAAATTTCCTGACCAAAATTGTTTTTAAAAAACCGGATGACCTCTGCGTTTAATGGTTCTCCTGCACTGCTGAATTTTTTAACATGAAAATTATAATTTTTCACAAGTTCTTCTCCTGCTGCTTTCATCATTCGATAAGCTGTAGGAGCATAGGCGAAACTCGTAACTTTATACCGCTCCATCAGTTCATAATATTTGGCTGCTTCAAAACTCCCTTTATACATTACAATCGGCACCCCAAAGCTGAGGGGGCTTATAATACTATTTATAAATCCGTATGCCCACCCAGGATCAGCTCCGCCAAGGAAAATATCGTTTTTGTTTAACCCTATAGCATATTTGGTATAGGGGTAGACACTTATTAATATTTTATGTGCCCAAACAGCACCTTTTGGCATGCCTGTAGAGCCGGAAGTAAATTGAATAACACTTGGATCCGTCAGCTTCGTTTTTTCTGTTATATGTTGAGGGGAAGCGTTATTTAAAAGCTGCCAAAAGCTTTTATTAGAAGGGGAGTCATGATCAATTAATATAACTTTGCCGGAAAAATCAAGGTTGTCTAATTTTTTGCTTTGGTCCTTGTTTGTAATGAGCACTTTACTCTCAGAAATCGATAAGCGGTGAGAAATAGCTTCCGGTCCAAAGGCAGTAAACAATGGGAGGTATATTGCCCCAATCTTCCAGGCAGCTAAGGCAGTAAGGACAAGCTCTATGTCTTTGCCTAAGAGACAAGCAATACGTTCCCCCTTTTCAACACCAAGTGATCGAAAGCCATTTGCCAGTTTATCGGATTTTTCTTTAAGATCCTTATATGTCCACGTTTTCTTTTCTCCCGCCTGGTTTTCCCAATAAATAGCAACCTGTTCAGGATTGTCAGCCCAGCGATCACAACATTCATGAGCGGTGTTAAAAAATATGTTCGGGTCAGCATCATAAGTTTCAAAAGCTTCTTCCCAAGTGAATTGTTTTACTAATTGTTCGTAACGGATATTCTTCGGCATTCTATCACTCACCTCTGCTATAGTTTTAGTTCACAGTAAAATAGATTTCAGTTTCTTGTCCTAATATAATAATATTGCCAACTTTTGAAATTCTTTTTGGAAAAGTCTTAGAGAGTACACCCGTGCCTTCTGTTGTATTTATTCCATACAACTATTCATTTTCCTTTGTTTATTTATCAAACAGGTTCTAAAAAAGAGTGCCAGACCTTTTCCCTGCATTTTAGTTCTTAGTACATAGCCTTGTTCCGCCATCGTCCAGTAAGGTGGTTGAATAGACCCGTGAAAGTCCTTTGACATGCTTTACTAGGTATTAATAAAAATCTGCTAATGGTAAATATACACGAAACACCAGTCTTTCCTTTTTGATACATAAAAACAGCCGATCGTAAAAATAAATTACGACCGGCTGATTATCCGTTAAAATAAAAAAACCCCTGATCAGGGGTTCGTTGAGAGGCATAAAACATTCTTGTAAGCCATGTTCTGTCCCATTGTGCTGCTGCGGTTATTCACCTTGCACTCCGGAAGCAGTCATCTATCTGCAGAGTGAAAACTCTGCCCTTTCTTTCCGTTCATTTCCTTCAGAAAGGCGCCCCTACCAAAATTTGGGTTTCTCGCTCGAGGGGTTTACCTCGTTCCACTCCGTTTGTTTCCAAACGGACTCCGTCACTGTGGCACTTTCAGGGTAATAAGACCATATCAAATCGACACAGGTCGTTTCCCCGCCGTCAGCCTAGTAGTCTACCAGACTGCCCTGACTTATGGTTTCGTCAGGCACGAACACTACAGCCGTCTCAGGCTGTGCGAGCATGGACTTTCCTCTGCACCGTAAGTGCAGCGACTGCCAGAATGTTTTATGCTTCATTTTAGTGACAAATTCTATTATATCGCGAATAGGTTGTTTTGGCAACCCAGAGTTACAGAAAAGTATTCGATGACTTATTTTTTTGAATCGCTTTTTTGGACAGTTGATCAGCTGAGCGGTTTGAACTCGATGGGATCCATTTTACAAAACATAATTCACATTCTTCAAGCTGTTTTAGAATCTCTGTTAGATATGGTTTATATGCTGCTTTTTTAGTATATCGTTTTTCTACAGCCTCATCTACGAGTTTTGAATCTGTACAGATAGAAACCATATTCCAACTATTTTCCTTGCAGATCTTTAAAGCTTCCATTAACGCTACAAATTCCGCTTCGTGATTCGTCATCTGACCTAGCGGTATGGCATAATGCTCATTTTTTCCCTTTCCTTTATTTACAAAAATGCCGGCACCAGCAGGTCCTGGATTTCCAGCACTGGCACCGTCCACATATATTTTTAACAATCCTGGTATTTACCTCCTAACCATGTATACAGCAATCACTCTTTAGATGTGTCAAAGTTCATTTCTTTTAAATAAGGAATAGATGTGCGGGCATTTTCCAAAAGGCTTTTATCAAAATCTCCATATATTAGTGCTTCCTCATCCTTTGAAGCTTTGTTTATTACCCTGCCAAAAGGGTCCACCCATTGAGTACCGCCGCATGCTTGGTTAAAAACGGTATTAACACCAGCTATATAACATTGATTATCCAATGCACGGCACGGCAGCTGGATTTCCCAGCGCGTTTTTGCTGATTGGCTCCAGACAGAAGGACAGATGATAAGGTCTATTCCTTTTTTTGCTAATTCTCTGGATGGTTCAGGAAATTCCATATCAAAACATATAAACATGCCAATTCGTCCAAAACGAGACGAAAAAGATTTGTAATCCTTAGGACCAGGAGAAAAAATTTTCTTTTCTACTCCCCATAATTTGGATTTTCGATACAAAACAAGCTGTTCCTCCGATTCATCGATGAATGCGGAGGTAATATCAATTTACTGCCATTTCTTTCTGGAAAAGAAAATACAATGCCCATTCCTGTTTTGTGCACTAAGAGTGCGGAAGAATTGGATTATAGGTGTGTTGGGCCGGGCAGGTTCTGCCAGTTGATAAAAATCCTCTTTTTCAGCGTGGTATCATCTTAATACAAGCTCGGGAAATACTAATAAAGCGGCACCTTCAGCTGCTGCTTTTCTTGCAGTATCCGCACACCTTTCTTTATTATCTTCCACTTTCCCATGCATAGAACATTGCTGGGCTAAGCATACTTTGTATAAGTTATTATTCATATAATTTTTTGCCAAACACCTCTTTTTCGAGGTTTGACAAACGTTTTAAAATATCATAATTTGTACCGCCGGCTGCTTGGGCAGGAGCAGTCTGCTCTGTTGCAGAAACTTGGCTTTCTCTATTGAACCTTGTTTCTCCAGATGCACTGTTTGTTTGTCTTTTAGATTGTTCTAAGGCGCGTTCAAGTTCACTTAATTTTTCTTCAAATGCTTCATAATCTTGGATAACCATATCAAGAAATTGATCTACTTCATCTTTATTATAACCTTTCATGCTGCTTTTAAAGTCTTTATCTAAAATTTCTTTGGCAGATAAATGAATATTTTGCATGCTTTGGTTCACCCCAAATATCAATTCAGTTTAGATGCTCATTGTTATATAAATCGTTATTTGTATTTCATTTTTTCAGAACTTCAGGGAAAAGTCAATTTGAATTGCTATTCCTATTCCAAGGTGTCCATTCCCTCTGCTATTTCCTCGACTGTCTGCTGTAAGTCATCTGGAGTAATCCAATATATTGGGTAGTGGTCTTTGGCTGCTTTTCGTTCTGCTGCCTGTAAATAATAACGCGGTGTTCCTTCCTGTTCTTCTGAATACAATAACAAAAGGGCGTCTGTTTTCATAATAATAAAATCATTTTTTGCCCGCAGCTTCCCGGGATTATCATACTTCTTTTTGGAAATTGCTTCTGAATAATCAGCCTGATTAATAATATGCTGGTATCTTTCCTGTGCTTGTTCAGGCCATATGCTTTCCTGCTCCAGAAAAGGAGGAAGCACGGCTAATTTTAAGGCATCCCATTCTATTTTTAATTTTATAACCACTTCGGCTGTCCATTGTTCTACACCAAGCTGCCCGGACACAACCACCCACTCTAGTCCTTCTTCTAAAAAACCGATTAATCGCTTTTCAATTGTTTTTTTAATATAGGTGATTTCTTTGGCATTTGGCTGAAAGATCCCCATTTCCTGAGGTTTATATCCGGTTGCTGCAAGTACTTTCAAAAAATCCCCTCCTTTCTTCTGCCTTTGAATGAAACCGACAGAGGATCCCTGCTTAAATTGGATTTTCGACATAATCACTTAATTAAATTACTTTAAGTTTTACTCGTTTTGTCGAAAAAAGGAACATTCTTACTAAAAGCGTACTATTCTGCGCTTGCCCGGGAAATATTACATTCTCCTATTTCCCTATTTTTTGTTGTAAGCGGATTATTCTTTTGTTTATTTCCTGATTTGCATATCCATTTATTTTAACTGCTTCAAGAACAAAGGATAGAGCTTTCTCTGGATCTTTTTTCCGGTGTTCATAAAATTTAGCTAATTCTATGGCCGCTTCGGCCCCGTTTGCCCCATTGTTTTCTACCACTTTTATAAAACATTCCATTGAATCTGTTTCAAGGTTTAACTTTTTATATACAAAACCAAGTGCACACAAGCACTCTTCCTGCCAATCACTTTCTTCTTGGATTGTTTCCAGTGCTTTCTCAAAACACCAACTTGCTTTTTCCCATTCTTTGCATTGAGCATACCATCTTCCTATTTCATACGTTTCTCTTCCGAAAGGTCTATTTCTTAGAACTCGTTTCGAAAGGTCGATATAAAGTGTAATTAAGGACAGTACATCCCACTCATTGTGAGTGAGAACTCCTTCAATATATTCGGGATGCTTTTCATTTAAAAAATCAAAATAAAGCATTGGTGCCAGATACCCCGGTGTATCATCAATACGCTCGAATTGTAATATTTCTTTTTCCACGACAGAAAGCTTACAAGAAGAAAGCCGGTGCTTAAAAAGCCGGCGGGCCGCATGCAGTAAATCAAAGTGACCGAATGGAGGAAGTTTGGGTACTTCGTTTCTTACAAAAGTGTGCCTGGTTTTAAGCTGCGGCCAGTCAAAAGCTTTTCCATTGTATGTGACTAGGTTTTTTGTAGAAGCCGTATCTCTTAAAAAATGGTGATATAAAGCCACTTCGGCTTCTGGACCTGGCAGGAAAAATTGACTCACTTTTACATGTGCACTTGTAAACTGGGCTCCGCCGAGCAAAAAAATCATGTTGCCTGCTCCGCTGTTTAAACCGGTTGTTTCGGTGTCAAAAAATAAAAGATCCTCCGGGCTTCGATTCTCAGGGTGAAGAGGGTGAAAAGCTGTTTCTTTTCCCCACTCTTCCCACACGTCATACAGCTCCTCTAATCTATATTTGCCATGAGCATGATGAAACGGATAAATGACTTCTCTTTTTACCATGTATTGATCTTCTAAAAAGCGAGCAGATGCATTCAATTTCTCCCACTCTTTGGCATATGGAATATCTGAAGTTTGGCAGCCGTCTTGTTCATTAATGTTTTCTTTTTTATTTGACTGGCTGTGATTTACAGACCCTAAATGGTGTTTCATGCGATTCAATTTATTTTTTAGCTTCAACCTGTTGTTCCTCCTCTAACAGCCGCATAAGCCGAAGTGTCAGCCATTTTGCTTCTTCCCCGAGGTTTAAATCAGAACCTACACAGGATGGGCAGCCGGTCGTACAAGGACAGGACTGAATAAGTTTTTTACCGTTTTGAAGCAATTCTGGAAAATTGTTGTACACCGCTGCAGATAAACCTACTCCGCCAGGGTAGCGATCATATAAAAAGATGGTCGGCTTTTCGGAATGAGTGGCTTTCATCTGCGGAACAACATGGAGATCGCTTTGGTCACACATCACATGAACAGGAGCAACGTGACGCAGTACATTAGCTATTCCAATTAGTGCCTGTTCTAACGGTTCTTTTCCAAATTGGCTGACGGTATGATCTGGAAAACTGATCCAGCATGCATTCGTGTGCAATTCTTCTTCCGGAAGATGAATGGAGCCGGAACCTATATTTTCAAAGGTCGTCATTTTAATTTTTTTAAAAATCGTAGCTTTTGCGTTAACCATGACGTCCCCAAAAGCCGATTCAAAAGAAGGATATTCTGTCCTTTTATCTTCCTCTAATACTTTTAATTCGACAGCCAAATTAGCATCGGTGAAATATTCCACTTGTACTTCTTTGACATAAGCCTTTTTTTCTTCCCAATCAAGTTCTTCCACTTGAAATTGCACACCTTGGTGTAAATAAATAGCTTTATCATGTAACAGCGTCATCGCGCTGAAGCGGTCCATTTCACCAATAACTTTTACATTCGCAATGTCCGTTTGGTCAATAATGACGACGTTTTCCTGGGAAGCAGAGCGTAAGCTGACACCATGAGCAGGAAAGCCGTCATTCATCCAATACCACTTATGGCCGCGATGGTGCAGTACTTGTTCTTCCGTTAAATATTCAAGCACTTCTTCTATCTCAACTCCGTCAAAGGTCTCACCTTCTTGAAAAGGGAGTTCAAACGCTGCGCATTTAATATGATCCACTAAAATAATAAGGTTGTCTGGATGGATTCTCGCTGATTCAGGGGTTTGGTTTAAAAAGAACTCTGGTTGCTGAATCATGTATTGATCCACCGGAGCGGAACTGGCAACCATAAGAATTAGTGATTCATCCTGTCTTCTGCCGGCACGGCCTGCTTGCTGCCAGGCACTTGCGACAGATCCTGGATAGCCCGTCATAATACAAACTTGAAGCTGGCCGATATCTACTCCTAATTCAAGGGCATTAGTACTGACTACCCCCATCACGTCTCCGTTTCGAAGTCCCTTTTCAATTTCTCTTCTCTGTTTCGGGAGGTATCCTCCCCTATACCCACGTATCGATTTAGGGCCGACTTCTTTTTTAACTAATTCTTTTAAATGACTTAAGATTACTTCTACTCGAACCCTGCTTTTTGCAAACACTATCGTTTGTATTTTTTCTTTTAAAAACATCGAAGCTAATTTATATACTTCGGTTGTTGCTCCTTTTCGGATATTCATGGCTTCATTTACAATAGGTGGGTTATAAAAAACAAAGTGTTTTCGTCCCCGGGGCGCCCCGTTGTTATCAATTAAATGAAAACTCTCTCCGATAAGGTTTTCAGCAAGCTCTTTTGGATTGGCAATAGTGGCAGATGTACAAATAAACACAGGCGAACTTCCGTAATAATTAGCAATCCGTTTTAAACGCCGGATTACATTGGATACATGACTGCCAAAGACACCACGGTACGTATGAAGCTCATCTATCACAATATATTTAAGGTTTTCAAATAAAGAGACCCATTTTGTATGGTGAGGCAAAATCGCTGAATGCAGCATATCCGGATTTGTAATAACAACGTGGCCGGCCTTTCGAATGACCTGTCTGATATTTGGGGACGTGTCCCCGTCATACGTATAACTTTTTATATCGGCTTCCATTTCGTCAATCAGTTCATTGATTTCACTTTTTTGATCTTGAGCAAGAGCCTTTGTCGGAAACAAATAAAGGGCTCTGCTTTTTTTATCGTCAAGAATAGATTGTAAAACAGGAAGGTTATAGGATAGTGTTTTACCAGAGGCTGTGGGCGTAACAGAAACTGTATGTTTATATTCCACTCCGCTTTTTTCAAAAGCCGATCGCTGATGAGTATAGAGAGAAGAAATGCCCCTATTTTGCAGGGCATTTACAATTCTTTTATCTAGCTCGGTAGGAAACGTAACGGTTTTAGCCGGCTCTTCCTCCAGCGTATGCCAGTATTCTATTTGATTTTTTATGGATTCTTCTGATTTTATCCATTCTATTAATTGTTCTAAGGATTTTTTTCGCATTAGTTGTTCACCTCTATTATGTATATTTTAGCGAATATATGTTTGTTTTCCAATCAATAAATCATTAAAACCAGTTTTCCTGCGAATGTTATGGCAAAAGCCTTAGATTCTTCACCAATACTTTCGTTTTCTGGCATAATAAAAAACCTGCCGCCTCTGCGACAGGTGAAATTCACGACATATATGCTGTAATTAATTGGTGGATGTGACTCGGTCTTGTACTCTCTCGTCATACAGCTTTTTAATTTCTTCATTATTAAGTCTGACGAGTAAAGCGTGCGGTATACCGCAAAGTTCTTCTAATTCTTTTATGAGGTTGATGCGATCTATTTCCTTCATTAAGATCGTCTCCCCTCCGTGAATTTTATTGCTTATTATATATTATACTCCACGAAACGAGAATATTCAAAATATTTTCGCGAGAGGTTGTATTAAAACAGATCAAAAAAATACAATTCGAAGGACATACTGTATTAGTTAATGGGTGAAAAAAATACAATAACGGCTGCTTCCCGCTATTGTAAGGAGTAGATAGAGGTCTATTTTTAATTATCTGGCTGTGTAATAGTCGTTAATCATTTGCAAAATAGATTTTTCTTCTTTGTTTGGCGTAAAACGACGCTCATTTGTTTTTTTGTTTGTTTGTTTCATTCTAACCACTCCCTATTTTGTTATATGTTAATGATTATTATACACATGTGTTATAACACAGTCAATAATTTTTTGAAAATTTATATAACAAAAAATAGAAAAGCTGAACCTTCTGTCCGGTTTGGTAATGATCTAATAAGACACAAAAAAGCTTTAAAAGGAGACCCTTCTAAAGCTTTTTTTCTTAGTTTAATATTAATTTGTCCATTTCTTCGACTAACTGACTTATTTCAGGCTTGCTGATCTGGGCGTCTGCACCCACTCGTTCTCCTTTGTGGTATAAATCTTCTGTAATTAAAGAAGAAAAAATAACAACAGGAAGATGCTGCAACTTACTATGTTCTTTTATTTTTAAAGTTAATTGGTGGCCGTCCATTCTTGGCATTTCAAGATCTGTAATAATAGCATCTGGAATACGGATGTCGCTCGCATCAATATCCTCGGTTTTAACAAGACCATTAACGAAGTCCCAGGCTTCTTTTCCATCCTGATACACTACTATTGAAGTGTATCCAGCTTCCTCCAGCGTATCTGCCAGTAATTTTCTAAGTACAGGCGAGTCTTCTACGATCATTAGCTTTTTATTAGAACGATCATTTACCTGGTCTTCATTTTTTTGGATGCTTTGAATCTCTGTTTTTGGAGCAATATCCATGACAATTTTTTCATAATCGAGTAAAAGTGCCATCCCCTGGTCCATTTTAACGATACCTATTGTATTAGCATCGTGTCCTTGAGAAAGGTCCCCTGGTTTTTCTATTTGCTCCCAAGAAATGCGGTGTATTCGTGATACAGAATGAACATGAAAAGCCACCTTTCTCTGATTCAATTCCCCTATGATAAATTTATCATGCTCCGGTTGGTCAGCTGGTGGATATCCTAGTACTTTAGCAAGATCAATTACCGGAATAACTTCTTCGCGCAGACGGATGATACCTTCTAAATTCTGATGCCTGTTAGGAGTTTCAGTTATTTCAACAGGCTGGATAATCTCTCTCACTTTTAAAACGTTAATACCAAACATCCCAGTCCCTACATGAAACATGACGATTTCTAATTCGTTTGTACCGCTTTCGAGTAATATATCCGATTGATTCGTTAGTGCCATCATTATCTCCTCCACATATAAACCGAACAGTTTATTGGTACTTTTGTCTTTATTTTACCTTATAATGCGGGGACTGCAATCATAAAAATAAAAAATCCGGCAGCTTTTTTCTGCCGGATGGATCGTAAGCTAATTAAATATTAACGGTGACATCTCCGCTTTCACGAAGTTCTTCCACTAATTTCTGGATTTCTTCGCCCTCTTTTTGCTGTTTCATTTGTTCTTCAAGCTGAGGTTTCATTTCTTCAAAGGAAGGACCTTCTTCTCCATCCTCTCCACCTTGTGCTTGACTCATTTGTTCGTACATTTCTTTTAATTCGTCTTCGGATACTTCAATATTACCTGCTTCATCTTCTACTAATTTCTCTACTTTTACTTGTTTTTCTATGTCACTTTGAAGCTCTTCTTCTGAAAGATTTTCGCTTTCAAGTGCTTGTTTGAATTCTTCATCGGAGCCAAATTGTTCTTTTAACGAAGTGAGTTCTTCTTCTACTTCTTCATCAGAAGCAGTCAATTCCCGCTTATCTGCTTCTTGAATCAATAATTCTTGTCCGATAAGCTGTTCTACTGTTTGTTCTTGAATTTGCTTTTCCATCTCACCGTCATCATCTTGCTCTTCAATGTTCATTCCTTGCATAGCATAGGTATTAAGCGTAGAAACATAAACAGATTCAAATTCATCTTTAGAAATTTCTTCTCCATTTACCTCTGCTACTACATCAGGTATATCTTCAAGGTCTGGATCTGGCATTTCCGGTTTTTCGGGAGTTTCTTCATGTGCTTCTCCTTCTTGACCCTCTTCTTGCTGCTGGCCTTCTCCTTCTTGACCTTCTTGTCCTTCTTGAGCTTCTTCATCCCCACAAGCTGCAGTTACTGATACTGATACAGCCAGGGCAATGCTTAATATCCACTTTTTACTCAAAGGAATTCTCCTTTCATTTCAATACTGAAATGTATTGTAACATATAGAATGGTTATATAAATACATTCGAGGTTGAACAAGCAATATATAGAAAACTATTGTAAATAAAAATATAAATAAAAAATTGCTTTTTTCCTGGTATGACAGGAAGTCTTGAAGTGATCCTCTCATTTTCATGGAAATTTGTAAAATTATAAAAAACATTTCCCAAACTCTTTGAAAACATTATTAAGAGGAAACGACCAGCCACGGTCTATCTTGATCCCAGACAATTCGTGATTTAACATCAAATGCGTCTTGAACAAATACGTCTGTTAGTGTCTTTTGTTTTGGTCCTTTATGAAGGATTTCCCCATTTTTTAATAATAATACATTTTGTACAGATGCAGGTAATTCTTCTAAGTGATGAGTCACATATAAAAGTGCAGGAGCGTTCTCAAGCTGAAGCAAGTCTTCTAAGGAAGCCAGAAACTCCTCTCTGCCCTTTACATCAAGTCCTGTACAAGGCTCATCTAAAAGCAATAACTTAGGCTCAGCAATCCAGGCCCTGGCAAGCATTGCTCTTTTCTTTTCACCCTGAGACAAATACATATACGAAGTATTTTTAAGGTGAGAAATTCCAAAAAAATCGAGCCAGTGCTCTGCTTTTTCAATTTCTTCGTTTCCAGGTTCTTCATAGACACCAATAGTGGCGAATAACCCGCTTAAAACTACTTCAAGGGCCGTACTGGTGTTTTTGGTTCGATACCGGTCATCTAAAGAATCGCTGACCCAGCCAATTTGCTGGCGAAGCATGTGAATATTTATCTTTCCAAATGTACCTTCCCAGCTTGCTAATGTTCCTTTGCTGGCCCACACATATCCTGTAATCAATTGTAAAAGTGTAGTTTTTCCGGATCCATTCAATCCTAATAAACCCCAGTGTTCGCCTTTTTTCATTTCAAATGTGATGTCTTTTAATCTTTGTTTTCCACCAGTGATAACGCTGACATTTTGGAAGGATAAAAGCATATTATTTACGTCCTCCATAAAGGGTCCTCCTTGTAAAATTGAAAGAGAAATTTCAACCAATGGCTATTATGAAAAAACCAGAATGTTTTACCGGTGTACTCTTTTGGACTTGTAAGTGTTGCATATCAAAGAAGGAGCTGTCTCTTCTTGCTATTGAGACAGCTCCGCTGCTTACCGTGCTAATTAACAGCAATCGCTATTCGTTTCGCCTTTCATGACAAGCCCGACCTGCCCGTCGCCGGAACTTTCCACGTCTAACGTTACATTTTGAACGTGAGAAACGATTTGTTCTTCAATTGCTACATTAATACCGTTAATTTCCTGTTTGACGTCATTTTCTGCCGGCTCATCCAGAGCCAGTCCCAATTTTGGACCGCCTCAGCCCATACCGGAGAAAACAACACGAATCGTAGACATGTCATGCTCACTCATGACTTCTTCAATAAATTGCTTTGCTTGGTTTGTAATTTGCACTTGTTCTCACCTCTTTCTCCACTTATTATTTTAGAGCAAATTGTTATATTTGCAAAGGAATTCACAATGACCTCACTGTACCAACCTCTTTTTTTCCCAAAAGCGCTTAAAATTCTCACCTGCTAAACCTCGAATAATTTTTTCATCAAAATGTGTTAACAACCAGTCAATAAAACGAGGAAATTGGACTGGACTTTCCAATCCCTGTATACTTGTATCTATCCCATCAAAATCAGAGCCGAAACCGATAATGTTCTCTGCTCCTTTGCTGCAGAGGTAATCCACTTGTTTTGCAAAATCTGTATAATCAGCGGTATCTGTACCATTTATAAATTTCGGATAAAAGGTTAAACCAATAAAGCTATGTTGTTTAATGAGTGCTTCTATTTGTTGGTTACTTAAATTTCTTGGATGGTCGTAAAGGGCCTTCACATTAGCATGGCTTACAGCAATGTGTTTCCCATGTTCTAAAACATCCCAAAAGCTGCGTTCGTTTAAGTGAGCAGCATCTGTTACCATCCCATTGTCATTTTGCCATGCTACCACTTTTTTACCTGCTTTTGTTAAACCGTTTTTATTTGATTGCAAACTTCCTGCAGCGAGATCATTTTTTTCGTTCCAGCTCAGGCTTGCCATTTCCACTCCAATTTCCTTTAGCTTTCTCCATTCATTTAGGTCATCTCCAATCATACCTGCACCCTCTAAAGATAATATGGCATGAGTGTGATTAGGAGAAAAACGTATCGGCTTCCATGGGGTCCATTTTATATAGTTATTCCCGGCGATATACTTTTTAAATAAATTAATTTCTTTATCAAGCTTCTCTTTTTGTGTTTTTATAGGATCTTCTACGGACGTAAACAGAGCAAAATTTTGAATTCGGACGCGGCCTCGTTTTAAGCTCTCCGCATTTACCCGTAAAGGTGAGGTCCCATAAAACGAGTAATGCTTCATATTTTGCATTTTCCATAAAGCATCACAATGAGCGTCTGCGATAAACATACCTACAATTCCCCTCTTTTTATAAAATCGAACCCATGCTCTTTCTAGTAATATAAGATATGCGGCCTTACATCAGTTGTGTAATATGTGGTTTTGGTTTGATGCTTACTTCTTTTTCCATTTTAACCCGACTGCAAGGGTTTCGTTTTTGTTTTTTAATATCCATCCAAGGGTTGGATGCCGGTCCAGGAGCGGCAGTTCACCTGTATGTTGTAACGTCTCCGTATCGGTATACACTATTATTTTATCGGCGTTTATTGATTCGTCCAGAATCAAGGAAAACTCTATATCTCCCTGTCAACCTCCTGTTAAAGTAGAGGTAAGTGTTATGATTGGCTGATTATCATTCGCAGTCTGCTTCGTAATGAAATCCACGGCTCTATCTGTAACCTCTACTTGATTCAATTCCTTTTCCCCTTTCTTCTAAGAAAGAACAAGTTCTTTTCTGGGCGCTATACATAAAAAATACCACATTTTAAAAAGGATTGCCCCTTTCGATAAGAGGCAATCCCTAAAATGATGAGCATCTCTATTTTGTTGAAACCTGTGAAAATCTAAGCGGCAGCGGCCGGTGAAGAACTTTTACATGTGTTGGGAGAATCCCGGCTTCTTTTGCATCGAGTAAGTGATTATACATTTTCTTGCCTGCTGGTGCGTTAGCTGAGTGTATAGTAATCCGTTCAGGAAATTGTTTATTTTCTAGAAGGTATAAAACTACTTCAAATCCATTTTTATTGTTACTCCCAAGATCATGATCAAGTGATAAATGGGAAACTGGTTTATTTTCTTGCAGCATTAGGATACAATCTTCCGCTGTTGTGACCAAAATATGGTCATCTGGACTAGGCCTCACATCGTCAAGAAAAATATTACGTTGTTCCATTATATAACCATCCTTTAAATGTTATTCGTATGTCGGAACTTAGCGATGTTTGTGCCTTTTCCCAGTATTTTAACATAACATTCAATTATAAACAAAAATTACATTCAAATCAACCGTTTTAACTGGTGAATAGTCTGTTCCAGCTCTCTTGTATCATCTATTCGAGTATTGGTTTTCCATTCTTTTATCATGTTGTCTGCAGCATGAGCAAACTCCTGCTGACAATTATTCCATTGTTCATAAAAATAAGTTTGATACATGTTTTTTAACTTCCTTAGGTAGCTTTCCATTATTTCGTCACCATAAGGACGAAGAGCCTCTTCTAGCTGCTCTTTTAATTGTTTATTTTGCTGTTCTATAAAAAACTGCTGGTAAGAAGTGTACTCTCTAATAAATGAAAAAGACCTGCTATTTACAGGAACATCTTCGTAGATAGTAATATCAGGGAACGCATGCAGGTTCTTTCTGACAAAAAAACGACGAACCTCAGGAGATAATTTTTTCAAAATATTATATTGAAGATCCTTCCATTGCTTCTCAATAAAGTGTTCCATACGAATGATAGTGGCTCTGATCTCTTGAGCAAATTCATAAAAGATAAAATGAATTAATTCATTGGTAAACCGGTGTAATTGAGAAGAGAAGCTTTCTTTTTCATTAAAACGTGCTGCATTTAATATTACTTTGTATTCGTCATAATATCTATAAAACACGCGCTGCTTCACATAAAATAATAATTCCTCTAATTCTTGTTCTATCCATTGCCATTCCGGATGAGGATGATAGTGCTGCACCCATTTTTGAAAAGAAAGCAGCTGTTCCCTCCAATTTTGCCTTTGCAGAACCAGGCTTTGCTGTTTATCAGCTAAATGTTTGCTTTGATCTTGTAATATATTAATGGCTTGTTTTATTTCCGTTTTGCTTTCTTTTATCAACGTTTGATCCAGCGCTGCTTTTGCAAATTGATGAAACTCTTCGATAAAACCCTCTGCACCGGATGTTTGCCAATATGATATGTCGTTGTGACATTGTAAAGCTTTTTTTCCGGATATCGGCTTAACCCGAGGCTCTGTTAAACCCAGGCGGACTAACTGGTCTGTTACATAATCTAAAACCGAGGATAATTCCTTTTCATGTTGAGCAAGATCGGCGGCATTTACTAGAAAGAAAAATTTGTCATAAGAAAAATAATTTTTCGTTCTGCTCAGCTGTAATAAAAATTCATGATCTGCTTTTGAAAAGGAGTGGTTATAATAACTGATAAATAATAGAGCATCTGATTTTTTCAGTTCTTCAAAAGCAATTTCACTGTGACGACGGTAAATAGAACCTATCCCTGGAGTGTCGGTTAACACATATCCTGCTCTTGTAAAATCGCAATCAAAATATATAGTTACATCTTTTATTAGAATGGCTTGTTCTTCATTTGCTGCCAGCTTTAGATAGGAATCATGATCTGTTTCTATCCTTTTTCCTATCACATTATTGTATTGGTGATAAGATTGATGAAACTGGTCTGCTAATATTATTTCTTCCTCTTTAAGGAGCTTCATCGGATTTAGCGTTTGATCATCTTCTTCCTTATTTTCTTCATTAGCATCTGTTTCGTTGCGTTCATTATCAGCAGTAAAACCCTTCCATTCTTCTATAGAATTCAAAGTGACATTGGCTTTCTTCACGACATCATTCATATCTTCTATTATTTCTTGTTCGGTTTTATAGGAAATCTCCACGGATCCATGAGAGTGCCTGCTGTCCGGTGCTTTGATGTATTGTATGGAAGCTGTGGTTGGATTGGCAGCAACAGGAAGAAAATTCTTTCCGAGCAGCGCATTAGCAATTGATGATTTTCCCGTACTAAACGCTCCAAATAGAGTAATTCTATATGTTTTTTGATGAAGCCGAATAACACGTTCTTGAAGGGAATGTTGAATTTCCGATAAACCATTAACGTCCTGAAGCAATGATGCTGCCTTTTCTATTTTTCTTGTTTCTGCTTGTTTGGTTTCCATGAATGTGGCAGCAGTGCTGGAAATGTTATCTTGATAGAATGAACTAATGTCCACCTCATCTGATTTTAGAACGTCCGTCCCTTCATACGTAAGCGTCTGATGTTTAGAGCGTTTAGACGGCAAGGTTAACGGTATGTGTGCGTTCTTCAATTCGGTGATAATTGAAGCAGTCATTTTCGACAGCTTGTTATACTCCTTCTCCCAGGTTTTCCATTCCTGCAAAACGCCCTCTAATGTTGAAACTTCTTTTGTCAGTGTTCTTGTTTGAATCTTCTGCTGTTCTCGAACGGCTTCTTTAAAAGCTGGAAGTAAATCGCGGAGAATTTCTTTATATTTCATTCGGATTTCATCGACAATAAAACGGCTGAAGGTCAGCACATACTCCTGAGAAAATTGAGCTCCTTTTCTTTCTGCTTTTTTCAGTATATCCGAATTTATTTTATGTTGAATAGAAAGCAGATCCTTATTAAAATGCCGGTTTTCAATTCTATAAGCGGATAAAATACGCTGGATGCCTGTTCTCAAGTGAACATCTATATAATTTTTCACATTTTCATTTAAACTATCCACCAGTTTTTTCTTGCGTTTTTCTTTTTCATGCAATGTTTTATTTTTGGAGAATAAGCCTTTTAAGCGGAAAGCAGCTTGTCTTGATTCTAAATAATCTCGAACTAAGTTTCTCGTATGGTAGGGAGTAATCTTTGCATTTTTAAAAATAGCCTCACATTCATTAAAAATATCTTTTTCAATGAGACGATCCCAATAAGGTACGCTGTCTAATGTTTCTTGTTTCTCTTGCCATTCTTGTTCTAAAGAATGAAGGGAGAGATACGATGACATATAATTAAGCGTTTCTTTTGACGGCTGAATTTGTGTATGTATGTAAGAGGCAAGATGCTCGAGCTCCCGATAGATCCCGAGGGCACTAGTTTGAATGATTTCCTGGAAAGTGGAATCATCGTGTTGAAACAATTCGTCGATAAAAGCATCCCAGTCTTTTTTGTTTACGGTGGGTCTTGCCGCGGAGAGAAAGAAAATATTTTTTACCTGTATGTTTTGTTGCTGTAAGCTTTTATATATTCTTTCTTGAAATAAAGAAAACGCCAATTCTTGTTCTTCATGCTTATCCACTTGGTTGATAAGAAGGACAGGGCTGATATAAGCTTTGTTTAATTGTTTTAAGAAAGAGAAGTTTTCTTCGGATTCTACTTTTTGATAATCTACCATGTAATATACTGTATCTGCTTCAATCAGACGTGATTCTGCTAGGACCTTATGGTTTTTTTCGGTTGAATCAATGCCCGGGGTATCTAAGATTTCAAGGTTGTTTGGAAAATGCGGTACTGGAAGCTGAAGATACACTTCTTTCGTGATGTCCGTACTTGTGAACCATTCGTCTTTCCATTCGTTTTCTGATAATATTTTTGTTTCTCCGGTTTGAGCGTCTTCATAAGAAAGAGAAGGGGCTTTCCCTTTTTTAAAATGAACGATATTAGCACTTGTTGGTATCGGGTGGGATGGCAAGAGGTCTTTTCCGATCAGCTGGTTCAATAATGTCGATTTTCCAGCAGAAAATTGCCCGCAAAATGCAGCTGTCCGGCGTTTATCTTCTATTTTTTTTAGCAGGACATCTACATTTTTAAAAATACGCGGACATTCATACGTGCTGGCCGCGTGCTGTATTCTTTGAGCTATCTCCAAAAGGGCTTCATGAGAAAAATTGTGTTTAGTAAACAATGCAGTACGTTCATTTTCAGATAAAAAGCAGGATGAAATGTTAGTATCTGTCATTAGGAATCCCTCCTTGACCTTAAAAAGCTGCGCTGACACTTTTCTTTTTCATGATTATGGTATATATAGTGAGAGAGAGAGCCCCTATTAAGCTGAATACCCCAAGCCATAGGTATAGTCCTGCACCTCCGAGCTCATCCATGGCCCAACCGCCCCCGAGCGACCCGACAATTCCTGAAAGTCCAAAAAAGGTTGTAATAAATAATAAATGACCTGTAGCCTGTAATTCTTCTGGAACCAGCTTCGTGATATAGGACAAAGAAGAAAAATACATTAAACCAAACGTAACGCCATGGAACACTTGCAGCCATATAATATGAACAGGATCATTAATGAAACTCATTATAATCCAGCGGCTGGCGTATAGCACTCCTGCAATAATAATAAATACTAGCGGATGAAAACGCCGAAACCATAACGCCGTTAAGAAAAAAACGAAAGCCTCTGATACAACCCCGATAAACCACGCTCTGCCAATCAGTGATTCTCGACCGCCAAGCTCTATGATATATAATCCTAGAAAGCTATCATTGGCGCGGTGCCCGAGTGAAATAAAAAATACTAATAAAAGAAATATAAAAACTTGAGGTTTCAATCCAAATCTAACAGCATTTATTAGCGTAACAGGTTTTTTAGCCGGTTTCACATCTCGAAGAAAAAAGATTAATACAAAAGCTAGGACGGCACATATAAGAAAAGGTAAATATATATAAGCAGGAGTCAATGCTTCAAGAATAAAACCGGTTACAAGAGATGTAACAGCAAATCCGAGTGATCCCCACATTCGTATGGAACCAAAGTTAACTTTTTCTTGTATAGCAGTTTTCTGAGCTAAGCTGTCCCCTAGCGCAGTACAAGGAGCTAAAAAAATGAATAAACAAAACATTAAAAGCATAAGAGCAGGGAGGGAGCTCACCTGAAAAAATATTATACTAATAATGATAGCGGATCCCATACAGACCATGAGGACTTTCTTGATTGTTTTCCATTTATCGCTTCTATACCCCCAAAAAGGTTGAGCAAAAACAGAAGCCAGTGGTCCAACGGCCATCAGCCAGCCGATCTGTGTTTGCGTAATTCCTTCATACTGAAAATAAACGGGTGCATAGCCAACCATAACTGTTAAAGTAGAGTAGGCAAAAAACAAATAAATCATCAAAGGGTAAATTCCGTGCTGCTGAATCATTTCATTCCTCCTTTGTATTTCCATAAAGAAGGTCAAGCCGTATATTAAATTGGCCCGACCTTGACATAATATGCGATATCTAAATTAAAAAGTCTTTTTCGTAAAGATAGGAATAAGGGATATCTAAAAATACATACAGTTCTTCATTAACAGGATAGGAATACGTTCGGATTCTCTCTTCCCTATGTATATCTGTATATAAATCGGACAATATCCCTTTTTTTTCATAATTCATTCGGATAATGTTTTCTAAAAAATATGGGCGCCAACTCCAATTGCGGTTACGCTCTTCTGCTCTATACTGCCAGTTTCCTTCCTCATCTTTTACCGCGTTTCCAGACTTTTGGAATCCTTCATGATTACAGATATAAACTCGGAAAGTGATATCTTCTAGTGCCGATGCAATGTTCTGGGTGAGCTTGTCAATATCATTTAATGCTTTGTTTTGTTTTAATTGTTCTTGAAGACGCTGGCTCAATGTATTCACTAAATCGAGCTGTGCTTCAATTTTCTTTTTTTCAAATTGGAGAAAGTGATGAAAATCTTTCCGCAGTGTCTCTGCAAACGACATTTTATCAAGAAATTGCGGTTTTGGTTTTCCTAAATAAAATCCTTGATAATACCTGGCTCCATGTCTCCACGCATAGTTTAATTGATTAAACGCACTAATGCGTTCAAATAAGAGAGATGCACCGATTTTTCGAGAGAGCATCGATAATGAGTGAAGTACATCACTAAACATGCTTGGAAAAGAATGATCTTCCACAAACTCTAAATCGACTTTTATAATGTCAGGTTCAAGAAATGCGATTGCATCCAAATGGGTAGTACTTTTCCCTACGTCATCGAGCGCTATTTTGATCCGCATGCTTTGAACGTATTGAATAAAATGTTTTAACTGTGAGGTATCCCCTTCAAATTCATGTTCTTTTATTTCAAGCACAATGTTTTCAAAAGGCAGCCCTTGTTTTTGATAGTTTGATAGATTTTCAAAAAAATGCTCTCCGCCGTCGGCTGTGATGGCATTCGCATCCACATTTATGAAAAGATAATCGGTTCTTTTTTCTTTCAGATAAGTAGTAAAGGCTTGATGTTGAATGTGCTCATCTAATTCTAACCGGTACTCTTCGGGAGTATTCGGGTTATGAAAAAAATTACCGAGGCTGATCACTTCTCCATCTTCTTTTTGAAAGCGTCCAAGCACTTCATACCCTGTAATTTCTTGCTTATCCGCACTAATGATTGGCTGGTAGTAAGGAAAAGCTCTTTTTTTATTCATTACAATATCAAGGATGTCCATATTTATCACCTTTTTCGAATGAAAGGAAATTATATTTGATATGTTGTATTTATGGGGAAAATTAGCTTGCTGCCTCGTTTTTATAGCGAATGGCCGGTTTTACGTACACTGTTTACTGAAAAACACTTTTTACTTTCTTACAATACAATGCAAAAAAAATCTGTATAAGGTTCTTTTCTTATACAGATCGACTGCTGTAAGCATGATTTCATGCGAAATCGTAAGGTGTTTGCTGATAAACATAATAGTTGAGCCAATTACTGAATAACAAATTGGAGTGAGCTCTCCATCGAAGGGGCGGCTGCAGCAAATGATTGTCTTCCGGAAAATAATTTTCAGGGATTGCCGTAGAAAGACCTCTTCTATTATCTCTTTCAAATTCGACCTGTAAAGTCTCTGTATCGTATTCACTGTGACCTGTTACAAAAATCTGTTTCCCGTTTTTTGCAGAGACAATATATAATCCAGCATCTTCTGATTCTGCTAATATCTCTAAATCATCCACTTTTTCTACGTCCTCTTTCTTCGTTTCTGTATATCTTGAATGAGGGACGTAAAATATATCATCAAAACCGCGTAATAAATTGTGGTTTGGATTATTGACACTATGTTTATATATTCCAAATTTCTTTTTTGGCAAAGGATGTTTTGGCACACCATAGTGATAATATAATCCTGCTTGAGCTCCCCAGCAAATGTGGAGTGTAGACGTCACATTTGTCTTGCTCCAATCTAAAATTTTTGTTAACTCATCCCAATAATCAACTTCTTCAAAAGGAAGTTTCTCTACCGGCGCTCCTGTGACAATCATTCCATCAAATTTTCGATAGCTTACTTCATCTATTGTTTTATAAAAAGCAGCTAGATGCTCTTGAGGGGTATTTTTAGACCGGTG
This sequence comes from Alteribacillus sp. JSM 102045, assembly GCF_041949975.1. NCBI lineage: Bacteria > Bacillati > Bacillota > Bacilli > Caryophanales > Bacillaceae > Alteribacillus > Alteribacillus sp. JSM 102045. Next base: position 45,698 of record NZ_JBHFQG010000012.1, on the reverse strand, counting down.
TGTATCCGGATGCATAAAAGATACATCGACTTGCAGTGGTGTATTACCGAGCATTCTTAAAATCTGGGTTTCTGTTGTTTCTTTTAAAGGCATTAAATTTAATATGAGAATTTTAAGAGGCCGAATGTCCTGTGTGTACGCACGGCTTTCATTCATAACGAAAATATTTTCTTTAGTTAATATATCTTTTGCCGGTAAATGATCAGGTACTTTAATAGGCATACGTCTCTCTTACTCCTTCGTCCGATTTCTCTCTATTATTATTAAAAATTCGGGTTCTTTAATTCTACAAAATATCATGAATTGAGAAAATAAGCAATATATATAGTAAAGTTCTGCCTATTTCTCTTTCCGCTTGCCTTGTTTGACTGCGTCTAACAATTTGTTGGCTAACGATAAAGAAACAGTAGTCGTGCCTACCGGTTCTATCTTTCTGCCGTAAGTTTCATGATGAAAATCAGATCCCCCTGTTTTTAAAAGGTCTCTTTCGATTTCTTTTTCCCAAGCATAAACCAGGCGTTCATAATACTTTACTGTCTGGTAGTCATGGTCTCTATGGTAAACTTCTACTCCATCTAAGTCTTCTTCTTTGATCCATTGCTTAATTTGCCTGTCTATTCCATAATACACGGGATGAGCCACAACAGCTAGTCCGCCTGCACCTTTTATTAATTGGATTGCTTCCTGGGGAGAAAATTCTTTAGCTTTTTCTACATAGCAAGGTTTTCCTTCCGCCAAATATAAATCAAAAGCTTCTGCAGCATTTGCGACGAATGATTTTTCCACTAAAGCCATCGCAACATGCGGTCTTCCGATGCTTCCCCCATCTACGTGTTTTAATACATCTTCTGGGTGGAGGGTAATATTTTGTGCTTTCAGTTTTTCTAGCATTATATGAAGGCGGTCTTCCCGCATTTGCCTCTGTTCTTCGAGTATTTTTTGAAACGAATTATCTTCAATATTCATGCCATAACCTAATATATGTACGCTTTTGCCTTTATTTTTCGTAGAAAGTTCAATGCCATTAATAACGGTTAAGTTAAGCTTTGAGGCCTCTTCTTTAGCTTCTTTTATACCGTTTGTGGTGTCATGGTCAGTAAGAGAAACAATGGATAACCCTGCATTATAGCACTTTCTCATTAATTCAGACGGGGTGTAGCCCCCGTCTGATGCTGTAGAATGCATGTGTAAATCTGCCCTGGTCACTTTGCCTCAGCCTTCCTTTTCTTCATTTAATTCTAAGTTCCAAGTAGCCATTCCTTTTCCAGTATGGTCCATATAAGAAAACTCATAATGAGAAGAGGGTTCTACTTTAAAAGCTATAGTTCCACGTCGAAGCCCTTCTGGTCGAATCTGGCCTCCAACAAGGCGCTGGTCATCATGCATTGATTCATGCTCTGAAGCATTCCCTTTTTCATCAACGACTAATGTATTAAAAAGGGGAATCTCTCTAGCTTCGTCTGCCGTATTAAAAAAGGAAACATCTACTACTACATACTGACTATCCTCTTCATTCATTATGTAGGCTTCATGGACCGTAATATCAAATCGGTTAACCCGGCTTGTTTCCCCCATTTCCAATAAGTGCTCTGAGTCAGCAGACACAGTTTGGTAAAACTGCTCTCCATTGTCTGCTCCCCGCTGTGATTGGATAAACATACCACTGAAAAAACCTAAAATTAGTGTTAATCCAAGCAAGAGCCAATATTTTTTGTCCATCTTTTTTCCTCTCTCCCATTCCCATCAAAAGCCTATTCTGTAAGTTTATTATCAGAAAAAGTCCCGGCAGTACCGGGAGTATTACAGCACATATACACGATTTTTATTTCCACCATTCGTCTTGGACTGTAACGGGCAGCTGGCGTTTGTGTTCGGTTTGTTCATATCTTTTTATAAGGTTTTCGGCTGTTTGCGGGTCAATTTCTTTTCCTTCTAAAAAATCATCAATTTGATCATAAGTCATTCCAAGCGCTTCTTCGTCAGGCAGGCCAGGTTTATCGCTCTCTAAGTCTGCGGTAGGTACTTTTTCAAATAATTGGGAAGGTGCATCTAATTCTCTTAATAATTGTTTTCCCTGGCGTTTATTTAGACCAAATAATGGTGCAACATCACAGGCACCGTCTCCGTGTTTAGTGAAAAAACCAGTAACAGCTTCGGCCGCGTGATCAGTACCTATGACAAGACAACCGAATTCTGCTGCGATATCATATTGTACTTTCATCCGTTCTCTTGCTTTTGTATTTCCTTTGTTAAAGTCGCTCATTTTTTTGTTTGCAGCCTTTTCAAATGCACGTTGAGCTGCATCTGTTGCTTCTTTTATATTAACAGTTAATGCTCGTGATGGAGAAATATATTCCATCGCAGAAACCGCATCATCTTCATCAAATTGATCACCATATGGAAGCCGCAGTGCTATAAATTCATATGTTTTAGGTTCTTCTTTAATCAGTTCCTCTACTGCCATTTGTGTAATTTTCCCAGCTAAAGAAGAATCCTGGCCGCCTGAAATACCCAGTACATACCCATTTACCCCAGTTTTTTTAGCATATTGTTTTAAGAAGTTTTTTCTCTCTTCAATTTCTTCTTTTGGATGGATATATGGCTTCACATGTAATGCTTCGATAATTTCTTTTTGCGTAACTTTCATTACAATCCCTCCGCATGTATACTGTTTATCTTTTCCTGCTATTGTTTTATTTTAAACCTTTTCGGTCATATAAAGAAAATCGTTTTATATGATGATGCTGGTTTTCTGCCTCAAGAATATGAATTTGTTTCTCGCCTAACAGATCAAAGTGCGGGTAAGGGATGCGTTTATGAATCCATTCTTCTTTTAATCCGTATTGTTTTCCCCAATCCGCCAGCTTTTGAAGGTTAGAGCAGGCAGCTTTAGTAACGGTATGGCAATCAGGAAATCTTTCATCATACCAATAATGAGTTAAAAAAGAGATCTCTTCATTTTTCGCTTTTTCTTTCCAAGATTGCAGTTCTTTTCTTTTTATCCCAAAAGCCATAATGTAAGGCCCCTCTTTCTCTTTTATACCATACCATTATCATTCAAAAGAACTTTTATGATAGATTAATTTTCATTTAGTTAGGTTTTTTATACTTTTCATAAGCTACGTGCCAATCTGGAAGCTGTTTTTTAATCGAAACGGGGCGAAAAGTTTCTTTTTTTACACATACATGGCTGCTGTTTCCTTCTGCACATAGCTGCCCTTTTTCATTAACGACTTTATACCCGTACACCACTCGAATTCCATCATAACTATCAATCCAGGTAGAAAGCGTAATGGTTTCACCAAAATGGGCCGGAAATTTATAATTTAGATCAATGTTAATGACCGGGGAGACAATTCCAGAGTCTTCAAGATCTCTGTAATCAAAACCAAGCTCCTTAATCAATTTCGTACGCCCTAGTTCACACCAGACAATATAATTAGAGTGATGGACAACGCCCATTTGATCTGTTTCTGCATATCTAACGTCAATTTCTGTTTCGGCTATTTTCACTTTTTCTGTCCCTTCTTTCTGACTGCTTGTAAACATATGCTGCTTTTATATCTTTTTTCAACAGTAAGCGTAAATCATCTATATTTGGTTCATCTAAGCCCATAACCCTAAACGCTTGCTGCTGAAACAATTCTTCTGCCATATCCTCAGCAAATCGGGCATTCCCCGATGTGTCCATGGTTTTGTATATGTCTGTTAAATAGTCTTCTGTCCCTTGTTCAAAATGATATCCATAACTGCGAATGTAATGATCCGTAATAGATGCAAGCTCTTCCGGCTCAAAGGAAGGAAAATAAAACGATTTTTTAAAACGGGACTGTAAGCCGGGATTTGTTTGGAACAACTGCTCCATTGGTCCAGGATAACCGGAAAGGATGACGACAAGATTTTCATCATGCTTCGTCATTTCTTCTACTAGTGTATCAAGTGCTTCTCTTCCAAAATCTCCTCTTCCGGCCGAGACCAGCGCATAAGCTTCATCAATAAAAAGGACACCGCCAAGAGCCTCTCTAATTTTCCGTCTGGTCTTTGCAGCTGTTTGACCTGTATATTCTGCGACAAGATCACTTCGGCCGCAGACGATGGTATGGCCGCGTTTTAATAAACCCATTTCTTTTAAAATATTAGCATACAGGTTTGCAACCGTGGTTTTCCCTGTACCGGGAGGACCGGTAAACACAGTATGAAGCTGTATGGGGGCAGCAGGAATGCCGGCTTTTCTGCGTTCGTTCTGTACATGAATAAAAGAAGCGAGCTTTTTCATCTCCTGCTTTACGTCTTTAATGCCAATAAGGGAATCTAACTGCTCTAGAGGGGGTTCGCCTTCTTCTGTTTTTTCTGTTAAAGACGGATCTTTCATATCTTCTGCTGTGAGAAGAGCAAAATCGTCCATTTTTAAAGAGGAGGTATCCCCTATACGTGCTCCTTTTTGGAAGATGGCATCCAATATTATATTTTTAACGGTTCGGGCGTTCCCAAAAGTTTCATCGACTTGTTCTTTTTCAATCCGTTTTTCAAGTTCTTTTTTGCCTTCTTCACTTATGACAAAATCATTATCCAGGGCTACTTTTTCAGCGATTTCAATAAGTTCATCAGCAGAATAATCGGGAAGGTGAATATGGTTGCTTTCCGGGAAACGACTCCGAAGCCCTGGATTAGATCTTAGAAATTGTCTCATTTCTTCTGGATAACCTGCTAGAATCACCGCAAATGTCCCCGCATATTCGCCGCTTGTCATGGCAGAAACGAGTGTATCAACAGCCGTTTGGCCGAAATCATTTCCTGACATTCCTTCCCTTTTCAAACTGTATGCTTCATCAATAAAAAGCACGCCGCCTACTGCTTCTTTTACCCGGTTCATCGTTTTTTCTTCTGTCTGGCCGACATAACCTCCCACAAGCTGTGAGCGGTCTGCTTCAAGTACTTCGTCTCGTTGTAACAGACCTAATTGATGGTAAATCTTTGCAAGTAAACGTGCAAGCATCGTTTTACCTGTGCCGGGATTCCCAGTCAAAATCATGTGCAAACTCCGTTCATCACTTAAATGGTATCCTTTTTCTTTTCTTAATTTCTGGTATTGAAGATAATGATATAAGCGATGAACTCGATTTTTCACATTAGACAATCCGATCATTTGGTGCAACTCATCCAAAGGGTCCTGTTCAGAAGGTGGATGGGCACCTGTGCGTTCCAGGAAATCATGCCATTGTTTTTTTAATACTGATAAATCAGAGACAGTGTTTTTAATAATTTTCACTTGCTCGGGTGAATAAAACGAACCGGAAGCAGTACGCAAATATTCATTAGTAGCGTTGTGTAAATTTGTATATAAATCGATACCTTGATCAATAAAATCCTCTAAGTTATGAAGCTCAAATGATTCTTCTAATGTGTCTTGAAGAGTTTGAGAGTTACTGTGTAAGTATTCTTTGGTCTCATATAAGGAATGTAGTTCTTTTTCAGCTATATCATTTAATTGACCTGCAGCTTTTTTTCGTGCACTGCTTTGGTCTGTTTCACGCATGGAGGTCAAAGGAAGAGAAAATACAGTTTCTTTTATATTACTGAGGTTCTCTAAAGCCGACAGCTTTAATAGAACAGGCTCGTATTCATTTAATTCTAATCCGCTTACTATCCAGTTCTTTACCATAGGATCAAAACGAAAACGTTTATTGTAACGATCTCTAGCTAGTAGTCCATAAATCTTAGCTGCTATAAATGTTTCATGTTCTTGTTCGATGTCTGCTTGTTCAAGCAGATGTTTTGCTTCCTTGATGGAAAAATAGTTCATTTGATTTTCCCATCTCTTTATTTCCGCTTGAATAAAGTCGTAGTTAGATATCGCCAAAACGAACGCTCCTTAATTAGTAGTAAAGAATCTCTTTTTTAACAGTATAAAAAATATAAATACAAAGTCAAAACAAAAAGCTGCTTCCTAATCAAAAGAAAACAGCTCACTTGCTTAAACTTCGAGACGGCTATGATTTAAAAAAAGATGGTTTTTTACTAAGAAATTTCAAAATCGAGCGAAATATTAATATAAACCAAGCACCAATAAGACCACCAGCGGTATTTAAAATTACGTCATCTACATTTGCTACTCGATGGGTGAAAATAAACTGGTTTATTTCTATAAATGTAGACAGTACTATTGCTAATAGAGGGATTAGCCACAGCGCAGTGCGTTTCTTTTTAAATAAAAAAGCCATTAAGACTCCAAATGGCAAAAACATAATAACATTTCCGCCTAATATTCGAACAGGATTATCAATATTTGGACTGTAATAAGCGATGCGAAAAATACTGCGAAATGGAACGAGGTTGTAATTTCTTCCGCCCGGACCTACTGGGCCATAAGAAGAACCATAATTCCAGGCAAATAAAGTAACATAAATAAGAATCCCGAGGTAAACAATTAACAGAAACCATACTATCTTTTTCCAAGGGATGTAGATTTTATTGGTTGTAGTGCTTGAACGTGTGTCTAAATTGCTCATTGATAACTCCTGCCTTCGTGTTCTTTCTTTATTCATTATCGTTTCTTAAAAAGCTTTTGGCAAGGAGAATCGTTATATATTAATCGAAAAAAGTATAAAACTACTTCAAACAATAAATAAAGTTTTAAAATTTAAGAAAAGAAAAACCCGCCCGCTTGGCGAGTCAAAGCCAGTATTATATTGCGTTTTTAACTTTCTCACTTTTTATTGCATTGCTTTTTTATTTTCCCACTTTTCTTCAATCTTCTCTAATACAGATGGATTATTTAGAATTTCTTCTTTATTCGCTTCCATTAACTCTTTCAAAGAAATTCGTTTCTTTTTATTCATGTTTATTCCTCCTTGAGATCTAATTTAAAATGGTAACTTTTGAAATCAGTTTTTCTAAATTTTTTGTTTTTTATACTTTTTTACATAAATAACTACGGTACGTGAAATTTTATATTGGTTTATAATAAAAAAACCGGACCATCAAGGTCCGGCCTTCTGCATGAAATTAGTGTTTTGCACTTCTTGCTTCAGCAAGTTTATTACGGAGTACCATTTGAAGAATACCGCCGTGACGATAGTAGTCGATTTCTACTTCACTATCAAAACGCACAAGCGCTTCAAATGTTTTCTTATTGCCGTCTTCATCCACGGCCTCTACTTCTACATAATCACGAGGCTGCACATTGTTGTCAATGTTTACATTGAATGTTTCTTTCCCAGTAAGCCCGAGTGTATCTGCGTTCTCGCCTTCTTTAAATTGAAGCGGAAGCACACCCATTAAAACGAGGTTACTACGGTGAATACGTTCAAAGCTTTCAGCAATAACAGTCTTAATGCCAAGCAGATTTGTACCTTTTGCTGCCCAGTCACGAGAGCTTCCCATGCCGTAGTCTTTTCCAGCGATGACCATAAGACCGGTATTGTCTTCTTTATATTTCATGGACGCATCATAAATAGCCATTACCTCTCCGTTTGGCCAGTACGTTGTATAACCGCCTTCTGTTCCTGGAGCAAGCTGGTTTTTAATACGGATATTTGCAAAAGTACCTCTCATCATGACTTCATGGTTTCCGCGGCGGGAACCATAGGAGTTAAATTGAGCAGGTTTCAGTCCTTTTTCCATCAAGTACTTACCAGCTGGGCTGTCTTTTGCAATTGAACCTGCTGGAGAAATATGGTCTGTAGTAACTGAATCTCCAAACTTGCCAATCACACGCAATTCATCTAGCTGTTTAATGTCTTCTGGTTCTTCAGACATTTCTTCAAAGAATGGCGGATTTTGGATATAAGTCGACTCTTCATCCCAGTCATACAATGCCGCATTTTCTTCTGATTGAAGATCATTCCAGCGCTCATTATTATCGAATACGCTTTCGTATTCTTTCTTGAACATTTCTGGAGATACATTGTTATGAACAAATTCTTTAATTTCAGCAGCTGTTGGCCAAATGTCTTCAAAATAAACATCATTGCCCTCTTTATCTTTGCCAAACGAATCATTGTTCATATCAAAGTTCACGTTTCCAGCTAAAGCGTATGCTACCACAAGCGGCGGAGACGCCAGGTAATTTGCTTTCACAAGCGGATGAATACGACCTTCAAAGTTACGGTTACCGCTTAACACGGAAGATACGAGCAGATCATTGTCTGCAATAGCTTCCTCAATTTCCTCTGGAAGCGGTCCGCTGTTCCCGATACAAGTTGTACATCCATAACCAACTAGGTTGAAACCAAGCTGATCGAGATAAGGCATCAAGCCTGCATCTTCTAAATAACGTGTTACCACTTTTGAACCAGGAGCAAGCGATGTTTTTACGTATTCCGGCACATCCAGCCCTTTCTCGATTGCTTTTTTCGCAATTAGTCCAGCTCCGATCATAACATAAGGGTTGGAAGTGTTCGTACAGCTTGTAATGGCAGCGATAGTAACGGCTCCCGTTTCAAGCTCTGACGTTTTACCGCTTGGATGTTTCACTTCCACTTTTTTATTAATATCCTCTGGGGACATTCCAAAGCCTTGATTTCCAGCAGGTGCTGTTAGTGCTTCATTAAATTGCTTCTTCATCTCAGACATAGGAATCAGGTCTTGCGGGCGTTTTGGACCAGACAAGCTAGGCTCAATCTGAGAAAGATCTATTTCTACTACTTTTGTGAAATCCGGCTCTTCTTTTCCGTCTTCATAGAAAAGGTCGTTTGCTTTGCAATACTCTTCTACTAGTTTAATATGGTCTTCAGAGCGCCCTGTTAAACGCAAATAGTTTAATGATTCTTGGTCTACAGGGAAGAAACCGCATGTTGCGCCGTATTCTGGTGCCATATTGGAAATTGTGGCACGATCGGCAAGCGGCATTTCAGCAAGACCCGGACCAAAGAATTCCACAAACTTCCCTACTACGTTCGTTTCGCGAAGAACCTGGGTTACTTTAAGAGCCAGGTCAGTTGCTGTTGCACCGTTAGGCAGGGAGCCCTTCAAGCGCACTCCAATAACTTCCGGCGCTGGGAAATAAGATGGCTGCTGAAGCATTCCAGCTTCCGCTTCGATACCGCCAACTCCCCATCCAAGTACGCCTAGACCGTTAATCATTGTAGTGTGAGAGTCTGTTCCAACTAACGTATCGGGATAAGCTTCCACTTCTCCGTTATCGGTTTCATTTGCATGAACAACCGAAGCTAAGTATTCTAAATTAACCTGGTGAACAATGCCAGTTGCTGGCGGAACTGCACTGTAGTTATCAAATGCTTTGGTAGCCCAGCTAAGAAGCTTATATCTTTCTTCGTTTCTTTCAAATTCCAGCTCCATATTACGGCGCAGAGAATCGGAAGAACCAAATTCATCCACCTGTACTGAATGGTCTACTACAAGATCTACCGGAATAGCCGGGTTAATTTTCTCAGCGTCCCCGCCGATGTCAGCCATTGCTTTTCTTAAAGAAGCTAGGTCTACTACGGCTGGAACCCCGGTGAAGTCCTGAAGGATAACACGAGAAGGTTTAAAAGGCACATCTTCACTGCCACCTTTGTCTGTTCCCCAATTTGCCAGACTTTCCACGTGTTCTTTTTTTATAACCTTTCCATCCAACTGTCTTAGAACAGATTCTAGCAGCACTTTTACAGAGTAAGGAAGCTTGGACACATTACCAACTCCCGCTTGCTCTAGTGCTTTAATGTCATAGTAATAATACGTCTTCCCATCAGATGTGAAAGACTTGCGCGCATTAAAAACATCTTGATTTGTACTCATATGTAGTCCCTCCTCATAAACTATGATATAACAGAATGAACAAAAAGTCGAAACCCATGCTTTTCACTTATAAATTGCCGGAAAAGTACGATGATTTCCACCCACTATCTAAGAATAGCAAAACTTAATGCAAATATAAAGTGAAACTTGTAGAAGCGGCGGGAGTTCTTAACTGGCGTCCCGTTTGTGTTTCCGAGAGCTGCTGTTCTTGAGAAGCAGTTACCTGCTTCTTTCTAAGCGCTCAAGAGCGTTTGCAATCATCTTAGCTTCCACTTCCGTAATCGTTCGAAAGTCAAATACTACTTTTTCTTCTTTTATCCGGGCGACCACAGCAGGAGTTGACTCTCTACGAAGCTTTTCTATCACTACTTGAGCAGGTGTCTCCCCTGTATGCAGATGTACAACAGCGGTAGGTAAAGTCACTTCCGGCATCGTGCCTCCGCCCACCTTCGATATATCTTCTTCTATTGTGACTGTCCATTCAGAAAGCTTTAATAGGTGAAGAAACGACTCTGCTCTTTTTTGTATGGATTGTTTTGTTTCAAGAACACGCCGTGCCGTTGGAATAGCATGTATGCCTTCTTCTCCTTGCAAATATGCTTTCAGTGTTTCTTCTAATGCTGCAAGTGTCATTTTATCTACACGAAGCACTCTGGCAAGCTGGTGTTTTTTTAATCGGTCAATCCATTTCTTTTTACCGGCAATAATTCCTGCTTGAGGTCCTCCAAGTAATTTGTCTCCTGAAAAAGTCACAAGGTCCGCCCCCTGACTTAAAGCCTCTGCTACAGTTGGTTCCTCTCCTATTCCATGCTGCCGGAAATCATAAAGCGCTCCACTCCCAAGGTCTTCATACACAATTAATTCTTCTTTTTCCTGTGCTATATGTACTAATTCCTTTAAAGAAACTTCAGCTGTAAATCCAATTGTTTTAAAATTGCTTGTGTGTACTTTCATTAGCATTGCTGTTTTTTCATTGACAGCATGTCTATAGTCTTTCGGATGGGTTTTATTAGTTGTTCCTACTTCTACTAGTGATGCTCCACTTTCTTCCATAATAGAAGAGACTCTAAAAGAACCTCCAATTTCCACTAGCTGTCCTCTAGAGACTATCACTTCTTTTCCTTCAGCTAATCCTTTTAATACTAAATACACAGCCGCAGCATTATTGTTTACAACCATAGCTGCTTCTGCTCCTGTGCTTTCTATTATTAAATCTTCCAGGATGGAATGCCGGGACCCTCTTTTACCAGAGGATATATCATATTCCAAATTGGTATAAGAACTCGCAGCCATAGCCGCTTTTTTAACGGAAGCCTCACTCATACTCGCGCGGCCAAGATTTGTATGAAGAATAGTGCCAGTAGCATTTATGACACGGCGGAGACGATCTTTTTGAAAATGTTCACTTCTATGAAAGATACGCTTTAAGAGATAAGCCTTCATTTCTTCCGTTGATTCCGCGTTAGGCCCATTTTCTTCTAGAATTGCTTGCCTAAGCTGATCGACTTCTTCTCTGAGCCAGCTCATTACAACCTTTTCTTCTCCAATGTACTCTGCTGCTTGCTGAAAAACAGGATCTTTTTGTAATTCATGAACAGGCGGTATTCTTCTTAGCTTATTGTTCATTATTTATCTCCTTTTCCATAGGGAGAACGCGGTTTAATAGAAAAAAAATAGCCAGAAAAAAGAAGCTGTTTTTTCTGGCTGCTTTTTTCTATTATTTTCCGAGCTTTTCTACAAGTTCTTCTTCATCTGGAAATTCGCCGGTTTCTTTTTTAGAGTAGATCTTATTTCCATTTAAGGAAACTTCAAATACACCGCCGAAACCTGTAATAAGCTGAATAGATTCAATTTCTCCCCGATATTTATCGTATAGTTTGTCCGTGAGACTCACGGCTTTTGGTCCATAGTTTCACTGCATGCAGAATTCAATACTTATTTTCACTATTACCATCCTTTCTTCCTGTAAGCTTCTGTCATTTATTTTAGGTTATTGTTTGTGTTCACGCAAATAAACGCATTATACTAGAAGAGATGAAGGATGTGTGGAGGTGAGGTTATGAGTAAAGAAGAAAAAATTAGACTAACAAGTCTTTCTTCAAAAGCTGGTTGAGGATGTAAAATAGGTCCTGAGGACCTGGCGCAAGTGTTGCGTCATTTACCAGAAAGAGAAAAAGACCCAAACTTAATAATTGGTATGGATACGTCTGATGACGGCGGTGTATATAAGCTAACAGATGAAATCGCACTCGTACAATCGGTTGATTATTTCACCCCAATCGTAGATGATCCTTACATGTTTGGACAAATTGCTGCAGCAAACGCTCTAAGTGATATTTACGCTATGGGAGGTACACCCACAACGGTATTAAATATTGTTGGTTTCCCTATAAAAGAGCTACCAGATGAAATTTTAGCCGGTATGATGAAAGGCTCTTCTGATAAGGTAAAAGAAGCAGGAGCAACAATCGTGGGCGGACATTCGATTGATGACCAGGAACCAAAATTTGGCCTGGCTGCCACCGGCATTGTCCACCCAGAAAAAGTGTGGGCAAACAAAGGGGCAAAGCCTGGGGATGTTTTAGTCCTAACAAAACCACTCGGGGTAGGAATATTAACAACAGCTATCAAGCGACAAGCAGCTACTATGAAACAAGAAGAAGCTGTGACAAAGGTAATGGCGGAGCTGAATAAAACGGCAGCAGAAACATTGTCAGCCTATACTCCTCATGCTGTTACAGACGTCACAGGTTTCGGGCTTCTCGGTCACTCATGTGAAATGGCAGAAGCCAGTCATGTCACATTTTCATTTGATACGGAAACGATCCCGCTTCTTGAAGGCGCAGCTTCTTTAGCTGAGCAAGGAATACTTCCAGGAGGTTCCAAGTCAAACGCTAAATACCTTGAGTCGCACATTGCACGAGAAAGCAATGTCTCTGAATTAATGCAATCTATTCTTTGTGATGCCATTACATCCGGCGGACTTCTTATCGCTATGTCAGTGGACGAAGCTGAGAATTATGTACAAGATATGCATAATAAAGGAGAAACTGATACACAAATTATTGGTCAGGTAACAGAACGAAATACACACGCTATTTATCTAAAGTAACAAAATGATGCTGTCCCATTAGTTTTAACTCTGGGACAGCTAACTTCAAAAAAGAGTTCCTCTGCCATAATTCATGTTTTGTAGTTTGGTCAGTCTGTCTTAATATGTAATCCAAATACATTGGAACAATAAGCTGATGGATGACGGTTGGTATTTTGAATAGTTGTGTAAGTTTTTCGTTCCGCTTTCATTTGATTTTCCATCTTTTTCACCCTCACACTCATTATTTACATATACATCGAGTGATCACATTTATCTTATTTAACTTTAACAGATTCCCCCTTTTAAAATGCAATACATATTCGTTTTCCATTATAATTAGAATTTATCTTTTCACCATTTTTCACCTTAATTTGAGGCACAATACGAAAGCATACACTTTGATTTTTTAGTAAAAAAATTACTAGTACTTAAAACCTGTTCCTTCCACTGACAAACACTCTCCCTTACCTTTCACATACTATGATTCAGAAAGGAGGGATATCTGCATGAATAGTTGGATTTTTTTAATGCTGGCCAGTATTTTGGGGGGGTTGCCTTAATCAGAGTACCTTTAGCAGGCACTTTCCTTGAAGGGCTAGCCCCAGTTACAAATATTATCGGCATTCTTGCTATATTAGTATTTTCTCTTTTTCTTATTTTCAAAGGTTTAATGTTTCTGTTTGGTAAACATTAAATAAGAATGGATGAATAAAGACACTCCACAGCCACATTAGAGCTAAGGAGTGTCCATAATATTTCAAATTGTAAAAACTATGGTCTGAAATGAGAATTTCTATCCCCGTCGTTTTTCATGCAATATTGTTCTTGTCGTTTATTTCTTCTTCTAACGGAAGTTCGTTTGCACAGGCTTTTTTCGCTGCTGAGAAAAAGAGAACGATTACAATAGTTGTTGCAATTGCCGCACCAATGTAAGAAATGTTCATAGGCAGCCCAAATCCAATCGGTGCGTTTAAAATATAGGTTGTCGTAGCCATCGTCATAAATATCCCTGGAACCATGGCAATCCAATAATTTTTCTTAGCAATAAAGAGATACATAGATCCAACCCATAAAGCAATCACAGCTGTAGACTGGTTTGCCCAGCTAAAATAACGCCATAGTAGTTCGAAATCAATATTGGTTAAAACAAATGAAATAGCAAAAAGAGGAAGAGCAATCCATAAACGGCTGCGCATTTTCTTTTGGGGCAATTTAATATAATCTGCAATAATCATTCTTGCACTGCGAAAAGCTGTGTCCCCAGAAGTAATTGGCAAAACAATGACTCCAAGAACAGCTAGTGTTCCTCCCACAGCCCCAAGCATTAAGATAGAAGCTTCACTAACTATGGCTGCTGGTCCTCCATTTGCAAGCAGTTCGTTTAACCCAACAGGTCCATTTAATAAACTCATAGCTGCTGCCGCCCAGATCATAGCGATAATCCCTTCTGCGATCATCATTCCATAGAATATTTTTCGGCCTTGTTTTTCATTTTGCGTAGTACGAGAAATAATCGGTGTTTGTGTTGCATGAAAGCCAGATAAAGCCCCACATGAAATCGTTAAAAACAACAACGGGAAAATCGGTGCATTGTCTGGATGAAGATTTGAAAGCGAAACTTCTGGAATCGGAGCTCCTGTAAACAAGAGCATCCCTCCAACACCGAGTGCACTAATTAGTAGTAAGGCTCCTAAAAAGGGATAAATACGTCCGATAATTTTATCAACTGGCAAAAGAGTTGCGATAATAAAGTAAACAAAGATTGCTGCTAAAATGAGACCCATAGTGGTCCATCCGTCTGATAAACTAAGAAGAAGTTCAGCCGGGGCGGATACAAAAACAGTACCAACTAATATGAGAAGCAAAACAGCAAACGCATTAACGACATGCTTCATCACATTTCCTAAAAACTTACCTGCAAGCTCCGGCAGATGAGCACCACGGTTACGAATCGAGATCATTCCCGTTAAATAATCATGAACGGCTCCAGCGAAAATACAACCAAAGACGATCCATAAAAAAGCAACTGGTCCGTAAAGCGCTCCCATAATAGGTCCAAAAATCGGCCCGACCCCTGCAATGTTAAGCAGTTGAATTAATGAATTCTTTTTTGTATTCATCGGCAGGTAATCAACGTTATCTTGATTGGCGTAAGCGGGAGTGGCTCGTCCTTCATTCACGCCAAACACTTTTTCAACGAACTTACCATATGTGAAATAACCTATAATTAATAAAAGAATGCCGGTTAAAAAGGTATACATGTTTTACTCCTCCTCTTTGCTATGCTGTGAATTCGGTTACAAAGAAGTATAGCTTAACAAACCGTCGTGCAGGGGATATAGGAAGTAACGTGCAAAAAAATAACGTTATCATGTCGTATAATCGCCCCGAAACGCAATGTATGTAACCCTTTTCACAATGAGGAATAATTTATTTTTAAAAAGCAGATCTCGCTAAATACTGAGAACTGCTCAAGACTGATATGAAAACTGCGCTATAACTCCAAACGGGCTCTTAACGCTTTTACATAGTTTCTACTAACCGGCAGCATATCTTTTTGTCCTTTCACCTCAAGCTGGTATGCCCCGTTAAACCAGGGGGTAAGGCGAACTACATAATCTAAATTGACGAGATAGCTTTTATGAATGCGAAAAAAAGAATAAGAGGCCATCCGTGCTTCTAAATCCTTTAATGGGGTTTTGACTTCATACATTGCTTCTTTTGTAATAAGCTTCGATACTTTTTCCTCTCGATAGATGTAAATAATTTGCTTTGGATCCAGGTAAAAAATTTCACCATCGTCCTCCACTGCCAATTTTCCAAGCGATTTATCTGTCGTTGACTCTTTAAGCGATGGCTGCAGAATTTTCTCCAATCTGTTGATGGCCTGTTTTAACTGTTCTTCATCATAAGGCTTTAATAAATAGTCGACGGCTTCATAACGAAAAGCTTCCGCTGCAAATTGTGGGTAAGCGGTAGCAAATACAATGAGCGGTACTTTTTTTAATTCTTCCAGTGATTGAGCTACTTCCATGCCATTCATTTTTGGCATTTCCACATCAAGAAACACAACGTCGGGTTCAAGCTGTAAGGCTTTAACAATAGCATTCTCTCCTGAGTCTGCTTCACCCACAATAGAAATCGAAGAATGCTCACTAATTAAATGTTTTAATTCATCTCGACTATAGCGTTCATCATCTACGATTAGCGCGGTAATGGCTGCTTCCATCTAGCCGTCCTCCTTCATTAGGCAAGAAAAAAGTAATCTCTGTTCCGAGCTGAGGTTTGCTTTCTATTTGGAGGGCTGCTTTTTCTCCAAACATCATCGTCAATCTTCGGTTCACATTATATAGTCCAACTCCTGCTCCCGTCTCTGATACTACCTTTCCTTTGTAAATGTTTTCGATTGTTTTTGCATCCATGCCTTGTCCGTTGTCTTCTACTTTAACTTTTGTTCCCTTTTCACTCTTTTCGATTGTAATGGTTACAAAACAATCTTGATTTTTATTTTTAAGCCCATGTTTGATCGAATTCTCAACGATTGGCTGCAATGTGAGTGGCGGAATATTGGCCTGGAGTCCATTCTCTTCAATACTATAGGAAATGTTCAGCTTATCTACAAAACGTGCTTCTTCTATCGCTAGATATGCTTTTACATGCTGAAGCTCTTGCGCTAGCGATATCATATCAACTGTTGTACCGGTTAAGTTTTGGCGTAAAAAATGTGAGAGGGAGACAAGAAGTTGCCGAGCTTGTTTAGGATCAATCCGAATGAGAGAAATAATGGTGTTGAGCGAGTTAAAAAGAAAATGCGGACTAATCTGTGCTTGTAAAGCTTTTATTTCCGCTTCCTTTGCCAACTGATATGCTTTCTCTGCTTGGGCCACTTCAAGTTGATGACTCAAAAGATTACTTAACCCTGAAATTAATTCTTTAATAACACTTGTGATCTCTTTTTCTGAGTGAAAATAAACCTTTAACGTTCCAATAGTTTCTCCGCGCTGTTTTAATGGAGCAATCACCGCCGCATCAAGGGGACAATTTTCATTCACACAGTGTATCGATTGATCACTTGCCACGACAACTTTCCCCTTTTTTAACACGTCTTTGGTTATGTCCGTTTGGATGGGACTGTTTGTACGATGATGGGAGCTCCCTTCCCCAATATGAGCTAAAATATGGGTATCGTTTGTTATGGCCACTGCACTGGAGGTCATTTCATTATATAAGATACGGCAAACTTGTTGAGCTGACGTTATTGTCATCCCATGGCGAAGGTAGGCTAGAGTTTGATCTGTAATTCGTAATGTTTTTTGCGCTTGCAGCGCTCCTGCTTTTTCTTCTTCATTCATTACATTTTTAATCACCAATAGAAACAGAGCCGATCCTAGCCCATTCGCTATGATCATCGGAATTCCAATCGATTCCACTAATGTGACAGCTGCTTCGAACGGCCTTGACAGTGTTAAAATAATTAGCATTTGAACTGCTTCAGCAAAGCCTCCAACAAAAAAAGCTGTTTTTAGTTTTACATGATGATTACGTTTGTGCACAGCCCCTGCAATCAACCCCGCAACAATGGAAGCTACTCCGCAAGAGAAGCCGGTGAAACCGCCAAGAGTAAAACGATGAACACCGGCGATAAGACCTGCCCCAACTCCAACCTTATAACCTCCAAGTATTCCGGCTAGAACAACACCAATTACGCGGGAATTAGCAATTGCTTCATCGGCAGCAAGTTCAGCTGTCCACCGGTTAAATTGAAGAGATTCCGTATTAAAGGTTAAGCCGGAATAGGTGCCGATAATACCAAAAAATCCAAAAAATAAAATGGCTATGTATTGCTGTTTTCGGTTTAACTGATCTTGATAAAACATGCCTCTAAAAAAAGGAAACCGAGTGAGGATGAACGCAATCGTTACAATAATTCCTAAACGTTCGAGCATCGTTAACAATAAGTCAAACATACCTATACCCCTTTTGGATGACTGCCACCGTTATAGCTTTTCTCCCATGGTTTATTGTATCAACTTTACTTAAATAAATCATAAAAAAACTCGAGATACTAGCATCCCGAGTTTACATCATGCGTATGTTTTTAGGCTATGCTTGCAGAGCTTTTCCGTAAATGGTTTCTAAATTCATGGGGTCTAATTCTTCAGGTGAGCCATCAAAAATGACTTCTCCATGTGATAAGCCGATCACACGAGTAGCGAACGCTTTGGCTAGAGTGACATCATGGACGTTAATAATCGTAGTAAGGTTATTCTGGTCATGAACGCCACTTAATAGCTGAAAGATGGAGCGGGCGGTACCTGGGTCAAGGCTTGCCACTGGCTCATCTCCTAAAAAGACTTCCGGTTCCTGCATTAACGCACGTGCCACACCTACTCGTTGTTTTTGTCCGCCGCTAAGCCATTCTACCCTGCGATCTGCCATTTGTTCTAAGCCTACGTGATATAATATTTCTTTTGCTTTAACCTTTTCTTCCTGGGAAAACACCCCTGCAAACGTCGTAAAGGCTTTTTTCTTCCCAAACAAACCTGTGAGGATATTCTGTTCAACGGTAAGCCGGGGAATAAGGTGAAAATGTTGGAATATCATCCCCGTCCGGCTTCTCCATTCCCGTCTTTTCAGCTCTGGCAAGGCAGCAAGATCCTTGCCATCTATTATTACTTGGCCTTCTGTCACTGGTTGAAGCGCATTTATGGTTCGAATCATAGTAGATTTTCCTGCTCCGCTCGGCCCAAGCACACAAATAAACTCCCCTGATTTGAAGGCAAGATTAATATTTTTTAGCGCAGGATCCTTTGCTTTGGGATAGAAAACCGAAACATTTTTTAATTCGATCATTTTTTCACCTCTTTTATTCCCACGGTTAAATTACCTTTTTACGTACAAAAGCTCCAAATAAATCCACTGCTATGACTAAAATCATGATTAAGATGACTTCTACAGTTACAGCGGTATAGTTAAAGCTGTTAAAGTCATTAATCAACTTTTGTCCAATACCGCCCCCGCCTATAAAACCAAGAATCAGAGAGGTGCGAATAGCTACCTCAAACCTGTAAAAATAATGAGACAGGACATTGGGCCAAATTTGTGGAAGAATCGAAAATAAATTGCCAATACGCCGACCTGCTCCTACAGACTCCATTGCTTCCTGAGGTCCAGCATCCGCTGCTTCAATAAGCTCTGATATTAATTTGCCCAAAACCCCAACATTATGCAGTAAAATAGCCATTACTGCTGGAAAAGGCCCCAGTCCTAAAACGACTACAAACACCAGCCCAAAGACGATTTCCGGAATCGAACGGAGGATGGAAAGGAAAAACCGGTTAAAGTAATAAAGAAATCGGTTAGCCGTCGTATTTTTAGCAGCTGCAAAGCTAAGAGGCAAAGCAATGAGCAATGCAATAAAGGTACCTAGAAATGCCACTGCGAGAGTTACAAGTATGGGGTCGATTAGACTCGGCAATATATCCCAATTTGCCGGCAAAAACCGGTCATTTATAAAAAAATAAGCATTGCTGAATTCTTCAAAATTATCCCATTCAAATTCTGTTTTCCCCATGCTCCACCACGTAAATAGAGCTAACAGCCCTGCATATACCCAGGCTCTTTTCCGAAACCAGCTCATTGCCTATACTCCTTTACTTCACAGATCAGGCTTTTAATCCTCAATGCTTTCCATATTCAGCATACCGAAATCTTCTGCTGCTTTTAAAATACTTTCATAATTACTGTGATCTGTTTCTACAAACGACGAAGCACCACCGAATATTTCAAGTATTTCTTCATCTTCTATACTAGTAAACGCATCCTGCAATGCTTGCTTAGTGTCCTCATCCATATCACTTCGAACAGCCCAAGGATACTGATAAAGCTGCTCTGATTCCCAGATTGTCTTTAATTGACTATCATCAATCACGCCGTCGTCTACAAGCTCGTTGTAAATAGCGCTGTCAATTGCCCCTGCGTCTACTTCCTGGCTTTCAAGGGCACTAGCCGTAACATCATGAGAGCCTGTATAACGAACCGATGCAAACTTATGTTCTTCTTCGGATTCAAATACACCCCTGTCCCTCAATTCCAGTCCAGGAATTAAGGAACCAGACGTGGAAGAAATGCTTCCAAATGCAAAATCAACCTCTTCTGCATCTTCCAGCATTTCATCTAAATTGTCCCAGGGCTGGTCT
Organism: Alteribacillus sp. JSM 102045; assembly: GCF_041949975.1. NCBI lineage: Bacteria > Bacillati > Bacillota > Bacilli > Caryophanales > Bacillaceae > Alteribacillus > Alteribacillus sp. JSM 102045. Next base: position 25,664 of record NZ_JBHFQG010000012.1, on the reverse strand, counting down.
ACATGAGTGAGGATATAAGAATAATAATAAGGTTCACCGTCGATTTCCTGCGTTAATATAGCTTCGGCCCCGCTTTCCTCATGAGCAACTACATAAGTTAGCGGTCCGAGATAAGCCATATCAATATGTCCGTAGTTTAAAGCTTCGACAACAGCATTATAATTTGGATAATGCTCTACCTCTATTTCTTGGTCCATGCTTTCATTTAAGGTGTCTTCCAGTTTAGTTAAGCCATCTTCCATTTCCCCAGAAGATTGAGCTGGAATGACAGCAATTTCTAATGACTCCTCAGCATCGCTGCCGCTTTCATTTTCTTCTCTATTATCTTCTTCCCCGCCGCAGGCTCCAGTGACGAGCAAAGAACTTACTGCAATGGCACCCATCCACTTTTTCACTTGAACTCCTCCCCTTTTTTCTTTTATGTAATAATTATTATTCCAAATTGGAATAATCTTGCGTTATAAAGCTAGCACTGTTTATGATCAATGTAAAGGATTTAGCCTTATAAAAGGAGAAAATTATGAACGAAAAACAATTAGAGGTTTTTATAGAGCTAGCGGCCTGTCGCAGTTTTTCACAAACCGCATACCAACTGGGGGTCTCACAGTCTACCGTAACCAAGCAGTTGAAAAGTTTGGAACAAGAGCTTGGCAGTCAATTAATAAACCGGCAAACCACCGCTTTAACAGAAGAAGGACAATTAGTGCATGAAAAAGCTAAAAAAATGATGGATGAATGGAAAAACCTCCGCACACTCTGCAAAAAGCGCAGCCAAAAGTACACACAAACCTTACGGATCGGAGCAAGTACAACTCCAGGTACTTATTTTTTGCCGTCTTTATGTAAAGAATGTCATGAGCGGTTTCCACATTTGCGCTTGAACCTTTACATAGATGATTCTAACAGTGTGTTAACCTTGCTTACTGAAAATAAAATAGATATTGCTGTGGTTGGTACGAAAACATCCTCATCTGCTTTTCATTCCTATCCGCTTTTAAAAGACCGTCTCGCTATTATTGGTCCTCCAGGTGTCCAATCAAAACCGGTTACGAGTTTTTCTGAACTGCAGTCTTTTGCTTTCGTGAAAAGAAAGCAAGGATCCGGTACGTATCAAGCCGTTGAGAGTGCTTTGAATGACTGGGATGGAACTCTTGCAGAATTAGAAACAGCAGCTGTCGTACCGAATACAGAAGGATTGCTTTCTCTTGTAGAAGCGGGGATAGGTTATGGGTTTCTATCTGAATTTGCTCTTTCTTCTTCTCAAGCAAGAGGGTGCGTGTTTAAAGGATTTTTACCAAATGAAAGAGATTTTTATGTTACTTATTCTAAAAGTGCTGAGACTAAAGAAACGGTGGCCGCTTTCAAAAGGACAGCCGATATTTGGAAAGTAAACAATAGCCAGACCTAATAAAATTACTTGCATATTTGTTGAAGTATTTTTTTATACAACCTTATATATTTATCAGCTTCCTCCTCTGGATGATGGTGGGTAAAAACATAATCACGCGCCTGCTCTGATAATCTCTTATATAAGTTCTGATGCGAAAACAACTGGTAGAACAACTTGAAAAATTCTTCCGGGGAGGAAAACAAATAGCCGTTATAACTGTGCTTTATGACACTCTGATTACCTGGGTTGTTTCTTGCTAATACAGGCACCCCTTCACTCATCCCTTCTAAAAGGCTGACTGGCTGCCCTTCTGATTGAGATGTGTTTATGACTGCATCGGCCCAATCATATAAAGCGTGCATTTCTTCCTGCTCTACAGGTGGAAGATAAGTAAACCAAGGACGCTGCTTTGCTGCCCGGATCACCTGCATTTCGACATCTTCATCCAAAGCTTCTCCAATGAGTACAAATTCAAGATTACAAAAAATTTGTTTTAGTTCATCAAGCTCTTTGAGGACATACAATACATCTTTTACTGGCCTAAGACCAGCCGGAAGTAATATATTTGGGCTGCCGGCTGGAAGAGAAAATTGTACTTCTTTGTTGGTTATTGGCAGTGGTACCGCTTGCGGAATAACCTGTACTTTTTCACTGAACTGCGGAAAATGACGCAGCACTTTTTCTTTACCATCCTTAGTAAATACTGTTAAAGCATCAGCTTTCTCTAAAAGCTTCTGCATTCTGTTCTTTTTATGTTTTTCTTTTAAATCAACATTAATATCTGTTCCGCCTGTTGTAATAATGAACGGTTTTTGAATAGATATTCCCGTCGAGGAAAGCCATTCAGCTGTCCGTCTTACATGAAGGGCATGAACTATATCTACTTGAGCCAAATATCCCTCTATCGAGCCTGCTTCCTCATCAAAAGCAAAGACGTTTACTTTGAGACCAGCTTTCTTTAAATATTCCTGCATGCGTTTCGCTGTTGTAGCATTTCCGCGTTTAGAGGAAAAATACGGCGTCAAATATAATATGTTTAACGTTTTTTTTTCTTTCATGTTAGTCACGCCACACTCTTTCCTGATCTATTCTTTTTGTAATTGCTGCATGGTCCATCCATTCCAGCAGGGGTACCAGGTATTTTCTAGTTACACCCAGCACTTCTTTTGCCTGTTGAAGGGTAAATGAATCGGGATGGATAGCACGCAGTTGTTCTGCAGCTGCATGAATCTGCTTTATATCCCATATATGTTTTTCATCCATTGACGCTGCTTTTTCAGCTTGCAGCAAAGACCATCTTAGTTCCTCGGAAAGATCTTTGGGTATGCCTTGCTCTTTAGCATATTCAGTCCAAGGTTTCACAGCAATGCCGTCATTTCTCCACGTTTCCAACAATTGCTTCATTCGTTTTTCCCAGCCTTTTGGGTAAGTTGGTGAAAAGGAAAAAAGAGATACATACTGTTTTATTTTCTTTATTTTTTCTTGTTTCTCTGCTTCTTCTAAAAATCGGTCATTTAACTCTTTTGGCAGCACACCTGTTTTTACAGCTTCTAATTCTTCTTTATTCTTACCGAACCTCAAAGGATAAGCATCGTGATAATCTGCTAATTCATCTATTAGATGTTCTTTAAACTGTTCATACTCCTCTATCAAGACGAGTTTCTTATTGGAAGTCTCCCAAATGGTGCTTTCGTCTATTAATTGCTGTACCAGTTCATCCGCATCTTCTTTCGTTAGGCCTGCTTGTTTTGCAACTTCTTCTCTTGTCAGCCATTTCTCTTCATGAAGAGCTGTTTTTATGTGTTCTTCAGGAGTACCTTGTAGTTCGTTTTCTAGACGCTTTACCGACTTTTCACCAAATGGAAGACGTTCCCCGTGAGGATTAATAACCCAGCCCCCTCCTATTGTCTCTACCGGTGAAGGGCGGCGTAAAATAAACCGGTCTTCTCGTTTTGTAACAACTGGCTCTTCTAATCTTAATTGACAAACGACTTTATGCTCTCCTGGCTCTAGGAGATTACGGTCAAAAAACACAATTCTTCCATACACTTCTGCCGTGCCAAGATGTAGTTTAATATGGCCGCGCTGTTTTAAAGCATATAAAAATTCTTTCGAAGTGAATAACACAATATGAATAATCTGTGTCGTAACATAATGTTCAGCAGAAACTGCCACATCTCCGCGCTTTATTTCTTCTTTTGAAACCCCACTTAGATTCATTGCAAGCCGCTGCCCGGCTACTCCTTTTGAAACCTGGTTTCCGTGAATTTGTAGCTGTCTAATTTTTGTATGCTTTCGTGAAGGCAGAATCTGCACTGTTTCCCCATCACGGATGGTCCCTTCATATACGGTGCCGCGAACGACAGTACCTTGTCCGTGAACCGTAAACACCTGGTCAATGGGCAGCCGGAAAGCATCTTTTTCATTTCGCACCGGCACCGTTGCAAGCATTTTAATTAAATGTTTGCGTACCTCTTCCACTCCGCGTCCAGATACACTATCGACAAACACCATATCTGCGCGTTCAAACGGTGTGCCTTTTACTTCTTCTCGAATATCTTCCCCAGCAAGCTCCAGTAAATCATCATCTACTTTATCCGCCTTTGTTACGGCAATAAGGCCGCCTTTTACATCAAGCAAAGATAAAATGTCCAGATGCTCTTTCGTTTGCGGCATGACCCCTTCATCCGCTGCCACTGTCAGGACTACAGCATCAATTCCTGCTACTCCGGCAATCATTTGACGAATAAAGCGCTCATGGCCTGGTACATCTATTATGGAAACATCCATCTCCTCTGTTAATTGTAAAGGAGCAAAACCTGGTTCAATTGAGATATTGCGCTCTTTTTCTTCTTTTAAACGGTCGGTATCTATTTGCGTTAACGCTTTGGTGAGCGTTGTCTTCCCGTGATCAATATGACCAGCCATTCCTATTGTAAACATCCGTTTTCCCATTTAACTTCCCGCCTTTATGCTCGATCGTATGTACAATAATTATGTGTACATCTTACTATAGGTAAGCAAGGATTGAAAATAATTCTATCTGATTGCAATGTAACGGCAGAGCGGGTAAAATACATCTCGTAAAAGAATATGGGGCCGGTTGCGATGCTGGTGCACGCCGAGGTCTTCAAAACCTTCAGGGAGGCGCGTGCCGTCTCCGCTGGGTTCGATTCCCAGACGGTCCCGCCAAATATTAGTTTAATCTTCGAACACAAACGGCATTCAGTCGATACATATCTTTCTTAACTTGGAATTAGAATCTAAAAAAAGCGATAAAGCTATGGTTATGGCTTTATCGCTTTTTTTATCTGCTGTAAAATGAATAAACCTTAGTGCTGCTTTGAGTCAAAAGGGTTTAGAAATTTATTCATAACTTTCAGGTCCTTTTTGAAGCTTTTCGGTGAGTGCTCTAATTTTTTGCTGATATTCCTGAGTCAGCTCTTTTGCTCCTTCAAAAATTAATCCGGAGTAATAAGAGAAAGGAGCAATATCTGCGTCAGATTTTTCCACCACACTGTATGTTTTAGCTTCAATCCATTCTTTCGTATCTAATAACTGTACTTCTGTTTCAATTCGTTCATAAAAATGAGGATGACCTTCTCTATTATCCAATCCTTTAAAGTCAGGAACTTCGAATAAAATGCCTTCAACTTCATTTCCCGGGTCTGGAATGATGTCTGCTACTCCGCCTTTCCGAGACTTCGAATAAGCACGATAGCCAAAACGATAATCTTTAAGTACAGCTGCTCCTATAGGTCTGGCATATACTGTTCTTTTAATATCTTTAACATTCATGCACGAACCGTAAGCAAAATAATACACGTTAATAATCCTCCAATAGCTGATTTTTCCTTCTAATGATGGAAAATGGTTATTTTCGTATTATAACAAATAGCGAGCAAAGAACAACAATCTCTTTTAATTCCAACGCAATAATTTGCAGCAGTCAATATCCTCTATTTGAGATTTAAATTCCATCCGAATTCTTTTAAAGCGGAAAGTTTATCCACTACCATAGCTGCCTCATTCTAAAGCTACTTTATTTGATGTGCTGATTGATACAAAAGATCAGGGTCAACCGGTTCTTTAGGGATTATAGTAGTAAATAGAAGCATAATTCAAATAATTACGAAAAATCAATATATCAGCAGTATCCTCCTCAAAGATGTAGTACTGTCAAATATATGACCCATCTTTTGTTTCAGTTACACAACTGCTAGAATGTTTTACTGCATTCCACCATTTGTCATTTTCTAACAGCACAATCGTTATGATTTTTTTGCTTTTCGTTTATATTCGATTATTTTTTTATATTGCGTTTGATCTTTTAAGCCTTTGAAGCCGGCTATTAATGGCCATCGATTTAACTCAAAAATATAAAGCGAACCATTTTCTTTCATACCAATATCTACGCCAAATATTCGTTGATTAGGAAAAGAACGCCCTAAAGTAACAGCAGCCAAGTGAGCAGTGTCCTTTACTTCTTTCACCTTAGAAACTTTTACTTCTTCATTGATATTCAATTTATTCATCGCTTCTTGTAATGGCAGCACAATTCCATGGCGCCGCTTGTTTGTTACTTTGTAACCTTTACCTGCTTTTCTCGCAATGATACCATTCACTACCCAATTATCCTTACGTGAGAGCCGCTGTATAATAATCCTGAAATCAAAACGCTTTCCATCGATTCTTGCAAGATCAATCTCTTCTTGAATAATGAATTTTCTCTTCCTTGTAAATTGACTAAGATAGTTGAAAACATCTTTTCTTGTCTTAAAAACCTTTTTTATTTTGTTAATATGAACAACATATTTTTTCTTTGTTTTGTTTACAAAGTATATTCTTTGGCCCTGCCGTCCATTTCTTGGTTTCACTACTAAAGATCGATATTTTTTCAACATCCTATAAAAATTTTGTTTGCTCCACCTCACTGTATAAGGAAGGTATGATTGAAGTGCTTTGTTTTCTTTCAGGGCTAAATACATTTTATATTTATTTCTTCCTTTTAATCTTTTTACCACCCTATCATCACTCTTTCTTTTTATATTTTCAGTTATAAAAACACAGCAAAGAAACGAAACAAGGATTAACCTCCTTTTCTAAACCTTTTTATCATTTTTTGGTGTTTTTTGGTAAATCCTTTTAGTAAAGGTTTACGGTTAATTTCAAAAATGTGAAGGGATTCATCATTCATCATTCCGATATCTATCCCGTAAAGACGTTTTTTAGGATAATAAGCATTTAATGCCTTTGCCGCCGTAACCGATACGTATTTAATGTGCTCTATCAACTGCTCCATTTTGTCTCCAGGAACAGCCCTTTTTTCCATTGCCTCTTTAAAAGTCAAAAGATGACCGCCCTTGCTGGCATTTGTTACCATTCTTCCTTTCCCAGCAACCCTTACTTTGTAAGCCGTGGCCGTCCATGGAGATGATAATGTTTTCCTTTGAATGATTACCCGAAAATCAAAAGGTCGTCCGTCTATTTTTGCTATATCAATTCGTTTTTGAATAATATTGGCAACATCTTTTAACGTTTTCTTCATAAATTTATAAGCTTCTTGACGTGTTGAAAAGTAATTTTTTTTTTCATATATTTGGATTTCATAACCCGAATCTATCTTTGAAATAAAATAAATATCATTCGCCTTTAAACCTTTATTTGGCTTCACTACGATAGATTGATATTTAGATAACATATACTCGAAATTGTTTTTACTCCACTTTTTTGTAGGAACAAGATAAGGCCGGAGCTTTTTATTTTTTTTCAAAGCAAGGTATAACTTCCATTTATTTCTGCCTTTTATTTTCATTTCTTTTCTCCCTCCTTCTATGAGTTCTGCTGTAAATATCTATTTAGTTTATTCAAAGTACAAAAGATAGTAAGGGTATATACATTGTTTAAGGGAAATTGAATGAAAAAAGGCTGACAACTGTGGGAAAGGCATCTAGTATGAAAGAAACCGAAATGTTGTATAACACACTTTCCAATCCTTTTTCTAGCTTATTCACCAATGACTTTTCCGTTTTCCTGCATGCATGTATTGATAAAAACATCAAACACTAAAAGATAGGAGGGTCTTTTTGCGCGAGCTTCAAGATAATCATTTAACAAGTAATCAATACCAATTTATTATTCATTCATTGAAGAGAAAGCCATACAAGAGGGAATCCGTTCGGAGCCACATGGAACTGGCGACTCCCATGAAATATCTTTAAGTGCAGTCTGCAATAGCAAAAATGCTTGGAGAAACAATGAATGCTGGTATGAAGATGTCCCGGAATAAAATACTCTTATCTATTAATAAAGGCACCATGGAAATGTCCATCGTGCCTTTTGTTTATTTCTTTAATACCGTTTTTATGCTTTCTTCTAAAATATTCAAACCTTTTTCTAAGGCTTCATCTTTAATGTTGAGGGGCGGCATGACTTTTACGACTTCATCATTAATCCCTGCCGTTTCAAGGATCAATCCATTTTCAAAGGCTTTGCAGCAAATATCACTTCCCATCCCTTCCACGGTGCAGGCCAATCCTTTCATGAGGCCTCTGCCGCGCACTTCTCCTTTCAGTTCTGGATGGATGCTTACCAGCTTTTCTAACCGTTCCTGAACCGTGTTTCCTTTACGTTTTACTTCTTTTATTAACGTATCATCTTCCCAGAAGTGTAATGCCTCAGCTGCTGTCACAAACGCTAAATTGTTCCCTCGAAATGTACCATTATGCTCGCCAGGTTCCCAAATATCGTGTTCTGGTTTCATTAAGGTGATCGCAAATGGAAGACCGTATCCACCTATAGATTTAGATAAACAGATGATATCTGGTTCAATTCCTGCTGGTTCAAAACTAAAGAATGATCCTGTTCGACCCACACCTGCTTGTATATCATCAATAATTAAGAAAATGTCAAACTTCCGGCACAGCTCTTCCACTCTTTTAAGCCATTCAAAGCTGGCTACATTAATACCGCCTTCTCCTTGAACTGTCTCTAAAATGATAGCCGCCGGCTTAGATACCCCGCTCCCATTGTCTTCTAAAAACTGTTCCATATACTTTACTGAATCCGCTCCATCTTTTAAAAAATTGTCATAGGGCATAACGACTGCATGATGAAGCGGGATACCGGCTCCGTGACGTTTAAATTGGTTTCCTGTTATAGAAAGAGCTCCTAATGTCATACCATGAAATGCATTGGTAAAACTCATTATTGTTTCGCGTCCGGTAATCTTGCGTGCTAATTTTAAGGCTCCTTCGACAGCGTTTGTCCCAGTCGGCCCCGGAAACATCATTTTGTAAGCCATGTTCCTGGGTTTAAGAATAATATGTTGAAGCTGTTTGATAAATTCTTCCTTTGCTTCTGTTGCCATATCGAGGCCATGAGTGACCCCATCTTTGTTAACATACTCTAACAGTTTTTCTTTCATTTTAGGATGATTATGACCATAATTTAATGCCCCAGCTCCTGCAAAAAAATCAATAAATTTGTTTCCTTCCTTATCCCATAAATATTCTCCTTGTGCTTTAGAAAAAATAGTTGGAAAACTGCGGCAGTAGCTGCGAACTTCCGATTCATGCTCGTTAAAAATGTTTAAGTCTGCGCTTATCTGTATACTCATCATTTTTCTCCTTTTCTTATTTATTTTAATGAATAGGACTAATTTTGTATGTCTGTTCCGCTTCGTGATCTTTACCTGGAAAGACTTCAGGTGGAATTCGCATTGTTTTTTTCATATCTGCTCCCAGCTGTTTAGCGAGCTTTTGAAAAAGTCCGTAAGAAGCTTTGTTAGAAGGTGAGATGGTTGTTTGAATGGCTCTAATATCTGCACATTCGTCACATTCTAGAAGCTTTTGCAGAAGTTTAGAGGCAAGTCCTTCTCCACGCTGGGACTTTGCTACAGCTACCTGCCAGACAAATAAAATCTCTCTATGTTCTGGATGCCGAAAACCAGAAACAAAGCCTACGATTTCACCCTCATTTTCAGCTACTAAGCATGTATCTTTAAAATACTCACAAAAAATTAAGTAGTAATAAGCAGAATTTAAATCCAACACATCAATTTCCTGAATAAGCTTCCAAATATTTTTGCCATCTTCCATCTTAGGATGTCGGTACGTTATTGTTTTTACCGGCGCCAGTTCCATCGCCTCCATAAACTATTTATTGGTTTAATATTTGTAAAAAACAAACACTTATAAGTAAAATCTCTCCCCAATTTTTGAAATTTCTACAAAGAAGGGATTTTAAAGAGGGTAATGGTCAGATGGGAATAGTTGTAGAAATATGGCAGTGCTCTGTGGGGAATGTAAATCGTATTAAAAAGGTTGCAAAGCGAGTTAAAGTAGGATAAATTATTCCAAAGAAAGCGATCATAAAATCATTACCTGGCGCTAAGCTCACAAAGAACAAAAGCGCAAGCGCCCTGATCAGCCTCGACAGGTAAATGTTCTTCAGTCATGAAAGGCGCTCTTACTTCCACAGGATGTGGTGACTTCTGCGTTGCACTTTCGTCGCCAAAAACGCCACGTCCTGTGGCATTGGCGACATTAGCACGTCCTGTGACAACGTCGAACTGGCTTGCACAGGATGTGCTGACTTTTGCGTTGCGAACACGATGTTCGCGATTCTAGCAAAAGTTCCTTAAACCTTCTTGGGCCTCCGAGAGGCTGGGCGCTAAAGCTAGACGCGGATCAAACAATATGGAGATAGTTATCCACAACTTGTAATAAACAATAAAAAAACCGATGATGAATCACAGGTTAATTAAATATTCTTTTCCACCAGGGTTTTTTCTCTGTTTTTGTTTTTTGGTCTTCTTTTTTTGTTTCTATAAAAATAGATTCTTTATCTACAGCGTAATCTTTAGCTAGAACGAGACCAATGTCTGTTTTGTTATCCATATTGGTCACGCGCTTTGCGTGCACTCCATACTTGCTGGCTATTTTGGTGTAAGGAGATAAAGCCGTATATCCCAACTTCCCGTTCACCACCATAACCACGTCGGAGTGAGATTGGAGCACATCTTCTACCTCTGAATATGTTCCTTTTTCCATTACTTGCTCTTTTGTAAGCGCCAAAAGAATACGCTCTCGGTACATCCCAAGAAATCTCCTTTTTTCATCCGGCTTTGTTTCTTTTGGCCCGTAGATTCCTTGTTCAATATAATCGTTAACATCTTTGCCGGCCATCGTTTTCATACTTCCTTTCTGTGCAATTACCATATCAATATGTATTATTTACGCTAAAACCAATTGGCAAACTTCAAAATGAACATAGTTAAAACTGCACTAGTGAGAATCCAGCTGTGCTTTAATAATGAACTGTTCGATTGATTATTCTCCATGGAAATTCGAAGCGATTTGGCAGTTAAACCTAAGAAAGCTCCAATGACTAACCAGAGAACAAACACGGCAATGGTCCACCAGGATAGCCATTCCTGAATGAGAAACAAACCGGTTATTATTGAACCTATTATGCCGGCATGAGCAAAGTGAATGATCGGCCGGTAAATTTTTTTAATAAATAATAGATTCTCCCCTTCCATTCCTTTTAAAAAGAAAGGCAAAGGTATCATAAGAAAAAAAGACAGGGCCATTATCCAATGAATAATATAACTGGTAATATCAATCCACATAAACAATCTCCTTTCCATAGGAAGTATATCAAAACCCGGATTATTTTTATATTATAGAAAACGATTTTAATCCTGCTTTTTTTCTAGTTCTATGATAAAATATCGATGAGATTCAGCAAATGAGGTGAATCAGATGCCTTCTGATATGTTCATGTGGTTTATTGTTTTCTGGTCTGTTTTTCTTACGGTCATTATGTTTATTGGTGGATATTTTATGTTTCGAAAGTTTTTAAAGAGGTTTCCCAAAGAAGATGGTAAATCTATTTTAGATTGGCAGGATTATTATCTTGAAAAAACCATTCACCTGTGGCCGCAGGAAAAAAAAGATCTGCTAGAGGAATTAGTAGAACCCGTGCCTGAGCTGTTCAGAGATACGGCTCGTGAAAAAATTGCCGGCAAAATTGGAGAACTGGCACTAGAAGAAAACGCAAACCTGATTAATGAAGATCTGTTAATACGCGGTTATATTATCGCTACTCCAAAAAGAGATCACAAATTTTTAAGAAAAAAATTAAAGGAAAAGGAAATTGATGTCGCTCCTTACGAACATTTATTTACTTAAAAAAGGCTGCCCAAATCGGTAATCGATGGACAGCCTTTTTAAAATTAAGGCCGAAACGCAATGGCAGTATTTTTATCTTCCAGCCTCATTTGTCTTTCCATTTTCTTATAAGTAACGAGCATAAATATCCGCCACGGAATAATCATGCCATATGCCAAAATAAAAAACATGGCTCCTAATTCTTCTATGTTTATTGCATCACCGATTATTAGTTTAAATAGAATTCTTGCGATCAAGAGGCCGAATAAAATAAAAACAAAAGCTTTGGAACGCTTCATATAGATATGTTGATCTCTAATTTCAAAGCTTGACGTCTTAATTAGCAGCAATGAAAAAATAAGGCCGACCGATAATGCTTCAATCGTCTGTGAAAAAGTAATATGGGTTGGTTCATATAAAAACATTAGAAATCCTGTCGACATAAATAAAGGTGGTAAAATAATTTTCTTTACGGAGGCCGGTTTTTTTATCGCTTTCATTCGAATAAATATAGCGATTGTAGCCATGAATGCGGCACCAATTGTAGTAACAATTAACATGCTGTTCATTTCTTCCAACTCCCCTCCCTGCATGTTATCATATGCTGCTATTGCAGGGACGCTCATTAAAAACATTACTTCTATCATACAACGTAAAAGAGAATGCATGCAAACAGGAATTAAGAAGTTGAAAACATCCTATACGATAGACGAGCAAAATGCGGCAATATGGAAGTCATTAAGTGAACGAGATGTTTTCAAATGAAAAGACTGCTTCAAAACGGTAAAGTGTAAAAAGCTTTATTGCTCTACACTTCCTTTTGAAACAGCCTCTTCCTTACTTTTTATCCTGTTGCTTTTGCATAGCTTTCATCATTTGATTTATTTTCTTCTGCGATGGGTTTTGTCCCATTTGCATCATCATTACCCGGAGCATTTGCTCATTGATTGGCGGGTTTTTCTTTAAATAATTCATCATTGTTTTTCGTGCAATAAAAAATCCTAATGCAGCACCCGCCAATAGACAAAGCACACCAACGAGTACAAACCAAAGCCAGTCCATTCCTCTTTTATCCTCCTTCTAAAACCATTGAAACAAATATTCTGTAATAATTGCCACGTTTAACCTATATAATTATAACGTATCCTTACTGTCATTAAAAGAGGGGGACAATATTTCTTTATAGAGGTCTTCCAAACAACAGTGGATAAAATGAAAAATCGTAAGCTCTGCGAATTGATATTATAACACAGAGAATACTTTTAATGGCTTTAACCAGCCATATGCTTCTTTCTCGAAATTCACGGCGAATACATAGGGCGACAGGTTTTTTATACAATCAAACACTTCCCACTCCTGTTTTGAGTTTCCCGCGTGATGAAAATAGATGTACCTTTCCGTGACATACAGATTGTTGTTCGATTTTTCAGAATAATAAGAATATCCTTCTTTCGTCTTTTCTTCGTTATAACCTAATTCTTGCAGGTAACATGACAGGGAGTTATTCCAATGAACAGGCAATACAGCGTCTGTAATATAACGTATTTGTTTTTCTAAAACTGGACGAGCCCACTCATATGCACGATTGTAATCTAGAAACAAACGAAATAACTTGTCCTCTGATTGGTAATATTGGAGAGCTACTTCTTTTGTAATAATAACCATTTGATACCGGGTCATGTGTTTTTCTCCCCCCTTCACTGCTTTAATTTTATAATAACTTATAACAAGTAAAAGTGCTGTCATTTTCTGAAAATAAATAATACTGATTTTGTCGAATAAAAAATAGATAACATAGATATAGAAGAGTTTCTTCTACACTGCATCTTTGGAACTATATCTATGTGAGAACTACCTGAATGTACCATAATTAATATTTAAAAAACGCTCCGTAAAAGAGCACTATAACGTGTCTCTTTAACGAAGCGTTTGGTTTTATTATTCATCTAATAAAGATTTAGCTTTGGCTACTGCATTTTCTACTGTAAACCCGTATTCCTTAACAATTTTATCTCCAGGAGCAGAGGCGCCAAAACAGTCAATTCCTAAAACTGCTCCTTTATAACCAACATATTTATGCCAGCCGTGGGAAGCTCCCATTTCTAACGCTAAAGCTGGCACTCCATCTGGAAGAACTTCTTCTTGATAAGCTGCATCTTGTTCATCAAATGCTTTCCAGTTCGGCATGCTGACTACATTCGCTTTGATTCCCTCTTTCTCTAATTCTTGTCTTGTTTCAATAGCGAGTGACACCTCAGACCCTGTTGCTAATAGCAGGATGTCTGGACGTTTAGCTGATTCTGCAAGAACATACGCCCCTTTATTTACTCCTTCTTCTGCTTTTTCTGCAGTACCAGACAGGGTTGGAAGACCTTGACGGGTCAATACTAGAGCCGTTGGTGTATTTTCGCTCTCTAGTGCTGCTTTCCAAGCTGCTGTTGTTTCATTTGCATCAGCCGGACGAATAACATTTAAGTTAGGGATAGCCCGTAAAGATGTTGTTTGTTCAATTGGTTCATGAGTTGGACCGTCTTCACCAACGGCAATGCTGTCATGAGTAAACACATAAGTAACAGGCAGTTCCATTAAAGCACTTAAACGCAGAGCCGGACGCAAATAATCAGAAAACACGAGGAAGGTAGAAACATAAGGATGGACACCCCCGTGCAGTTTTAAGCCGTTTCCTGCAGCTGCCATCGCAAACTCACGTACACCAAACCAAATGTTTCTTCCTTTATAATTATCACGGCTGAAGTCTGTTTCTTCCTTGATTAGTGTTTTATTAGAGGAAGCAAGGTCAGCTGATCCGCCAAATAAAGACGGTACTGCTTTTGAGATAGCTTGAAGTACTTCACCAGATGCTGCTCTTGTCGCCAGCTTTTCTTCAGTATATACAGGAAGGTCTTTTTCCCATTCAGCCGGCAGTTCTCCTTTTACAGCACGAATAAATTGTTCAGCTAGTTCAGGATATTTTTCTTTATACGTTTCTAATTTGTCATTCCATTCTTGTTCATTGCGGGCACCTTCTGCTTTTCTTTTAGCAAAATGTTCCATAACCTCCGCAGGAACATGAAAATCTTCTTCAAACTCCCATTTGTAAGATCCTTTAGCGAGGGTTACTTCGTCTTCACCTAATGGCGCACCGTGTGCGGCATTCGTCCCGCCTTTATTAGGAGACCCAAATCCAATTTCTGTTTTCACTTCTATCATAGAAGGGCGGTCTGTATTTTTTGCTTCTTCAATCGCTTTTTCGATAGCTTCGATATCATTTCCGTCTTCTACTAGAATAGTGTGCCAACCGTAAGCTTCGTAACGTTTTAATACATCTTCGGAAAAAGATTGATGTAAATCTCCGTCAAGAGAAATATCATTAGAGTCATAAAGCACAATGAGCTTTTCAAGCTTTAAGTGCCCCGCAAGCGAAGCGGATTCGGATGAGACTCCTTCCATCAAATCTCCATCTCCGCACAATACATAAGTGTAATGGTCTACTAGTTTAATGTCTTCTTTATTATACACAGCAGCTAAATGGCGTTCTGCCATAGCCATACCTGTTGCCATAGCAAGCCCCTGTCCAAGCGGTCCAGTTGTAGCTTCAACTCCAGGAGTATCGCCATATTCCGGGTGTCCCGGTGTTTTACTGTCCCATTGTCTAAAGTTTTTCAATTCATCCAATGACAAATCATATCCGCTCAAATGAAGGAGACTGTATAATAGCATAGAACCGTGTCCCGCTGATAACACAAAGCGATCGCGGTCAAACCAGTCTGGATTGCCCGGATTATGTTTCATAAATTTGCTCCATAATGTATAAGCCATAGGAGCCGCCCCCATTGGTAACCCCGGGTGGCCGGAATTGGCCTTTTCGATACTGTCAATAGATAATGTTCGGATTGTATTAATGGCTAATTCTTCCACATTTTTAGCTGCCATGTTATTCCCTTCCTTTCCCACAACTCAATATGTATTATTACCTACGTGTTTAATCATAAACGTTCTATCCTGATTGTACAAGGTGGTTATCATGGAATCGTTATGCATATCATTTGCTTCACTTCGTTCATTTAAATAACAACGATAATTTTTCTAGCTGTTATTTATTGGTATAAAATAGATTGTTCGGAAATTTATGAAGCTTTAATGTAAACAGATTGACTTCCTTTTAACCTGATTCTAGTAATTTTCATAACAAAAACCTGATGGAAAATTAACTTAACCACCAGGTTCCATTTCTACTATATAAATCTATTGGCGAAAGTTCGAATTGTTACTTTTCGTTTTAACGACTTTGTCGGGAGTGACATCCTTGCCGTTTGGATCAACTACTTTAACAGACTGCAGCTGACTTTTGAATGAGGATCGAAATTTAGATAAATATTCTTGTCGTAACTGCTGTTGTTCTTTTTCTTCATTTTCCGTTAAACCAGTGGTTTTAGAACGGTTAGCCAGCTCATTAATACGTGCAATCTTCTCTTGAGAAAGCATAAATGTATAATAACCTCCCTGGTATTCCGCTTTTTTAACTTGTCTTCTAATCTATATGATCTATTTTTATTTTGCAAACCTCACTGCAGTCGATGAGAGGGCATTCAACATTCTCAAATACGTTATTTTCAAACAAAGAAAGAATTACTCCGAATTTTTCAGGCTCTCTATATGTTCTTTGTACCTTCTATGTACAGTAGCTTTAGAAACATCGTATCCAAAACCACGCAAGGTAGCCGCTATATCACGAAACGTCAGTTCGAGTTTTCTGAGCCGGACGATTTCATCTATCGGCGCTTTTTTCTTTTTTCTTCCGCCCTGTTGGAGGTCCGAGAGGTTTTTTTCAGGTTTAAAACCGTTTTCTATTGCTTGTTTCATTCCTCTTTTTATTTTTAAATTATGAAGTTTTCTTTGATGTTCTTCCACCATCGACAAAATATCCATCAACATATTATCGGTTTCAGATAACTCAAGAATTCCTTCGTCTTTTACCGTATAAATGGGGACATTTAATTTAAATAATTGATGAAGCAAAGCAACTTTTGCATTTCCCCGCCCCAGTCTCGTATCATCCTGCACACATAATACTTCGGCTTTTTGTGAGCTCAACAGATCCAATACTTCAAGAAGCCCTTCTCGCTCAATGGAATATCCGCTCGCTTCTTCTGTAATAATTTTAGTAATTGTAAATTCTTTTGCCTTCGATAAACGGGTTAGCTCCTCCTGCTGTCTTGTTAAGGAAGACTGCTGTGATTTTTTGTTCGTGCTTACCCGGCAATAAATGATGCAGCTTTTCAAAATATTTTCTCTCCTTCATTTGTTCAGCCTCTCATATAGTCAGCGTCCATTTTCGATCCATGTATAGGTTAGCACATCCTCTTCTTGTCCATCCATACTGTCTACATACATGCTTTTTTCTTCTTCAGGAGCAGTTAATTGCACAGTTAAGACAAGAGAAATAATAGAAATGATAAAAAGAATTAAAATAGCCCATTCCTGACTGCTTAACTTCTTCATTTTTAAAATCATTAAATACCCTCCGATAAATAAGAATGTATGTTCCCGTTACGAATTAGTATATAGAGAACTTTTGTTCCCGTCAAGATAAGATTAGAACGAGTGTTTGCGTACATATGTTTTCCATGCTATACTGTTTATATGAAAAAAATAGAAATAGAGGTGCTGACCCGATGCCCAAACTATCGAAACGCCAGCAGCAAATTTTAGATTATATAAAAGAAGAAGTCAGGCAAAAAGGCTATCCTCCTTCCGTTCGTGAAATAGGCGAAGCTGTAGGGCTCGCATCAAGTTCGACTGTACACGGTCATCTCTCAAGGCTTGAAAATAAAGGATTAATACGCCGAGACCCGACAAAACCGAGAGCAATTGAAGTTTTAGAACTAGAAGACGTTCAACCGCAAATCTCAGAAAGCAATGCTGTTTATGTTCCTGTTTTGGGGAAAGTTACAGCGGGTGAACCTATTACCGCTGTTGAAAACATTGAAGAGTATATCCCCTTACCAGAGCGTATGGTTTCTGATGAGAAAGTATTCATATTAACTATTCAAGGAGATAGTATGATTGAGGCTGGTATTTATGACGGAGACCTAGTAGTGGTAAGACACCAGCAAACTGCGGACAACGGGGATATTATCGTAGCGATGACAGAAGAGTTAGAAGCGACTGTCAAACGTTTTTATAAAGAAGATAATTTCATTCGCCTGCAGCCGGAAAATGCTGCTATGGAACCTATTATTTTAGACAATTGCACTATTCTAGGAAAAGTTACTGGAGTATTTCGAACACTGCATTAATTTTGTACTTATTTAAATAGTTTACCCGGCTGCTGATATACAGCATGAGCCGGGTATTTTTTCGTTCTTGGAGACTGCGAATGAATCTGCAAGTTACGGTCGATCTATCCCTCCCCTTAAACCTTACCTCCCTAATAATCTATGTTATCTTTGACGAGCTGTTTAAACATTTAATGGTACACGGTATCATCATAAATTTTTTTCATTTTTCATTGATATATAATCATGATGAGGAGCCTTATTTCTTGCTGAAAGATGTATTTATGAAAAAGGAGCATAATGGATTCAGTTACAGAACACCTAAAAAACCCTTGATAACAGCGAGGTCATCAAGGGGTTTATGGATCTTATTAATATGTGGAAAGGAATTGTTCTCTTTCCCAAGGATGTACTTGAGAGCGAAACATATCCCATTCGATTTCTTTTGCTTCTGCAAAATGCTCAATTGCATGAGGTCCGATAGCGTTGACAAGCACTTCATCTTTCAAAAGGCTGTCCAATGCTTGTTTTAGGTCAGCAGGAAGATCTTTAATACCTTCTTCTTCACGCTCTTCTTTGCTCATCACATAGATGTTACGATCCGTTGGCTCTGGAGCGTTCAGTTTTCTCTTTATGCCATCGAGACCTGCAGCTAGCATAGCTGCCATAGCAAGGTAAGGGTTAGCAGAAGGGTCTGGACTTCTTACTTCTACACGTGTGCTTAATCCTCTAGAAGAAGGAATACGCACAAGCGGACTTCTGTTTCGAAGCGACCATGCTACATATACTGGTGCTTCAAATCCTGGAACAAGACGCTTATAAGAGTTAACAATCGGATTAGTCAATGCAGTGAAAGCCTGGGCATGCTCAAGAATACCTCCTAAGAACTGCATTGCTGTTTCACTCAATTGAGAATCTGTCTTTTCATCATAGAACGTGTTCTCTTTTCCTTTGAACAAGGACATATTACAGTGCATACCAGAACCATTTACTCCAAATAACGGCTTTGGCATAAATGTTGCGTGCAACCCGTGTTTTCTTGCAATTGTTTTTACAACAAGCTTAAAGGTTTGAATGTTATCACAAGTAGTTACAGCGTCCGCGTATTCAAAGTCGATTTCATGCTGCCCAGGAGCAACTTCGTGGTGAGAAGCTTCAATTTCAAAGCCCATGTCTTCAAGCTCAAGCACAATATCGCGACGGCAGTTTTCACCGAGGTCTGTTGGAGCAAGGTCAAAATAGCCGCCTTTATCATTAAGCTCCATGGTAGGCTCGCCTTTTTCATCATTTTTAAAAAGGAAGAACTCTGGCTCTGGACCAATGTTGAAAGCAGTGAAGCCCATTTCTTCTGCTTCTTTTAATACACGCTTCAAGATTCCGCGAGGGTCACCGGCGAATGGTTTTGGGTCTCCTCCTACTTCCCCTGGCTCATATATGTCACAAATAAGACGAGCTACTTTCCCTTTTTCCGGAGTCCAAGGGAATACTACCCATGTATCTAAATCAGGGTATAAGTACATATCAGATTCTTCAATTCTTACAAAACCTTCAATGGAAGAACCATCAAACATCATTTTGTTATCCAATGCTTTAGAAAGTTGATCAACTGGAATTTCTACATTTTTAATAATTCCTTGAAGGTCCGTAAATTGCAGACGAATAAATTTAACGTTTTCTTCTTCAGCCATTCTTGTAATGTCTTCTCTAGTGTACTTGGTGGCCATGTGGTGAGTCTCCTCTCTTCGTTTCAAAAAAATTAGTATGAAATCTTTTGTCCTTGAGACAAAAGGAAATCACCTGATCAATGGAAAAACCTTGACAATTGTCCTTGAATCATAGAAGTTCTGCCTTGCCTTCCTGCTGCCATCACTTCATGTTTCAAATGACGGCGAAGTTCTTTATCACTCATACTTTCTGTGTTCTTAAGAGCAGGCTTAGGCTTTTCTTCTTCATGCTGCGAGCGTAATTCAAAAATTTCTTTAATTCCAGATAAATTTACGCCTCGTTCGATGAGTGCCTTAATTTCTAACAGCCTGTCTACGTCATTAAAAGAAAACAGTCGTTGATTGCCTTCGGTTCTTGCCGGATATACAAGACCGTGTTCTTCATAATAACGAATTTGGCGTGCGGACAATTCTGTCAGCTTTTTCACAATGCTAATAGGAAATAAAGGCATGTTGCGCCGGATATTATCGTTCACCTGGCCGCCTCCTTCCTTAAGAAGATATTTTCATCCTACACGATGTTAGGTTTTTCGTCAAGTGCATGTTAACTTTTTTTACATCGAAATTTTCAGAAACGTCGGATGCCTTTATACCTATTACTGTTCATTGCTATGTTGCTCTGGTAGCAAACCTTCTTTCATTAATGCATGCAATGCCTGTTGTACGGCATATTTCACATGGGAAAATGTTAGGCCGCCTTGGATATAAGCCGTATAAGGAGGCCGCAGTGGTCCATCAGCAGATAATTCAATACTAGAGCCTTGTATAAATGCACCAGCAGCCATAATTACTTCATCTTTATATCCTGGCATTGGAGAAGGTTCTGGTATTACCATAGAGTCAACCGGGGATGCTTCCTGAATAGCCTGACAAAACCGGATCATACTTTGTTTGTTTTTAAATGTGACTGCCTGGATAAGATCTGTTCTTGTTTCCAGGCAAGATGGAAATGTTTCTAGTCCAGCTTCTTCAAGTAAAGCAGCCGTATAAAAAGCACCTTTCAACGCTTGTGAAACAATATGAGGAGCCAAAAACAACCCTTGATACATTTCAAGCAGGCTGTTTAATGTTGCTCCACCTTCTAATCCTATACCTGGAGCGGCAAACCTTGAAGCTGCCTGGTCTACATATTGCTTTCTGCCTGCTATGTAACCGCCTGTTCGAACCAATCCGCCTCCCGGGTTTTTTATTAATGACCCAGCTAACAAATCAGCACCTAGATGCCCCGGTTCTGTTTTCTCAACAAATTCTCCATAGCAATTATCTACAAATATGATTAGGTCTTTTCGGTATGCTCTAATTTCATTTATTATTTTCTGCATTTTCTCCATCGAAACAGAAGGACGGGACGCATAACCTTTGGAACGCTGCAATGCCACCACTCTTGTTTCTGGATAAACACGGTCGAGGATAGCTTTGCTGTCCGGATATCCTTCTGAATCCAAGGGAGCAATATCACAAGCAATACCGTAATCCTTCATGGACCCTCGTTTATTTTCAGACAGGCCGATTGCTGTTTGGAGCGTATCATAGGGCATTCCTGCGTATACCAACCGCTCTTTAGGCCTTAATACTCCAAATAGTGCTGCAGTGATGGCATGGGTTCCAGATATAAACTGGTGCCTGACCATCGCTTTTTCGGTACCAAATACTTTAGCATATATTCGGTCAAGTGTTTCGCGGCCTGTATCATCATAACCATATCCAGTGGAAGGATTAAAATGAAAGGACGAAACACCTTCTTCTTTAAAAATGTTTAAAACCTTTGCCTGATTCCAATCAGCCGTTTCTTCCGCCTGTTTTATCATTGGCTGTATTTTAGTTTCTGCTTGTTCGGCTAATTTTATTAATTCTTTCTTGTCATGCCAAGGTGCAGACATTTTTTCCCAACTTTCTACATGTTTGCTTCATATTTTTTTATGGTTCCGTTTACTGGATGATTCGGGAGCACATATCCTTTGAAATCAAAACTATTTTCTTCTTCGAGCAGCTTCTCGTTTTTAATCAGCGTATATCTTTGGATATCTGAAAGACTTTTACCATCTTGCGCTGGAATTTTCACATGAAAGTAATTCATTTGCTGTTTTAATGTTTCTTCCATAATTATTCGCAGTTCTTGAATGTCGCTTTCATTGAAAGCTGATATAAAAATGGACGGCTGGTCAGATCTTGTTAAAGCAGTTGGTTCCTGTACTTGGTCTCTTTTGTTAAATACCGTAATAGAAGGAATTGAAATTGCTTCTAGTTCACTCAAAAGCTTGTCCACCGTCTCCATCTGTTCATGGGCTTCCGGGTGGGAAGCATCGACTACATGAAGGAGGATGTCTGCTTCTTTTACTTCTTCAAGTGTGGAACGAAAGGCTGCAATTAACGTTGTCGGTAAGTCCTGTATAAACCCTACCGTATCTGTGAGCAATGCTTGATAACCAGTTGGAAGTTCAATTTGTCTAGTAAGCGGGTCAAGTGTAGCAAATAATAAATCTTCTTGAAACGTATCAGCACCTGATAATCTACTTAAAAGTGTCGACTTTCCTGCGTTTGTATAACCGACCAAAGCAAATTGAACTGCATTGTTTTTGCGGCGCTGTTTACGGTAACTTTCTCTATGTGCTTGAACATCTGCAAGCTGCTTTTTTAAGTCATCCATTCGTTTTTGAATATGGCGCCGGTCTGTTTCAAGCTTTGTCTCCCCTGGACCTCTTGTTCCGATACCGCCTCCGAGACGGGAAAGGACTTGACCTTGTCCAGATAATCGCGGCAAAAGATACATAAGCTGAGCTAGTTCTACTTGGATCTTACCTTCTTTCGTTTGAGCACGCGAGGCAAAAATATCAAGTATGATTTGTGTGCGGTCGATGACTCTGGCATTTATTTCATCATCTAAATTTCGGACCTGGCCTGGTGACAATTCATCATTGAACACAATTGAATCTGCCTCTTTTTCTTCTGCTGTAATAGAAAGCTCCGAAACTTTACCTTTTCCAATATAGGTAGCTGGATGCGGACGCTCCCTTGTCTGCACCATCTCCTCCACTACTTCTCCGTCTGCTGTATGAACAAGTGCTCTTAATTCTTCCATAAGCATTTGGAATGATTCTTCTTTTTGGTCTTGTAAACGACAGCCTACAATAATCACTTTTTCTTTCATAGATGCACCTCTTTTCAGCCCTCTTCTATTATAAAGTCCCCAATTTCTAATGTCATGAGCGTTTGTTTATCTAATTTTTGTTGTTCTAATACTCGAACAGCATGCCGTCTTATCATCCTCTCAATGAGATTGCGGACGTACCTGCCATTATGACTTTTTTCATTAAAGTAAGTAACTTTATTAAAATGGGCTTTCATTTTTTCAATTAGTTCTTGTGTACATTGATATTCCTTTTCTTTAGTCATTCTTTTAAATAGTTCAAGCATTTGAGCACCTGTGAAATCATGAAACTGCAACGTATTTGGAAACCTTGACGGGAGACCAGGATTTAATTTTAAAAATCGCTTCATTTCATCGGGATACCCTGCAAGAATGAGAATAAACTTATGTTGATGATCTTCCATTGCTTTTACCAGCGTATCTACTGCTTCACGTCCAAAATCCTTTTCCCCGCCTCTTGCAAGGGAATAAGCTTCATCAATAAACAGAATGCCTCCTTCGGCCTTTTTTATTAAGTCTCTTGTTTTTTGTGCCGTCTGTCCAATATACTCACCAACCAGGTCCGCTCTCTCCGCTTCAATAAAATGTCCTTTTTCAATGACCTTCATTTCTTTTAACATATCAGCCATTATTCTGGCTACGGTGGTTTTACCGGTTCCCGGATTTCCAATAAAAAGCATGTGAAGGTTTTGCTGCGTAGGCTGCAGTTCAACATTTTCTCTGCATTGGTTTACATAAACAAGCGCATACATTTCCCGCACAAACTCTTTTACATTTTTCATCCCTATCATCGTATCCAGACTTTTCTCTGCCTTTAGAAGCGGGTAATGCTGTTCGGATGAAAGTGTGTTTTTTTGGGTTTTATGAGAAGCCCCCTTTTGTGCTGAATTTATAGTGATTTGAATTTTATCTCGGCCTTTTGTTTGTATCATCACGAACAATCCCCTCTCTTCTTGCAAATATAAAGCGGGCGTTTACCTATACTATACGCAAAAAAAGCTGATTGGTGATTCGTACGTTTGCTATAATCGAAAGTAAGTTCTTATCTTGTGCCGCGAAAGGGTGATTGATATGACTGGGCCAGCTTTTCAGCTTCCGCAAGATGCGGAACGTTTTCTGGACAGCCTTACAGCAAAACAACGAAAAGGGAGTACCATTAATAGATATAGATATGATTTGGCCGATTTTTTTCGGTACCTTTCTGTTACAGAAGGGGAAGAAAAAGTTCACCAAGCAATGGGCATTACCCCTCATATGGTAGAAGAGTATTTTTATTTTTTAGAAAACCACCGCCACTATTCGCTTCGAACTTTAAAAAGAATTCAAACCGTATTAAAACGATTTTTTTCTTATTTATACAGTTCGGGTAGAATACATATTAATCCAATGGCTTCTCTTGATTTAGATGAATCGATTTGGAACAAGTTAGCAAAAGAAGAACTCCTTACGCGTTATGAAGAAAAAAAACTGCTTGGGTCTCTTTCGTCTGATGCAGGGCTGTCCCCAAAACAGGCAGCAGCACGACCTCTGCTCGCCCCTCGTAACTTATTGATCATTACCCTCTTCTTGCATTATGGCCTAAGACTGCAAGAAATAGCGCTTTTGAAGACCGCTCACATTAATCAAGGAAAAGGAGAAATAACCATACCAGAAGAAACAGGCAACCCCCGTACTATTTCATTATCTAAAAAAGATAAAAATCTTCTTTATCACTATATCAAGGTTATTCCAGAACCGGTTCGCCCTAAAAGGCCCGCAGATCCTTTTTTAGTAGCTTTTGATTTTCAGCGTCAAACCTACCGCTGGAGTTATGAAACAGATGCACCGAAAAATTTAACGGAAATTGCGATTCAAAAAATGATTCGAGAAGAACGAAATCGTGCTGGATTGGACCGGGCCGTTTCAGCTCGACACTTTCGGAATACCTTTATCGTTCGCTCTCTTCAACAAGGTCAAACGCCTGAGCAAGTGAAAGATATGCTTGGTCTGCAGACAATTTTAACGTTAAATAAATATATAGATTATGTTGAAAAAGAGCGCAGCACGAAGAAGTCCTGACGTTATTTACTGTAAATCGAGTAGGAGGAGGTGATTAACCTCCGTCCTCTCACACCACCGTACGTACGGATCCGCATACGGCGGTTTCTCTAAGATTGACGTAAGAATTGATATCTAGTAAACAGATCACGCAACCCTAAACGGCTCCAGTAGGAGTTGTTTTAGGGTTCTTTGTAGTATTGGACTGGCTGAAATTCTCCAATAGGCCTTCCTGGAATTCGCCCATTCATGCGCTTTCCCTTTGGGAACTCCGAGGCGAATCAAGTTCTTCTTACGTGTACGCGGCCATTTCCATTCTTTCCATAGACACATCCTCAATCGTCTTCGTATCCATTCATCAAGCGCCTTGAACGTGCTCCTCGTGTCGGCTAAGGCGAAGTACCCGCACCACCCAACTAGCTTTTCCTTTATATAGCTTCTTAAAATGCTTTTAATTTCTTCCGTTAATGCTCTCTTTCTCCCTCTTCTCTTTTTATAAGTAGGCGGCTTCATGATCTCTTCTGTAATCGGTAGATTACGAACATCCTCCGTCTTACTTTTCTCATATTCTTTTATATATTTACTAACTGTATTTCTAGATTTCTTTGTTTTCTTGGCAATCTTTCTCCTGCTCATTCCATTCAAATATAGTTTTATAATCATCTGTTTCTCTTTCAACTTAATCACTCCTGAGATTTCCCCCTAATATGTCATTAGGGTTATTTTCCTCAAAAGTGGCTCAGTTTTCAATTGTCATGGTGGCTCACTTTTAAGTTACTATATACACTTCGTTCTCTTCCTCTCCTGTTCCACCCTCTCAAGGTCCCCCGTGGACTTCACCACTTCCTCCCTTAAGCAGGCTCCGTTCTGGAGTTGTCTGTGTCTTCACAGGAGTCGGCTCCCCGAAGGATC
>NZ_JBHFQG010000011.1:0-106447 GCF_041949975.1 Alteribacillus sp. JSM 102045 | reverse complement strand
TGCGATGCGCTTCTCCCATATCTTTATGTGTTCCGATCGATCCATCGCAAAACCTCCTCTTTAGATCTTGAGGAGATTATCCCAAAATTCTTAGGCAATCAGAAGGTGTGATCTATTTTACGCTTACTGCTTTTTACCTAATTTATAAAAAAGTAAATTCGTACCCTTTTGCTCTTATTCGATCGATGAGCTCTGGAAGTACAAATAAGGTTTGTTCTACCTCGTGCAAAAGTATTATCGCCCCCTCCTTGAGATGGTCCACTACATTTCTAATGATAACACCGGGAAAAGACTTGTGCTTCCAATCATAAGAAGTGATTTCCCACATAACGGGCGTTAATCCCATTGTTTTTAGAAGGTTCATTGTATCTTCATTATATTGGCCAAAAGGCGGTCTGAAAAATTTTACGTTGGTTCCCGTAATTTTTTGCAGTACTTCCACACTCATTTTTATTTGCTTATATTGTTGGCCTTTTGTTAAAGAAGTTAAGTTTTTATGATTATGAGCATGGGAGCCTATTTCATGCCCTTCCTGTATAACTCTTTTCCACGGTCTTTGAGCATGAAGAATCTTTGATTGCCAGAAAAAAACGGCTGGAACCTTTTTTTCCTTTAAAACGTCTAAGATAGCATTCAATTGTCGGCTTGGTCCATCATCAAACGTGAGTATTACTTTTTTACCTTTCATTCCTATTTGGTCTGCATTTTTTATCCATCTCTCATCTTTGAGACCGTACACGACCTCTTGATTGATTACTCATGGATGATGCATAAAATAACACCTCTTACTGTTAAATTGAGAAGGTATTTAGTTTGGAACAGCTTTTATTGCATAATGAAAATCATTTAACTGAATAAGCTTTGTGTGAAAACCGTTCTCTTGCAACATCTTATTTAACTCATCAGAAGATAAGCGTATTTCAAGAGGAGGTCCATCTTCTGTTTCAACAGCTTCCCATTCTAACAGCAAAACTTTCCCTCCGGGTTTTAATATTCGCTTTATCTCATGGAGTACTTGTTTGATACTGCCTACTTCATGAAGAACAAAAGCTGCCAGCACCTTGTCTACCGCATTACCCTTTATATTAATAGCTTCTAGATCGCTAACAGCGTATTCAATATTAGTTAGACCTTCGTTTTCAGTTCTTTCTTTTAACATATCGAGCATTTTAGGTTCAATATCAACAGCATAAACAGTTTTATTCGTTTCTTTAGCTGCTGGTACAGTGAAAAAACCATTTCCTGCTCCAAGGTCTGCTATGAAATCATTTTCATTTATTGGAAGTTCAAGAATGATACTATCTGGATTTAAAAGTTTAATTCGTTCCTCACTTATAAGCTTATTAGCTTTACTCGGATCAAACCTTTTTTCATGCAACATTTTCAGCTCCCTTTCATTGGTTTTATTAGATTACCGGGTACTGTATAAAATATTGAAAAATTAAGTCAGTCACTCATCCTCCATTAATGTTTATGACATTTTCAAACCCTTGTTTTTTGAGGATATTTTTGCAGCTTTTTTGCTTCGCATACCGTTTTGGATCTTTTTCTTTATCTAATTCTCTCGTGCGGTCGGCTAATTCCGATAACGGAATATTTTTAAAAGGTTTTTAATGATTAGCTTTATATTCATTTGGTGTTCTCACATCTATAAATTGCGCATTCTTATCTTTCAAACGATTTTTCGCTTCTTCGATGCTTATATGAGATACCCCTTTACAGTCATGAACCGAGTCATCAAAAACCAAACAATAACAATCAGCAAAAGCCCTTTGAAAAAAAGTTTCCATCCATTCTCCCTCCTGTACAAATGTGATGTTTTTCGTATTGAGCTTTCACTTTAATTGAGTATATAATATACCCCATATAGTATATATGTCAAATACAGCAATGAGCTTCTTAAATCAAAACTTCATATTAGAGTTGGTAACTTTAACGATATCTCCTTCTTTTACTTCAATAGGAGAGGTATAGAGGTATCTGGAAGAACTTCATTATTCATCCTAAAACTAATTCCTTCCCCCATGCTTAAATCCACATCATAAGTTACAACCGGTTCAGGTATTTCCTCAAAAATTATATCTCCCCTTCCAAACCAACCTGCCATTTGCTGCCTTCCAAAATATGATGACCACAAAACTAACCAGCCCAAGTGCATGTTTATTTAAAAAATATTATCAAGAAGTAAATTATTTTAATTAATTACTACACATTACCTTCTTAAACCAAGGATCTACCATAAAACAATAATTGAATTTGATCGCCTAAAATTGTTTGAATCTTGTCGGTATTTTCAATGGATCTCAACATGAACAGTAGGTGTTAGACATTCAGAAACATAGGTTTTAAAGTTGATCAACTGATTTCTAATTCCCTTGCATAAAGCTGTCAAAAATAATGCAAACTATTCCCGATGTGCTATTAATGAGGAGGAAATTATGAATGGAACCAGCTAAAGAAATCAGCAAAACAGGTTTCAGTGCATTTACAAATAGGGACTCCTTTTATAAAGTTAGTATGATTGGTCACACCTCCTGCAGGAAGGGAAGAGTGAAACCTTTGACTAACTGCGATTACATACGGCCGTTATTAGCAGTGAAACCTAACTATTATAGGTAGCAGAGATATGAAACAGTTAGACAAACAAAGTATTAAAAAATTAGAAATGCTGCTATGGAGTATTGCCCTGCCTGGATTCGGTCATCTGTTAATCGGAAAGTATATAAAAGGATTTATTTTTATTTTTTTAGAGATTTTAATTAATGTTATGGCCAATTTTAATCAGGTTATCGTTTTAAGTTTTCATGGAAATATTCAAGAAGCGATTGAACAAACAGACTATCAGTGGCTTATGTTTTATCCTTGTTTGTATTTTTTTGCGATCTGGGATGCTTATAAAGAAGCAGGCGGCGGGACCAGGCCGTTCGCCTACTTGCCTTTAGCTTTTTCTGCCTATTTTGTAACAGTAGGCTTAATTTTTTCTCCCTCATTTACAATTTATGGGATATCTCCCGGTCCAATGTGGCTGCCCATGATTTTCTTGCCCATCGGTTTAGGTGTCGGAAGTATAATTAGAACGATTATATTAAACAGTCAAGATGAAACCTGAAATCTCACCCCATTTATAATACAAGAGAAAAATCCTTTCCACATATCAACAATGATTTGTTTCCTGACTTTTTGGGGCAGCACCTTATGGTTATTATAGGAGGTCAATTTGATGCATGATAAAAAAACCAGCTTAACTTCCGCAGAAATTGGCTCTGTGCGGAAAAAATAATGACGCTTTTAAGCTCTGCAGGTACAGGAAATTATGCTACTGCTGCTACTGCCGCTTCTGCCAGCCAGCGACTAGCAAGAAAAAAGAATAAAACACCAAATAGTAATTGCCTCCATTATGTGATTCCTTTGTGGACTCGCTTTTTTTATTGCTTTCTATTTTTAATAACCGCAATCAATAATAACAACAAAGGAATAATAACTTGAAGAGGCAGATGCATATATAGAGATACAATCGAAAGCCCTTCATAAATATGTTCTGCATAACTACTAGAAATAGTTATTGATAAAAACAAAACGACAATTCCTATTGGATAAACTAGTTTGGATGTATCTTTCACCTTACATAAGTTTGATATACCGATTATACCTGCATAAAAGTAAATACTGACCTTTATAAAACCACCGATAATCAATGCAATCATAAAGTAAACATCCAGCCGTTCTAGAAATTCTGCTACCTGGATGGCCTGTATAGTATTAAGAAGAGGAAATTGGGAACGTGTAACCAGGTCAACGCCCAGCACGGCAATATTAATTGCCATGGTTAAGCCAAGGTTAATGCCATTTAATGCAATAGCTACAATACCTGCCACTTTTAATTTTTTTGGCCTGTTTATATATGGAAATATCATCGTAAAAGCGATTACTTCACCAAAAGGGATATACAATGTCTCGGTTAAAACGGCCTCTAAAACAGGTTTCAATCCATTTTCTAATATTGGCTGTAAATTTTTCACATCAATTAACCCTGATACAATAACTAAAATAAATCCTGAAATGGCTAAAAAATACATCAACACAAAAAGAAGTTCGCTGGACCGGGCAATTACCTCTATTCCTTTATGTACCGTGTACACTACCGTAAGTAATAAAAGTGCATTAATAATAAATAATGGTGTCTCTTTATAGGCAAATGTTACGAGCATTTCACCAAAATCCCGTAGTACTCTTGCAGCGATGTACAAAAAATAAATGATGTAAACGCTCGCAAGTATTTTACCAAAAAATTTACCGATTAATTGCTGCATATATTCTGTTGGTAAAATGTCAGGATAATAGTTATACAGGCGCTCGTAAATAAAAAATAAGAAGAAGCCTCCTACCATTCCTAATAAAATGGCAAGCCAGGCATCCTGCTTTGCTTCTACTCCAAGAGGAATTAAAAGGGCGCTGCCTTGTTGGAAAAGAAAAATGAGAACAAACAGTTGACTTGCATTTATCTTAGCTTTTTCCACTTTTATCCCCCCTTTTTTCCTCGTTAACCTTCCATATTTGAAAAAAATGGTTTATTTCTCAAACCTGTGCGCCGTACAAAAGCATCTACCGTAATATTCACCTCTAAATCAGGGAAATATTCTTTATTCCAAGCGTGCTTCATTTGTTTCCAGGCTTGCGGATCTGCACGATGTACTGCTTCGCCAAAGCCTAAAAAATCAGTTTGTAGCTCTTGAGCCTTATTTACTGACGACATTATATTTTCTTTAATTTCTTTTTCTATCAAATCCTCCAATTCAATTAAAATGTGTGGATTACTAAGGTCAACTGGCTTAGAAGTTTCCCCTATCCCTCCTTCCACAGCAACTTCTACAGATATTTCCGGCTTATTTTTGTTCTTGACGCTGGCCTTAACGTTTGTATTCTGGCGAAGAGAACGGTAAACGATTGAATCTTTCTCTTCTTCCCAGTCCACAGCTACTGCTGTTTCCTTAATTTTATCCAATACCCATACGGTTCCTTTTGATAAATCACCATTTATTATGTCAATCATTTTCCCGTCCTTAAAAATAGCAATCCCAGTTGCCTGAAAGCGAGCATTAGGTACTGTTTCTTGGATACTTTCTAATTTTTCTCCTTCTTCTGGATCACCCGACATCGTAAAACAAGTAATAACAGGCTCTTGACCGGGCATAGTCAATTTTTTCAGCACATCCCTTGTCTCTACATTCAAATGTTCTCCCCAAAACCTTTCGGTAAGTTCCATCGTTTTAATAACTTTATTTGAAGGAATTTTATCAAGCGGCGTTAATGTTTTAATAATATCTGCTGCATTTACACCTTGAGCAATAATTATTCTTGTCGTTGTGCGAAATTCAGGATCCCGTTCTAAAGCATCAAAAATTTTCATAACGCCTTCTTCTCTTGCAAGCTTTTCACCAATAATGAACAAATTGGTATGAGCGTAGTATAATTGGCGCGAAACTTTAGTTGATAATCTTCTGTTTACTTCGATCAAACTGGTACCAATCTCTGAGTAACTTGTTACAGGTGCACTCTCTGAGCCGCCCGTTCCCTGTTTCCCTTCTCCAGCCACATTTCCTGGATTAATCACTTGCACAGTACCAACATATTGGCCATCATCTGTTTTATCTACTCCTAGTGCTGAGACCAAAGCCAAATCGGATAGTTCGTCATTACTCCAGCATCCTGAAAGAAAGAAGGTGCTGCACACTAGTAAAAGAAAAAGACATCGTTTCAATTTTATACGTCTCCTTCCCCGCCCAATTTTGCTGTTCTTTACTATAGCTGCATCAGAAATAGTGTTATTTTATCGTGCGCCTCGATGGCGGTTTAGGCTTTTGGTTATCTCCTTGACGAATCGTATTCTTATCCACCGTTAGTCTTGGTCTTTCTTTCTCCCCCCACCAAGGCAGACGAATAACAGAGTCTCCAGCACTAGAAGGAATAAATGGAGCAAGCGGTGACATATAAGGTACTCCAAAAGAGCGAAGACTGCACAAATGAACAACTAAAAAAATGAAAGAAAGGATAATCCCATAAAAGCCAAAAGCGGCTGCCACGATCATCATTCCAAAACGGATGATCCGGGCTGAAATAGCGATGGAATAAGCAGGAGTTGCAAAACTAGCAATTGCGGTAATAGCTACAATAATAACCATGGCTGGAGAAACAATACCAGCTTGAACAGCAGCCTGGCCAATTACGAGTGCTCCAACGATAGATATCGTTTGTCCCACTGCTTTTGGCATTCTTACTCCAGCTTCCCGCAGTATTTCAAAGGTTACTTCCATAATGATTGCTTCAATCACAGCCGGAAACGGAACAGCTTCTCGTTGTGCAGCAAGAACGACTAACAACTGAGTAGGAATCATTTCTTGGTGAAAAGTTGTGGCTGCTACATATGTAGCAGGTGCAAACAGTGAAATCAAAAAGATAACAATTCTTAATATACGTATACTGGT
This sequence comes from Alteribacillus sp. JSM 102045, assembly GCF_041949975.1. NCBI lineage: Bacteria > Bacillati > Bacillota > Bacilli > Caryophanales > Bacillaceae > Alteribacillus > Alteribacillus sp. JSM 102045. Next base: position 99,965 of record NZ_JBHFQG010000011.1, on the reverse strand, counting down.
AGCGATATCAGAACGGCTATAATAATCATCTACAGATTGAAAAAATTGAATGAACACAGCTGGTACAATCAACACAAACGGGGTCCCATCAACAAAAATGGCAATCCTGCCTTCAAGAAGATTACCTGCCACACTGTCAGGACGCTCCGTATGATGGATAGTAGGAAAGGTCGTTAATGACTGATCCTCAATCAGTTCTTCAATATAGCCGGACTCCAATACGCTGTCTATGTCGATTCGTTGTAATCGATCACAAACTTCCTTGACAATTTTATCTTTTGCTATACCATTAATGTACATAATTTCCACATCAGTATTGGTCACTTTTCCAAGGTTTACCGATTTCACTCTTAACTCTTTGTTTTTAATACGACGCCGTACTAGTGCTGTATTGGTACGAAGTCTTTCTGTAAAGCCCTCGCGCGGTCCACGCAAAGAAATTTCTGTAGGCGGTTCTTCAATAGAACGTTGCTCCCCGCCCTTTGTATCTGTACTTAAACCTTTGGAAAGCCCGTCAATAAGAATGATGGTTTCTCCTGCAAACAAGGACTGAAAGAGCTTCTCCCAACCATTAATGGATTGGACCTTTCCCAGTGAGAGAACTTTAGCAGCTACCGTGGTTAAAACTTCTTCATTCAACTCTTCTATAAGCAAATCCTCATCATTTATGAGCGAATGAATGAGAAAATCATCAATTAATTGACTATCTACAATCCCTTCAACAAAAACGACAGCTGCTTTCGTTTTTGACTCGCTAGGAAGAGTCAATTCCCGAACAATAATATCTGAGCTGTCGCCCGTTCTTATTTTTAATTCTCGCAGGTTCTCCGTTAACGATTCATTTAGTGGCTCTTCCTTTTCGTTTGGTTGTATTGTCTCTTGCTTTGATTTCGTTCTTAAAAGCTTTCGCAGCTTAAATTTCATAACGCATAGATCCTTTTTCTGTTTTTGTTAGTTTTTTGCAAACAATCCAATATCTATACTCCTAATTTTAAACTGCATAACAATACGTCATCGGATAAAAACTAAGGATTGGAGTTGATCGAAGTGAAAATTACGGGGATTTCTTTTTTGGTAATGGGCCTGTTGATCAGTTTAACTTTTTGTTTAGACATAATTGCAGGGTTTGAATTAAAAACTTCCTTAAAGAATGCTGTTAATCCATTTCGTACAATGGAAACAGTAGAAATGTTTGTTTTATTTTTCTTTGTTTTTTTGTTTTTTATTGATGTAGTTTTATCTTTAATTAATAAAAGAAAAAAACATCAATAAAAGTTAATTTTAACAACTTGTGCGTTTATCATTTTGGAGAAATAACGTCTTTATCCTTGAAAAAGGAAAAGCCCGTCTATTTGCTGTGACGTATACGTATCTAAACCAATAGAGATAAAACTTATTGGTGTTGGCTTCATAAGATTATGGGTTAACAAAATTGTTTTTTTAATTCAAAGAATGACAAAGAATAGAGCCGATTTTATTTTAAAATAAAAGAGGAACCGTCCATAATTTCGACATCTTCTCTTCTTTTAATATCTTCCATCAAATGAAATAGTGATTCATCTTTTCTCTTTGCTTCAATCATGCAGTCTATTTGTGGAACGCTTCCTTTTATTTCTCTCAAAAACTTGAAAAACATATCAATGTCTATATAGTCAGCATGATGACGAAATGCTTTTTCGCTTTTCGGACTAGAAATATGCATTTTTATGGGCAGGGGGGAATGTTTCCATGAATGTACAACACGATCCCAATTTTCTTCCCAATTTTGGCGGTGATAATTAGCAAGATGATGATGATAATCAAACACTAGCGGAATCCCTAGTTTTTCACATAAATATAAAGTATCATCAAGAGTAAAAGCAGTATCGTCGTTTTCAAGCATAATCATGGTTTGCAGTTTTTTTGGAACCATCATCCAATTCGTTATAAAACGCTCCAGTGATTTTTCCTTATCCTTATAATTTCCTCCCACATGAATAACACAGCGGTGTGTGGTATCTATTCCCATTTCTTTTAACAATGCATGGTGAAGGTTTAATGTTTTTATTGTTGTTTTTAATACTTCTTTTTTCTGCGAATTAATAAGTACAAAATGATCAGGATGAAAATCTATCCTCATATTATTACTTTTCGCATAAGCGCCTAATTCATGCAGTGCTTCCTTTAACGGACTGATATAATCCCAATCAAGCAGTTCTTCATGGTTAGCAAGTGGAATAAGCCGGGATGTTAAACGGTAAAAATGAATATTTGAAGCAGCATTATGCTTTAAGAGTCTATATGTATTTTGTATGTTAGTAAGTGCGATTCGTTCTAATTTACGTAAGGCCGCTTCCCTGTTTTTGATCTTTTGAAATTGAGCAAAGGTCATGGTTTTTGAGGGGGAAGCGTTTGTCAATTCCATACTCATTGCCACGTAACCTAATCGTACCATTGTCATTTTATCCACCTCATGAACAGTATGGAAAAAATAACAAAATGGTAATCAATTTAAATGAAATATATATCAACCAATAAAAAAATAACCAGAGTTCCCCCTATAGAGAAATCTGGTTTACAATGGTTTGGCACTATTATTTGCATTAAACTCCATAGTTATATTTTTACAACGTTTTGTTGGTTCGTAACAATTATGAGAACTTTTCCTTCAGTTAGTTCTTGGGCGAACTGTTCTTGGTTTAGGCTTTTCAATCCCTATTTCATTCTTTTTAGATTTTAATTCATCTACCGATTTTCGAAACAGATTTTTCGTAGCGGTTCCTAAGCCGTGTTTCCTTTACACCAATTTTGCTGGCTTCAGTTTCTTTTTTCATCCGCTTGGTGTGATTTTTTATTATGTGTCCACACATAAATGTCATCATTGTTTATACCCTTACTTTTTCAGTCCTCTACTGCTTCGTTAACTTTTCGGTCGTTATCAAAATCATTTATAATAAGATTCCTTTACCCTGGCTCATCCATAGGATAACTAAGCACATGGAAGCAAAATAATTTAAACGTTAGTAAGCGTTAATTCTAGTTCATTTTAAATATATTTATTGATTATATGCACATATGCTCATATAATAAAAAATATGAAAGGTAAAAATTTGTGCAGACTATGGTCAAAGAGGTGTTTTGATTTGGGACACAATCACAGCCATGCCCATAACCATACTCATCATGCAAATAAAAAAGCTTTATTGATCAGTTTTATTCTCATTTCCGTTTTCATGATCATAGAAGTTATCGGCGGCTTCTTGACAAACAGCCTGGCACTTTTATCAGATGCCGGTCATATGCTTAGTGACGCAGTAGCACTTGGGTTAAGCCTATTTGCCTTTAAACTCGGAGAAAAAAAAGCCAATGCAAAAAAGACATTTGGATACAAAAGGTTTGAAATACTGGCAGCATTTTTAAATGGCATAACCTTAATCGCTATTTCAGGCTATATTATATTAGAGGCGTATCACCGTTTCATAGACCCACCTGAGGTAGCAAGTATTGGTATGTTGTCCATCGCATCTATAGGACTGTTGGTTAATGTTATCGTGGCTTTTATCTTAATGAGAGGAGATACGACAGAAAATTTAAATCTAAGAAGTGCTTTTTTACATGTCATCGGCGATCTATTAGGCTCTGTTGGGGCAATTATTGCAGCGCTTCTCATTTTGATATTTGATTGGGGGATAGCTGACCCGATTGCAAGTGTTATCGTCGCCATACTTGTATTAATCAGCGGGTGGCGTGTTACGAGAGATTCGGTTCATGTATTAATGGAAGGAAATCCTGCTCATTTAGACTTATTAAAAATTAGAAAATATCTTACAGATTTTAATGGAGTCATAGGCATCCATGATGTACACATATGGGCCATTACTTCTGACTTTCCTACAATAACATGCCACCTTGTAGTTAATGAAGATGTAGACAGGGACAAATTGCTGCAACTCGTTACGAAACAGCTTGAAGAAGAATTTGGGATTCAACACAGTACCATTCAAATAGAAGGGCCTTCCCTTAAAAAGGATATAAAAGATATGTGTAATACGTGTAACTAAACAAATTAAAAAACAAACCATGCAATCGTACATCGAGCATGGTTTGTTTTTAATCATGTAAACAATGGTTTATTGATTGTTTTAACAGAGATACCACATGCTGATCCTCTAGAGAATAATATATAGAAGTCCCTTCTCTTCTAAATTTCACTAAACGCAATTTTTTCAAAAAACTTAACTGGTGGGACACCGTGGATTGAAGCAATGATAACTCGTTTGCTATTTGGGACACGGCACATTCTTTTTGCGTTAATAAATGTAATATCCTCACTCTTGTCGGATCTGATAAAGCCTTAAAAGTCTGAGTAACTAATAACAAAATCTCCTCATCCAAATCCTGTATATTATGGTTGTCTGCTTCTCTCATTCCTATATTCTCCTTAAATAATTAAATCCTCTTATTATTAGCATACCGAAAAATACAAAAAAAAGAAATTGCTGTTATTTCAAAAAAATGAACGGGGAGCTGAAGTCTTTCTGCAAATAGGTTATCACAAGGAAAAAGGTCGTAAAGCTGCCATAAATTCCTGTGCGGAACGATAACCAGCTCTTATCGCTCTCATTAATACATTCTTCAGCTGCCTGTTTTTCAGATGAAAGGTGTGTACTCTTTGCGGCACTTTTCCATTGATGAGATAGATACACATCAAAGCTGCTTTGTATAAATCGGTTTGCCTGCTTTTTGCATTTTTTGTATACTTCGATAAGTTAAAATCTACCAGCTTTACTGTAGAAGAGTTGTCGTTATGAATCATTACATTTTTCGGCAGCAGATCATAGTGTACAATGCCTTTATAGTGTATAGATGCTGCAGGGCTTTTAAAATATAAATAACAATTTGTACTGCTTGTTTTACGCTTCGTTTCTTCCCCTCATAATAAAAATTACTTACTCCAAGGGGCTTACCTTCAACCTGTTCCATTACTATATGAGCCTGTTTATTTTTCACAAAATAATTATAAAAAGCAGGTAAATATTTCGATTTTCCATAACTTCTCATAATAAAAGTTTCGTTGTCGGCAACTGCTATTTTAGGTATTTTTTTTATTGCTACCTTTCTCTTATTTTTAAGATCATAGCCAAAATACACTGTTCCGTATGTTCCTATCCCTTTAGGATTGACTTCCACTGAATATTGATTCCAAATAAATTTTCTCAACTTTTTTCGCTCCATAAAATGTTTAATACATTATATGAAATGAAAGTTTTTTATGAATAGATAAATGTTCTAGCAAATAAATTATTTGATTTTAGAAAAAAGCAGGGAACCTACAAGGAACCCTGCTCTTTGAAATATAACACGATATTCAAAAATATTATAAAGATTTAATTGTGGAAATCCAGTCCGGATTGAACTTCTTTGACATAACCAGTACGAATGACATAATCACCGAAATGTTCGCCTTCGTTTCGTTCTTTCGCATATTCGAACAAAATCGGACGTAATGTTTCTAGAATCTCTTCTTCCCCAATATTTTCACGATATAATTTATTTAGCCTTTCCCCTGCAAATCCAGCACCCATATACAAATTATACTTTCCAGGGGCTTTTCCAATAAAACCGATTTCTCCTAGAGTCGGCCGGGCACAGCCATTAGGACAGCCCGTCATTCGAATAGTAATTTCATCATCACGTAATCCCGCTTCTTCCATAATCACTTCCAGTTTATCTATTAAAGAAGGAAGATAACGTTCTGATTCAGCCATAGCCAGGCCACAAGTAGGAAAAGCAACACAGGCCATGGAATTTCTGCGCAGGGCTGAATCACGTTTTCCATCAGAAAGACCGTACTTTTCTACAAGTTCATTTATTTTACTTTTCTTTTGACTTGTCACGTTACTGATGATTAAGTTCTGATTAGGAGTGAGCCTGAAATCACCAGTATGAACCTTGGCGATTTCCCGAAGACCAGTCATTAACTTGTAATCTTCCGTATCTTTAATTCGTCCGTTTTGAATAAATAACGTTAGATGCCACCGGTTGTTTGTGCCTTTTACCCATCCGTAACTGTCTCCGTTATTGTCAAAATGATATTCCCGCTGCTCTTTCAGCTCCCATCCCAGCCGTTCATGCAGTTCATTTTTTAACCAATCTAACCCTCTTGCATCGATTGTATATTTAAAACGTGCATTTTTTCGGTTGGAACGATTGCCATAATCGCGCTGGATAGTCAGAATTTTTTCTGCCACCTCCAGCACGTCCTCTGGCTTACAGAAACCAATGACTCTGCCGAGCTGCGGATACGTATCTGTTTCTCCGTGGGTCATTCCTAAACCGCCGCCAACGGAAATATTAAAGCCCTGCAATTGACCTTGTTCAACAATAGCAATAAAGCCAATATCCTGTGAAAAAACATCTATATCGTTGGAAGGCGGTACTGCTACACCAATCTTAAATTTTCTAGGCAAGTATAACGCACCATACATTGGTTCGATTTCATCTTCGGTCTTGGAGCTGTCCACTACTTTTTCTTCCCCGAGCCAAATTTCATGGTACGCTCTTGTTTTTGGAAGCAGATGCTCACTGATTTTTGTCACCCAATCGTATACCTCTCCATGAACTTCGGATTGGTATGGGTTCGAATTACACATTACATTTCTATTCACGTCACCACAGGCAGCAATGGTATCCATCATCGCTTCATTCATGGCCTGCATGTTTTTCTTCATGTCCCACTTAAGAATCCCGTGTAATTGAAAGGTCTGACGAGTCGTCAACCGCAGGGTGCCGTTTCCATATCTCTTTGCAACGTCATCCATCGTCAACCATTGTTTTGGCGTAGCAACGCCTCCCGGAAGACGGACACGCACCATAAAGGAGTAAGCTGGTTCTAGCTTTTGCTGTCTTCTTTCATTACGTATATCTCGATCATCTTGCAGATAACTTCCATGGAATTTAGTTAATTGGGCATCATCGGCAGATACCGCTGCAGTAAGCGGATCTGCAAGCGACTCTTCCAGCGTTCCCCGCAGATAATTACTTTCTCGTTTTATTCTCTCATTATCACTGGGTGGACCAGCTTGAGTAGGAACTGTTTTATTTTTTTCCATGCTTAATCTCCTTTCCCGCCTTGATTAATAAACATCCCGCTGATAACGTTTTTGCTGCTGCATATCTTCTATATAGGCATCTGCATCTTGTTCACTCATGCCGCCTTCTTTTTGTAAAATAGTTTTTATGGCTTCATGCACATCACTTGCCATATATTGTTCGTCTCCGCAAACATAAACGACTGCTCCTTCCATGAGCCAGTTATAAAACTCCTGGCTCTTCTCGAGCATACGGTGCTGTACATATACTTTCTCCTCTGTATCACGAGAAAAAGCCACATCCATTTTCGTTAAGACGCCTTCTTTCAACCATCTCTGCCATTCGACCTGATAGATAAAATCGGTTCTAAAATGCTGATCTCCAAAGAACATCCATGTTTTACCTTCCGCTTCAATCTCTTCTCTTTCCTCAAGAAAGGCTCTAAATGGAGCAGCACCAGTACCAGGCCCTATCATAATGATTGGCGTATCTGGATATTCAGGAAGTTTGAAGTTTGGATTACGCTGAATAAAAACTGGCAGCAAGTCGCCTGGTTCCGAACGTTCCGCACACTGACCAGAACATACACCCGTCCGCGGTCGTCCGTGTGTTTCATATCTTACCGTGCCGATCGTAAGGTGCACTTCATCTGGATTAGCACTCGGACTGCTGGCAATAGAGTATAAACGCGGTGGTATTTTACGTAAAATCTTTACAAATTCACTAACCGGCACATTCCAAGGAGCAAAATCTCTGCCTAAATCCAATAAATCTCTTCCATTAATATATTCTCTTAGCTTCTCCTCATTTCCTGCTTCCACAAGCTCCTGCAGCTCACTATTATCAGAGAGAGGAGCTGCCTTTTCCAATAACGGCTTGGTCAGTACCGTAATTTCATAAGTGGAAATCAAGGCTTCCCGTACCGTTTGCTGTTCTCCTTTTTTATTTACCGTGATTCGTTCTTCTGGATCCCAGCTCATTTCATCTATCAGTTTATCGACAAGCTCCGGGTCGTTTTCAGGGTATATGCCAACACTATCTCCTGGTTCAAATTCAAGACCAGACCCTTCAAGAGATAGTTCAATATGACGGGTTTCTTTATTAGAGCCGCGACCATTTAGATTTATATTTTCTAAGAGTTCAGCACGAAAGGGATTTGTTCTGGAATAACTTGTCTGCGCTCCTGCAGTCGTTTGCTTCGGCACCGGAACTTGAGCGCCAGCACTCGCATTAGCTTTTGCTAACTCGAGAAGAGCTCCGGATACCCCTTCCAGCCATTCTTCTGCAGACTCTTCGAAATCAACGTCACAATCCACTCGCTCGTACATCCGCTCTCCACCTAACTCCTCCAAACGTTTATCAAAATCTTTTCCGGTTTGGCAGAAGAATTCATAAGAAGTGTCTCCTAAAGCGAGGACGGAATAACGGAGCTCTTCTAACTTAGGTGCACGTCTTCCATGCAGAAATTCATAGAATGATAGAGCATTATCTGGGGGATCTCCTTCCCCATGGGTGCTGACTATAACAAGTAAGTTTTCTATTTTCTTTAATGTTTTGGGTTTAAAGCTGTCCATAGACGAAAGAGTAACTTCAAATCCTTGCTCTTTCAGCTTTTGGCTTGCATCTTCTGCTAATGCCTGCCCATTCCCAGTTTGAGAACCATAAAGTATTGTTATTTTTTTTGATACACTATCAGAAAGAGCCTTGGGTGCTTGAAGCTCCTGTAAAGCAGCTGCATTGGGAGCAGCAGGGGCAGCAGCTGTCTGATTTGCAGCCAGATACCCGCTCAGCCATATTTTTTGTTCCTCTGTTAGTGTTGGCAACACACGATTAAGTAAATCCGTTTGTTCTTGACTAAAAGGACTGTTATTTATCAGAAGCTGCAACAGTATCCACCTCACAACGCAAATTTTTATCCATCTAGATGCTTAATATGATGGACATAATGCTAGATAAATCATCACCATTATGTATAAAAGAACAAATGCTGTTGACACGAAATGAGACAGGTACCTCTTCGGTCTAAACTCCACTTGCATCTTTGGTAAATGAACAGGATGAAAAACTTGTAATCTAGCGTCGAAATGATTATGTTTAATCGTATCTTTATTATTCCTATGTGTCAAGTTGGTTTTTGATACAAATAAAAGAAAAAACAGTTTTGAGTAATGATAGATCAAAACTGTTTACTATTACATATTATTTATATGTTGGTTCGTTTGCAGTAATGAAGAGTTTACGTTGCTGAGAGAGTTTTCTCCCGAGAGTGCCATCGTGATATCCAATCAGCAATGATGTTTTGTAAAACCTCTTTTACACTTGCTCGCCTGCTACGGCTAATCCATACATACACGGCCTTCCGACAAGCACCAATTTTGCTCCTAAAGCAAGTGCCTTGATTACATCGGCACCTGCCTTATACCGCTGTCCATTAAGATGGGAATCTGGTCTTTGGGATCAGCAGTTTCCAGTATATTAAAAATCGAAAAATATTTATTGTTAGTAAAAATGAAGGATAGTTAAAGGAAGGAAGGGCAAAATAAACGCATAAGTGAAAAAGGATGGAGTATAAAAATATGCAAGAACCCCTTGTTGTTATTGTCCGCTCAATTATTACTTTTTTCACCATACTGTTGTATGCCAGGCTGATTGGCAAACAGCAGATTGGAAATTTCACAATGTTTGATTACATAAACGGCATTACGATCGGATCCATAGCAGCTACATTAGCTACTGATCTTTCATCAAAAGCGTTAGTTCATTGGATTGCCTTAACCATATTCGTCGTTCTAACCATTCTCCTTCAGTATCTTGGTGTAAAAAATCGATATCTTTCGAAAGTACAGGATTCAGAGCCTGTAGTTCTTATGGAAAATGGAAATATATTAGAAAAAAATTTAGCAGCAGCCAGAATTACTAAAGATGAATTAATGACGCAGCTGCGATGTAAAAACATTTTCTCTCCCATTGAAGTAGAAGTGGTTTTATTAGAACCTGACGGGTCTGTATCCGTTCGTCCCATTTCCAGTTATCAAACCGTTCAAAAGAAGGATTTAAACATACCTGTTCAGTTTTCTAAATTAACCACAGAAGTAATCGTGGACGGAATAATAATAAAACAAAACCTTGAACAGCGAGGAAAAGACGAAGCTTGGCTGATGGATCAGTTACACAAACAAGGAGTGCGCTCTCTTAATGAAGTATCTTATGCAGCAATTCTGCCTAACGATTTTTTCTACGTTGATAGGTATGATGACAACATTTCAGATGAGTTAAACATTAGTGATTATCAAGGTCCCTACTAAATAATTTTATTATTTTATATATTAAAAAGGCAGGGAATATCAAATGAAAAAATTCCTTCTATACTTCATCCCCTGTGTATTTATTATTTCTACTTTTGTTTTAATGACGAGCGGCGGGTGGATGAAGAATTCATTCAACGAAAATAACAACGTCATTTCTTACTTAGAAAACATGGAACACCATATAAAACACGAAGAGTGGAATAGTGCCAAAACTGAGCAACTAAAAGCTCAAAAAGCGTGGGAGGCAGTATCAAAAAGAATTCAATACAGTGTAGAACGTGCAGATATGCAGACTATGAATCAATCTCTTTCTAAAATAAAAGGCGGTATTGAAAATCAAGACACCAGCACCATTTTTCCAGAGTTATATTATTTTTATGACGCTTGGGACAAATTAGGATAAGAAGTCCATACATGAGGTGAAAAACAGATGAATCGAGGAATCGTAACAGCATTGTCAGCGATAGGTATCGCCCAGGGTCTTAAGGTTTTTACCCACCAGAGAAAAACAGGCAACTGGAGCTGGAAGCCTATATTTCAGACAGGAGGTATGCCTAGCTCACATTCTGCAGGAGTCTCTTCACTCGCGTCTTACATTGCGGCAAATAAAGGTACAACGTCAATTGATACAGCCCTGGCTGTTGTTTTTGGTGCAATCGTCATGTACGATGCTCAAGGAATTAGACGTCATACAGGTGAGATTGCGGAGCTGGTGAATGACATTGACGAAGATATTGAAGTTATTTCTGATGACTTCCCTAGTTTACGACACGAAAAACAAGAAGAGGAGCTGAAAGAACTACTTGGACATCAGCCTGCTGAAGTTGCTGGTGGAGCTGTATTAGGAATATTACTTGGAGTGATTAGTGCTGGCTTAGAGAATTAATTTATAAATTGAAAAAAGTCTTCTGTCCCGTCCAGAAGACTTTTTTATGTGTAACACTGGGACTGTTATGTAGTATTTCTCCATTCTTTTCGTAAAGAAAACTTGAAACAATAAGTGGTGAGAAACTGATTTTAATCATTTATTTTTCGATAAGGAAGACGCCATTTAAAGTGTACCGAAAGCATTCTAAGCGTTACGATTACTACAAGCAAAATAATAAAACCCGGGGTAGAATTTACAAGCCCTAGACCGATGATTAATCCTGCCAGCATCGCCCAGGCGATGTATATTTCCTGCCGCAAAAACATTGGTTTTCTATCGGCTAACACATCTCTCACCATTCCGCCGCCAGTTCCTGTTAAAGCAGCAGCTGCAATAGCTGCGCTGACAGGATGACCCATATTCGCAGCATAAATGGCTCCTTGAATAGCAAAAGCAGCTAACCCCATTGCATCAAATAGGACCCCCCACTTCATCCATTGATGAATCCACAGCTTCGGGAGAAAAAATGCTAGGGTCATAACAATAAATGCAATAACAAATAAATTCCCCTGCTCCCATAATGCAGATACCGGAACCCCTATAAGAAGATTACGAATAGCTCCACCGCCAAATGCGGTGACAAAACCTAATATATAAACTCCCATTAAATCATATTCTTCTTCCATTGCCACAATAACGCCGCTTAGCGCAAAGGCAATAGTTCCTATTACATTTAAAATATCCCAGGTCATCGAGTCCATTCCTTTTTAGAAACAGTTAAAAAGATATGTTTTTATAGTTCCTTAGATAGTATATCACTTTTATCCATACAAAAAAGCCTGCCTCTTTTATTGAGACAAGCTATTTTCCCTGAAAGGATATTCTTATTGGAAGGTTCCCTTTAATGTTTCTGGACTTTTACCAAGGATTAACTTACATACGTTTTCATACCCTATCTCATTAAATTGTAAAAATAAACGTCGCACTTGATTAAAATGTTCATGGTTTTTCAATTTCATTACTTCATCCAAGTACAGTCTTTGGACAGACGGCTCCATATGAGTAGTTTGGTATCTGCTTGAATCTTGTTCTAACAATAGACAGCCTAAATATTGATATTTGATTTGCATTTGCCGTGTTAGATTCGTAACATGCCTTAATGCTTTATACACATCCGGGTAGTGGATATTTAATTCATTAATCTTTTTTCTGACTGCATACAAGTCTTCTATACTCGATAAAGCTAACATAAAATATTCCTCCCTATCCTATAATTCCCATGGTTTTTCCAAGCTGATAGACCCTGCAAGCTCTTTACTTTTTTGTCGTTTCAATTTCCGTAATTGCTCCCTCTCCGGACCGGTCTCAAACAGTTTCTTTTCCTCTTCTGTTACAGGAGAAATACCTGGTACCTTTATCGGTTTTTTATTTTCATCTAGAGCCACGAATGTTAAAAAAGCGGTTGTAGCAATGCGGCGTTCTCCGGAAATCATATCTTCTGCTATTACTTTACAAAATATTTCCATAGAGCTTGTGCCTGTATAAGAAACAAACGATTCAATACAAACGGAATCGGTTTGATAAATAGGACTTAGAAAATCAATGGAGTCCGTAGAAGCTGTCACGCACTCTTTTGCTCTTGAGTGACGTCTTGCTGATAACACAGCGCAGCCATCCAGCTTTTTCATTAATACTCCGCCAAACAATGTATTGTAATTATTTAAATCACTGCATAACACTTGGTCTGTGTTAACGACTCTACTTTCTTTTGGCTGCTTTTTTTCCATTTTACCTTCACCTTTCATACCAACGAAAAAAATGTTTTCTCCACAGCCTTTATCGTAATATGAAATGTTCCATGCGTAAAATGGAATTAATACATAAGTTTAGATAACTTTTGTCTATGATAACGCATACGCTTTTTTAGATTAGAATATTTTTTAAATGGGGGAATAAAAATTATTTACGAATGAAGTTTTTCCTTTGCAAATCGAAGCCATTCGTTTGCAGCGTGTGATAAATAACTATCCTTCCGCCAGATAACAGCAAGCTTCCAATACATATCCTCATGATAAATTGGAAGTGTTATGATTTCTCCTTTCAGCTGATTGCAAATGCTCTCAGGTAACAATGTAATCCCTACCTTTGAGGCAGCCATTTTTCCAAGAAGGTCCCATTGCGAGCTTTCAAAAACGATAAAAGGCTCAAACTCCTCTTTTTTACACGCAGAAAGAATACGGTTACGAAGGGCAAAATCACTATTTAATAACATAAAGTGTTCTTTTTTCACATCATCTAATGTCACTCTTTTCTTCTTAACTAATGGGTGAGAAGTATGAACGACCAGCTTAATATCCTCTGTGACAAAGGAAAAAGAATCGAACAACTCTTGGTTAATTGGTAAAACAACCACCCCAATGTCAATCGTGCCATTTTCTACATCGGAAGCAATCATATTTGAACCATTTTCGATTAATTCGATGGTAATTGCAGGGTACTTTTCACGAAATTCGCCTATGATTGCTGGGAAAAAACTAGAACCAACCATTGGAGGCAAACCAATTCGAATATGTCCTTGCTTTAATTCGGAAAGGTTTTCCAATTGATTTTCTAAATTCTTAAAGGCGTTAAGGATAACTTGAGCCTGTTCCAAAATAATTTTACCTGCATCTGTTAAAACCACCTGTCGTTTCGACCGATCAAATAAACTGACGTTAAATTCCTTTTCTAAATTTTTTATCATTTTACTAATAGTCGGCTGAGTCACATATAAATGTTCAGCGGCTTTACTAAAACTTTTAAAACGATTTATCTCAATAAAATATTGTAATTGTTTTATATCCATGGTTTCACCTGCTTGTTCTTTATTAAGTATCTCTTTCACATTCTAACTCCATCAAAAGCATTGATTGAGTTTTATCTAATTTTTTATAAAATGGGATTATATGACACACATAAAAGTGGTGAAAAATGCGTGTTTTATTTACATACGTTTGAGATCATTCTGGTCTTTTTTGTGCTGTTTTAATCGGTATTTCCAAAACGGGTCTGCCGACATTAGGCATTTTGTTTGTTGCAATTATGGCCTCAATTTTTCATGCAAGAGAATCTATAGGCATTGTTTTACCGATGTTAATAACTGCTATATCATTGCCGTTACATATTATCGGCGCAGTGTTAACTGGAAAACATTATTATCATTATTACCGTGGGTTCTAGGTGGATTATTCAGCGGCTTTATTTTATTGTATTTCATCGTTTCAAGCAGACCGATTGAGATTATTTTAGGAATGATAATTCTTGTTATGATTGCCCTTCAAGTTTCAAGGGAGCTATGGGCAGCAAAATGGCTGGAAGCTATTCCACAGTCCAAATGGTTCGTTGGTGTAATAGTAACATTGGCGGGTTTTACGACGATGATTGGCAATGCCGCCGGACCCATCATGCTATATTTTTACTTGCTATTTCCCTTCCCAAGAAAGAATTTATTGGTACAGGAGCCTGGTTTTTCCTCTCGGTTAACCTGATTAAAGTACCTATGTATATTGGGTTGGGATTGATTACGTGGGAAACTTTAACTTTTAATGCGTGGCTCATTCCAGCCATCCTAGGAGGAACCTATTTAGGTATAAAATTTCTGCCTTTTATTCCCCAGAAAAAGTTTAATATTATCATTTTATTATTGGCCGTGTTTGGCGGGCTGCGCCTTTTTTTTTACTTAATACCTTCCAGTAAAGAAACTTCTTAGTATCGTTTTTATTGCTGTTAGTAGTTTCTTCTTGTCATCAGTTTTTGCTTTTCCATAATTTTATGAGATTTTTCGATAATATCTGTTAATACTTCCCCTTTATATACCTTTCCATATTTTGTGTTTTCCTGATAGTATTCTACAACTTCATCCAGCAATTGAGCTGTTTCTTTATGGATCCGAACATTGAGCTGTACTTTTTCATTTTCTGTACTCATAAAATCAACCTCCAAAGATAGCGAATACTAACTTTTTGATATCATCTGCTAGCAGTGTAATAGCATGCGCTATTATACAAATTTTTGGAGAAACTTGTCAATTAATTCTTTGCAGGGGTAAATCACCTAACGTTCTTGGTTACTGCATTGCATGAACCGTCACAAGTAAAACAAAAAGGAGGCTCTTAATATGACAGCCTCCTTCTGCTATAAATTTTTCTTTGCTTTATATCTTCTTTTTCACTAAGATTTAATGAAAGATAGTTTTCCTATTCTCTAGGATTAGGAAACACTCTTTGTATCATTTCATTGAATTCCTCAAAAAGTCCTTCAATTGGTTCTCCTCTTTCAAGCTTATTTGCGTAATGTTCCATGCGATCTACAAAATCTGGGTTGGCGGACACTAATACATTTTGAATATTATTATCTGCTGACTTCACTTCTTCAGAAATTTTTTGTTCTACTTCATCTCTAACTTCTTGTTTTGCTTCTTCTTCTAGCACTACCGCAACATAAGCTGTTCGATTTGCCACAATCACATAGGATTGCTCGACCTCATCCAGGCTTTCGACATTATCAGCGACCTCTTCTGCAACTTCCATACGAGTTTGATTTTGATTTTCATTGTTGTATGTTAAATTTTCGGTACCTCCCCCTTCACTTGATTGATTATCCTGCTCTCCCTGATTGGCCCCGCACCCTGTAAACAACGCGATTGTTAAAAGTAGAGAAAGACTTTTCATTAAAAACTTCACTATATTTCCTCCTTCATTTCATATCAAATTTATTATTTTACCTGCTGCATTTATTATACAGATAGTATTGTTAAATGCATTTTCATCCATACCAAGTTTGGTTTTGCTGTCCTTTTTTATTTATTATCTTTGGAGGCAGTGGTTTTAAAAGTAAATGATCCAACAGGCGAACCAGCAGACCATAGTTTTTTAAATTTGTTGTATTATAGTGGTGTGACCATTTTATCCGTTGGTTATGGTGACCTGGTGCCGGTCGGAAGCGCCCGGTTCTTTTCTCTTATTGAAGCAGCTATTGGTTTATTACTTCCAGCGGCTTATTTTGTAAAAGTCCTTAATAGCCAGGATAAAGAAAAGGGTTGGGTACAACAGGAATTTTCTTCGAAAAACAGAATATAAGAAAAAGAAGCATTCAACGGAATCGTGAGGTGGCCTGAAATGAAAGCAGATGCGGTATTTGAAGGCGGCGGAGTTCGGGGTATTGCTTTTACCGGAGCTATTCATGCAATGGAAGAAGTTAACATAGAGTGGCAGAGACTAGCTGGCACCTCAGCAGGGGCTGCAATTGCTGCTCTGTTAGCCAGTGGTTACAAAAGCTTTGAAATACGAGAACACCTCAGAAAGATGGATTACTCTCAGTTTCGCGGCAGGACTTTTTTCAACCACATTCCTTTTATAGGAAGCTTTTTAGCTCTCTCCCTGCACCTGGGCATTTATAAAAATGATTACCTGGAAAATTGGATGGATACCCTGCTATCAGAAAAAGGAATCCACACATTCGCTGATCTTCCAGAGGGAAAATTAAAAATCATTGCCTCTGATATTTCAAATGGGCAGATGCTCATATTTCCTGATGATTTAATACGCTATAAAATGACTCCAAATGACTTGAAAATCTCCACTGCAGTGATGATGAGTGCTTCTATGCCTTTTTTCTTCCGGCCAGTTATATGGAAAACAAAAGACCAGACAAAATCATATATTTTAGACGGTGGACTACTTAGCAATTTCCCTATATGGCTTTTTGATGTATCTGCTCCTCGTTTTCCCACTTTCGGTTTCCGTTTTGTAAAAGAAGAAGTAAATGTAGGATCTGTTATCCCCACGCCTATTCACCTTTTTAAAAATATATTTAAGACGATGCTGCAAGCACACGATTTACGGCACATAAATGAGAAAACAAAAGAACGTACTATCCAAATTCCAACAGGCAGCATTACTTCCACAGATTTTGATCTCTCCCAAAAAGATATCGAATTTCTATTCAATTCCGGGTTCGAATCGACCAAAGAATTTTTAACTCATTGGGATTTTGAAAAACACAAAGAAAAGCGAAAACGCACTCTTTTTTAAAATATTTACTATTGGTCACCCTAATCATAGGACAAAAGAAAGGATTTGAAAGAGGCATGGCTCGGGGTTCATATTAGAATAGGAGATATTCTGATTTTCAAAAATATAAATACCCTACCCAGCACTTATATTCACGCAGCTTTAACAATTGATGACGTAAACATGATTGATACCAATTTTTTAAAGCAGCAGGTATACATAGAATTAATTATCCCGCCATGAGAAAAAAGGCAGCCCCTTACGATTATTTAAGATAACTTGGAATGATCTTCAAGTACATTCTAAAAGCTGACCTGCCTCATTCGTTAAGTTTAAAAGAACGATTTATTTGTACAGAAGTGATCAACCGTTCTTTTAAAAACAAGAAATTAATTTGTTTCCCGCAATCCTGGTGATATTGCCCCTGCTGATTTCTTAACATCAAACCGTCCTTCCTTTATCGGTGTTAATAAAACAAGATAAGTTTAATAAACAGCACATAAAATCCCCCGTACAAAAATAATCATTACTATAAAATCAATTTTAGAAAGAGGTATCATATGATTCAATTGGCGGGGATGCCTTTTCAACAAACAAATCTTTGGCAGTCAGGAAGTATTGAAAGTCACATTGTTCAAGCTATGATGGAAGATCGCACAATGTATGCTTATCCCTCCATGAACGTATTGTCTTTTGAAGTAGAACTGCGCAAAAATATTATTTTAAGTGCAAGAGCTTTAAATGATAGTGATGCGGAATTTGAAATTTTTGCATTAACGCGAGCAAACCCACAGTACTGGTATGTAACAAATATGGGTTCTATTGAATTAAAAGCTGGAACAAGTCCTTCTGTGGCTATTCGTGACATTTTTGGAAACAGTTCCTTTTATGGGTTCGAATGCGCCACTGCGATGATAATCATTTATTATTATGCCGTGATGAATGTTATTGGAGATCATGCATTCAATCGACTTTTTCCTAACATTCAATTGTACAGCTGGAACTTTGACCCTGACCTGGGTTTAACTACGAGTTATACGAATTACTTTATTCCTGGAGACGTCGTGTATTTCGAAAACCCGGATTATCATCCGCAGATGTCTCAATGGCGTGGAGAAAATGCTGTTGTTCTAGAAGACGGCCGTTACTTTGGATACGGAATTGGAATTACAACCGAAAGTGAAATGGTTCAAATTTTAAATGAGTTAAGAAAAGCAAACGCTACCCAGTCTGCGTATTTATCTAATATCGTTGCCAGGCCAGGTTTCCTTCATTTAGCCAATGTCGCGATGCACAGGCCAGAATTTATAAGACAAAAATTAAGATATGTTATCATTCAGCACAACGAAGATTCTATTTCGCTGGACCGGTATATTTATTATTTAAATACAATACCTTCCAACCCATTCTCCTTTTGAGAAATGGGTTTATGAAAATCCAGGCATTAAAGAGAAGATAATGAATGATAAACTGGTGAAAACTCCTCCCTGCGTGCGTTAAAATAAGAAAACAACGTTAATCCTTAGGGAGAGGATAAGATTGCCAACGTTAAAACAAGTGCTCGAATTAGATATTTTAAGCCATGCTAAAGTGAAAACTGCCAGTCATAAAGTATCAGAGCTCGTGGTAGAGTGGGCTTCCATTATGGATATCCCAGTTGAAAATTTTATTCGCGACAATGAACTGGTACTTAACACAGGATCTGGTTCTGGTCATGATATGGAGATTTTCTTCGAATTTGTGAAAAGTGTGTATGAAGCGGGAGCCTCTGCGCTTGCGATCGCAAAGGGACAATATATTACGGAAATTCCAAAAAGCGTGATTGCGTTTGGAGAGGAAAAAGAATTTCCAATAATAGAGATCCCTTGGGAAATTCGTTTTGGGGATATTGTTCATTCAGTAATTTCAGAAATAAAACATGTGAAAAATAAAGAAATGCTTCGTACAGAAGATATTCAGCAGCAGCTTCTTGATATTATGCTAAGCAGTCCCCCATTATCAAAAATTGCTGAGTTTATGGAAGAAAAATTAAACTATCCTTTGATTATAGTAGACAATAAAGGTTCCATTTTGGGTAAAAGTCAAAACGCCAGGGATTTAGCCGAGAAATGGAACAGTCACCGAGTGACAAACAATGTAAGTTTACAAAGTCAAGAGTTATTCTTTAAAAATAAACAACATCCTCTCCACACAAGAATAAAAAAACTACAAATATTTAATATAACCATTCTACAAACCCCCATTGAATCCTCACATTCTATACAAGGATATTTAAACATTAGCTTCAAAGAAGAAAGAACAGCCAATGATTTTCTCGAAACGTCGAATATGGTTTTATTAGAACACTCCTCTGCTATACTTGCCATGTGGTTTCTTCGGGAAAATGCGATTGAAGAAACTAAAATGCGTTTACGAGGTGATTTTGTTTGGAACCTGGCATCTGATGATTATCTAAATATAGATGATAAGCTCTCGCAGGCTCAATCGCTCGGTTATAACCTGGACCTGCCCTATATTTGTATTATTGGAAAACCAGAAAACTTATTTGAACTTTATAAAAGAAACAACCCAGACACTTCTTACGATCTCTGGAAAGAGAGCATGATACATTATATCCAGGACGAGATTTTCTTAACTGCTCGTATGGTAAATCGAAAAGTAATGACTACTCCTTACCGCAACGATATTATATTGTTTATTGAATTTTATCGAGACGACTCAAAAGAGAAGCTGCATGAGTTTTTGGAACTATTAAACAGAAGATTAAACAACCTCATGCCAGCAGTTTTAATGTCTTGGGGAATTGGCAGATTTCATAATAATGAAAAAATGTTTTCCGGAAGCTTCCGTGATGCAAAGACCGCATTAAAAATAGGCAGAAAAACAGATGGTCACGGGTGCCGGATAAATTATGAAGATACAAAAATGGAAAGAGCGCTTATAAGGATCTCAAAAGACGAGGAAATGAGAGAAATAGTCTCCTCTACCCTATCTGCATTGGCAGACTATGATAAACAAAAAAACTTAAACCTTATGGAAACGTTAGATGTCTATATTGAAAATCAAGGGAAAATCAGCCAAACTGCACGCCAATTACATCTCCACCGTCACACTTTACTTTATCGCCTTAGAAAAGTGGAATCCTTAACCAATTTATCAATGTTACATCCGTCGGATCGATTTTTAATGGAATTAAGCATTAATTTGTGGAGGTTAAATGAGATCTAGCAATTATTAAAGCTCATGACTAGCAGAATGTCATGAGCTATTTGTTATCACTTGATAAATGATGAGCGCGGCAGCCTAGTTAAAACCTCACAACTAGCTTCCGTGACCCGTATTGTTTCTGAAAGACCCATTGCAAATTTACCTGGAACAAGCCCCCATGGAATTAAATGAAAAACCATGTTGGGCTGTAATTCCCGGTGTTCTCCAGGATGACAGCTGAAAATATGCCCTTCATCCCAGCCCGGCGCAAACGCAATCCCAATAGAATATAATGAGCGGGCTAATTGTTGGAGTCCCAGTTTATTTCGACTAATAATATTTCTGCTCACTGCATCTATTTCCGATGCCTTTACACCTGCTTTTATCACATCAATTGTTGTATCTACCGCTTCTCTGATTATCTTCTCCGCTTGTACCTGATCGGGGGAAGGTTTGCCTATAAAGCCGGTGCGCATGCATGCTGCATGATATCGATGCTTACAGCCAGCCACCTCTAAGAAGACGCAGTCACCCTGTTCCAGTGTCCTGCCGGACCATGTTGCATGGCCTACTGCTGAACGTGGACCAGTAGCAACGTAAGGCTGAACAGCTGGATAATCACTTCCTGCTTTAATCATCGCATAATGCATAGCAGACGAAATATCATTGTCTTTTACTCCTTCTTCAGCAGCGTCGATGCCGGCATTTAAAGCAGCTTCTGTAAATAAAACAGCTTCCTTAATTTTTTCTAATTCAGCCTCTGATTTAATCAGCCGCAATTCTTCAATAAGTCCCGCGCAATCAACAAAAACCGCATCTCTTACTAAGGAGAATAGCTTATCTTGCTGAGATACTGTCAAAAACCATGAATCTCTTTCATATCCAATTTTTTTCGTATGAAGGTTAAACTGCTCTAAAGCTTCTTTTGTTCTTATAAATGGATCTTCACTATCGATATGAGGAAAACTGTGTTCAAGCCAGCTTAACGCCTGCACCCCTGTGTCTTCGAGCACACGTGTCACTATAAACGGTTCTGGCTCTACAGGAATAAAAAGAGCTTGATAACACATATATCCGGTTGTTTCAAATCCAGTTAAATAAAAAATGTTTTCCGGATTCGTAATCATCATGGCGTCCAGACTGCGATGGTTTAATTCTTTTCTTACATCATTAACACGCCGTTCGTATTCTTCAATAGGAAATGGCAGATCCGTACGAAGCCTGGCGGTTAATTTTCTTTCTAGAATTTCCAATAACATCACCTCGTGTTTTAGTCTGCATCACCGGAAAACCGATTTATTTTATTGTAGTTGCAGGAACGTTCACCTGCCTATTGCCATTATGTAGAAAAAATTTAAAATTTTTTATACAGCTTTTCATCGTTTTTTTTATGCCTGCCTTATTTGAGATAAAAAAGATGAGTGCTGCGCTATTTTAGAACTAGTATCACCGGTAACACAGGGTGGATCACGTCCGGGTCCGACGAGCTCTGGAGTCAGTGATGTATGTAAATTCTTTCCTGGTAGAAGTATTGCGGCCATGCAGAGGACAGAATTTGTATTACGGTCGAGCTATCGGGGTTTAAAGGAATTACAATGTTTACCTCCGGTAAAAGCAAGATCTGCTTCAGAATTTAGACCTGGAAATGATAATGAAGAAGATTAATCATTTTGATCCGGATTTTCATAGAACTTAGCCCACATTCAGATTGAAAAAGAACGTGGGCTGAAGTTTACATATCATGAGAAGCATTCTTTTTTTGACGTGTATGATTTCTATTTTTCACCTTGTGAGAACCTTCCATTGGTTCTCCGTAAGGCTGTTTTGGACTCTGAGGCAAGTTTACTTTTTCCTGCTGTTTCGGACCTTTTGGATTTTCTTTAGCCATACCTATTCCCCTTTATATATTTTGGTTTTAAGAATAGGATTTGGTGAAGGTATGGAACTTATACGTCCTGCCTTCAATTTCTCAAAGCAGCTTGGTTTCCTGCTTGATAATAACCTCTAATGTATCTTTAGAACGCATACCCGTCACAATGGTTTGACCGATAATAAACGTTGGTACAGCTGTAATATTTGCCTCTTGGTATGCATGGGTTAATGCTCTTGAATGAACTTCTTTATACTTTCTTGTATTTAATGCTTCTTTAAACTTATTTTTGTTTAAACCCACTTCTTCTGCCAGCTTTGTTAACACATCTACTTTGCCAATATCTTGCTCTTCTTGGAAAAAGGCACGGAAAACTCTGTCATTATAAAGGTTTCCCCTGCCCATTTCTTTCGCATACTGGTATCCCTCAAATGCTATATGCGTATATGGCTGAGGAGAAATCCGGGGCAGAACAATGTCAATTCCCATGCGTTCTGCCATGGGGTAAACAGACTGCTTCCATGTCGTTTGCAGATAATTATCTTCTGGCTTTAATGTTTTGTTAGGATAGGGCCGTAATTCGAACGGCATCCATTCTACTTCTACATCTTTTCCTTGAATTGCTTGTTGAAGCGGTACCTCCGCTAGAAAACAAAACGGTCACACAAAATCTGAATAAATTTTCATTTGCAGCGTCATAAAGCTAACACTCCTTGATTGTATTTAAACGATAACCTGTTTGACATACAAAAGTCCAGTTTCTCCTCGTCGATATTACCTCTCATCTATAATGTTTCATTTTCTTACATTCAAAAAAATGTTTGTAAGGTTATATTCCACCATTGTAAATTATTCTATAAAATAATGTTAATGTGTCTTTGTATCCGGATACAAAGACACACATAGGGATGATAATAGAAAAACTGCAATTAAACATAGACATGGTATGGATTATACTCATGCCATACTAGTGTTTATTATGCAAGCTGGATTTAAAATCCCATCACTATTTAATGCGATGAATGAAAAAATGAATCGAATGACTGCAGAAACCATTGACATGACGGAGCATCTGGACACTGGTCACTGAGAGCACCAACCAGATGGGAGATTCTCAGCAAGATCAGTTAGAAGAAGTTCAATGTCTGCTTGAGATTATGGAAGAAATAAGAAGTACCAGTGGAGAAAATGTATCTTTATCAAACGAAACAGATATGCATGCTCTTCATAAGAAAAGTACTAAACTCGGTAAGGATGTTAAGCAATTTTAAACAAACGCCACTCCAGCTCTCATTTAAACAACGAAATGAGAGAGCCGCATTAGCAGCAGTGCGGCTTTTACTTTATTCTTTTGCCCAGGAGAAAACATACCCTTTATAAGAAAAATGATGATGAAAACCTATATGTTTCGCAACTGCCTGAGAAGGTTTATTCTCCTCCATACAATCCCAATAAGGAGTATATCCTTGTTTTAGTGTATTTTGGACGAATTCATGCGCCATTTTCTTTGCAAGCCCTTGATTTTGATGTGCTTCTGATGTCTCAATAGCAATGCACTGTCTATTATCTGTAGTGAAATTAGTATGACACAACCCTACTATTTCATCTTCTAAGACAATACAATATCCGATTCCCTGCTTGAAAAAGTCCTCTGCTGAAAACCATGACTCGTTAATTTTTCTGTGAAGATAAGTAATATTTATACAGTTAAACTTGTCAAAATAAAAATCCTTTGTAATCTTTTTTATTTTATACGGAGTGGTTAAAATAATCCTTTCTTGCTCATACTGCTCTTTTTTTAAAATATAAACATGCTGGGTCCAGCTGGATAACGTTCGATGTTGAAATAATTTTTCTATGGCAGGATACCACCCAGGATAGTTTCCAATCATTTCAAAGTGAAAAAGATCCTGCTCTAACATTTGCAGCTTGATAACTTCCTCCACATACCTTCCTATTCTCCCATTAAAATCCTTGTTATCAGGATTTCCAATAAAAAAGAAACCATCGTTATTACCTAGCCATATCATTCCTGCATTCGGCAAAACTGGATTATCAACAAAAATTCTGCCGCGGTTCACCCCATCCACTACGCCTTTCACTTCGACATGACGTTCGTTGTTCAGTAAGGGTTTACACTTTATAAATTCATCTCTTTTTAATTCATATACCATTTTTATCACTGCCAGTCTTTTTAATAACTCTTTGTCATTTTATCACTAATTTTACCTTTAAAAGTCACATGCACCAAAAATACTATTTTCTCTTAACTCCATTGACACTGATAATCAATTTCAATTAACTTAAAAGTAGATGTGATGCCCTTATACTTTAGGCAATTTCGAAATAAGCATTAAAAATTAGGAGGACAGGCAAGTGCAAAACATGAAATCTACTTACATACTTTATTTGTGTCTATTTACATACATATTTTCAGAAGTCCTGTTATCTCCTTTTTATCCCCAATTTTTTGAAAAAACATTTGCGATTGATGGAACAAAATTTACAGGAATTTTTATTTTTACCTGCCGTCTTGCCGTACTGCTATCAACACCGGTATGGGGAAAGTTTTCCCAGAAAATAAATACTACAACGTTATTGTTATTCGCACTAGGCTGTTCTCCGTTTTTAACCGGGGCGCTGGCTTTTGCCAAAACTCCTTACATTTTTCTTTGTCTTACTGTTCTTTTATTAGCAGCAAAAAGTGGTATGCTTCTTATTTATCCTTTGCTAGCAGAAACAAATGGTGCTTCTGACATGTCAAAAAAATTTCAGCTTCTCTTTCACGGCGCTATCATTACAGCTTCCCTTTGCGGCGGGCTTATTATGTCACTAGAAGAACCTATTCGTATTTTTATCGTGCTCGCCATTATGGATCTTCTTCTCTTTGTTCTAGTATGGCGTGTCAGAAAACAAATACCCGTCTCAACCCAAGCAGCAAAAACAAGTGATAACAAATCAGCGGATCAAAAAAGAAGTTTATCCATGCCGCTTGTTATTTTTCTGCTGTTTGGCATGGCAGTATTCACTTTTCATTTTGGTAACAATATAGTCCGGCCCTATTTTACCCTTTATGCAGAACAAACATTTTTAGCCGATTCTTTCACGAGCAGTATTTTATTCATGCTTCCAAACGCTGCAGCTTTAATGGTTATGCCATGGCTGCATAAGTGGGTAACAAATGAAAATGCCTTGACATTCTCTGTTATAGCTGTGTTTATTCTTGGGCTCAGCCTGCTTTTGCAATGGGGAGCATCGTTCTTTTGGCTATTTGTCGGTGCCAGGCTGTTTTATGGATTATTTCTTGCTTCTGGGCAGGCGGCCATTGATTCATCTTTTTTTCATTTGCAAAAAAAGGGAAATACTCCTTATGCCTACAGCCTATTGTTACTTTTCCAAAACACTGCTATGCTGAGCGCCCCGATCGGTGCAGCGTATACAGCTGAGACGTATGGATTGGCCATGCCTTTCCTAGCTGCTGCTCTCATGTTAATAGCTTCCTTTGTTTTTTTATATCATCTTACTTGGACAGCAGTGCCGAAATGGCAAACTGACATTGGAAAAGAAGAAAAGAACAGCCATTCTGTTCATACTCCATAGCTGTTCTAAGGAATTGTTTGCTTTATTTTGTTTTCACTTATTAATGACAAAACGGTTTATTGGAATCGTAGGTATCCTTACCATGCTATAGTTTCCTGAAGGGGCACTTCATATTCCATCTGGTTTGCTCTGGCTTCATAACCATTACCATAATCCACTTACCAGCACAGCGGTATCCTATGTAATGGTCACCGCCCACTGATATGCCCCTTTGTTCCTCCTTATTAAAATGATAAGGTTATTCTCGTTTTCCCTACATTTGTAATTTTATAAAGCAAAAACCCTGTTGTATTCATAAATGAGATTTTGGAAAAACTGTAGAAAAGTTTCCTTACAATGGTGGAGGTGGAAACATTGGTAGAGACAATAAAAGAGATTGGTCTCGTATTCGGACGGATTATAACGATTTTACCTCTATTGTTAGCCGTTACCATATTCATGGGAAAGCGGGCAATTGGAGAACTTCCAATATTTGATTTTTTAATAATTATTACACTTGGAGCAGTGGTAGGAGCAGACATTGCTGACCCTAGTATTAATCACATTCCAAGTGCTGCCGCCATAATCGCAATTGGCTTTCTGCAGCGATTGGTTTCAAGCTGGAAAATATCAAGTCGGAATGTAGGACGGCTTATCACATTTGAACCAACCGTAGTCATCCAAAACGGAGTCTTTCTCGATGAAAATATTAAAAAGATTAGATATTCAATTGATAATATCTTACAAATGCTTCGGGAAAAGGATGTATTTGATGTAAATGATGTTGAAACTGCGGTTGTGGAGGCAAATGGTGAACTAAGTGTGTTAAAAAAACCGGAAAAAAATGCAGTTACTGCGGAAGATATGGGGATAGAAAAAACCTCTGTTATTTCCTTTCCAGTCATAATGGATGGTAGTATTTATTCTAATATTCTTCATGACTTAAATGTAGACGAAATTTGGCTGCGTTCTAAATTGGCGGGGGAAGGTATTGATGATATATCCAATGTATTTTTTGCTTCAATCAATCAAGCATTAGAACTGCATGTGTCGTTAAAAGATAACAATATTACGATTCCCCCCATTCGCCATTAACTGTTATTGTACGGGGGCAGCTTTCGTTTCTGTCACACGTTTCACTCGTACTACAAACGTGGTGGCCTGCCTTTTTTGTCGCAAACATCAAAAAGATTTTCACAAACCATTTCAAGGGACGGTTTGTGGCTGTATAAATAAGTTGGGTCCTACAGGAATCTAGTTTAGTTAATTCATACTTTGCGGTAATATCAAACATGTTTGCGAGGACAAAACCAACTTTTAAAATTTTTTGTTCTGGTGTATTCAAATATTCTATCATTTCTACTTCATACTCTTCGATCCTTTTTCCTTCTTTGTACTTTTGCAGGTAAATACTTCCCACACCTTCTTCTGTTATTTTAACAGGTTCATTTTCTACCACATTTGGCATGATTTTTTGCATGTTTTCTAACGAGCCGTCAAGCAGTTCCCATACTTCTTCTATAGGCACGTCTATTTCTATTGTTTTCGTCCATTTTTTCATGAAAGAACTCCTCCTCGTATCTCTCTTTTAAAGATTCGTTTATGTTGTAAAAAACACCTCTTTATCCGAATGAAAAAACCTATGTTAAAATAAACCCACTATTTTTATTTTTTATTAAGGAGAATTTAAATGAAAAAAGAACTGGACCACATTGGAATAGCGGTCGAATCCAGCACTTACAACGGTTAAGGTATGGATCTGTCCATAAGTCTTCTTCAAAAGGAAGTGGATAATATCCGCTATATGGGAAGACTTTTAGATCCATATTTTTCAAATGTAATTTTTGAAGTAAATTTCTTTTCTCCTGCTTTTCTGCTACTTCCCGCCAATGTTCAGATTCGGCAGAATGATGACTTCGCAAGGTCTTCATGCCGTAACTATTTAAGAAACCATAGTGAAGAGTACTAATCAGCGGCGGGCTATACGAATAGTATGTACATTGTCCACCTGGGTCGTCAAACCAATCCACTGAACTTTTTGCTGCTGCTCTGCCATTTCTTTAACATATTTCATCAACCACGTACCAAATACCTTGTCCTCGCCAGGTTTTAGCCGTCCTCAACCTTCCCAGCATGGCATATCTTTCTGCTAATAACATATATCCTGCTATTCCGACCATTTCGTTGCCTTCAAAAGCCCCTTGATCTTCCTCTATAATATATGGAAAAATATCTTTCACATAATCCTCTTCCATTCCTGTATTCATTTTCATTAATCGGCCTGGTCTTGAAAATTCAACGCACGAATATAAAAATTGCTCCTCTCCTCTTACATTATCTGGATTCTTTCGTCTCATTTTTATGAAAAACCATCGATATTTCCTGAACCTTCTCTTCAGGCAGCTCTTGTTCAATCATTGGAAAAATAATGCGCTCTTCCCTGCGAATGTGCGCTTCCAACATGGTACCTAGTTTATTTAACAGAGCCGTACTAGTATCCTCTTTCTTCAGTACTCTCTGAAATAAAGAACGTGCTCTATAAGCATTTCCTGCATTTCCTTTATGTCTTCCGTATCTATCGAAGCATATTGAGAAAGTGCCGGCAGTAAAATCTCTTCCTCTTCCCGAAAATGCTGATTACCGCCCGAATTCCAAAAATCTTCTGCTGCTTCTACCACTTCTTCTTTAGAATACCGTGATTTTTCTGTTCCAACCCGTTTCAAATTCATCGCCACAAAAAGACCATGGTGGTGATGATGGGACAAGGGATACAGCACCTTGTGCTCATTAATCCTTTTCGTTTATTTTCATATAACTCACTCACCTTTTTCTATTACATCAACGAACGGATCAAACCCAAACCATACAGCACATCCTAAAACAAACAAGAGGGTTCCTTGCACTAAAAACAAAAAACCCCACAACTTGGCAGGGATAAAAGTTAATCGAGCCAAAACCGAAGCGTCTCCTGCGTGCTTTGGACTCTTTATACTGATTAAAAAAATATGCCAGCAGCTTAAAAATGCTTGAATTAACAACACTAAACTTACACCGATAAGCAGATATTCTATTGCTTTTGTATAACCCTGGTACCACAATAAATAAGCCCCTGCTAATATCGAAAGTATCCAAAAGATGCCAAATCCATTTCGTACCCAAAATATTAAGGTGCTGCCTAGTAAAATTAACAAAAGGAACCCTGCAGCTGTATACCAATGGTTTACAGCCATATAAATAAAAACGACAGAAACAAAAGAGGCAAAAGGATACCCAGACAAAGCAGTAATAAACATTCCAATTCGATGATGATGAGTGACTGCTGCTCCTTCGGTGCTCTTAAAAAGAGAGATAGATTTAACTTGCCCTCCTGTTAATTCGGCTGCTAACGCATGCCCGCTTTCATGCACCAATGTATTAAACAATGAAAGATATGAACCGAGAACGGGGACATATGTAAAAATTGCTATGACAACACCGATTGCTAAAATCATAATAAATATTTCCAAAATAACACCTCAATGCTTATCATAGCAAACCAAGCAGTACCTGGCTAACACATTGCAGACCACTTCTAACATTTTATTTTGTTTTATTTTGAAGCGAGGAAATACTAGATAATACAGATATTTTCTCTGGATTACACATAATCTCAATCACAGAAGGTCCTTTAAGCTTCAGGGCATTTTCTAATGCTTTTTTAAAAGAAACATCATTAGTTACCCGTTCGCCTTGAACTCCAATCGCTTTAGCTAATTTACTAAAATTCACTTCATTTAAAGTCGTTCCGATCACGTGATGTGGAAAGACCTTTTCCTGATGCATCCGAATCGTTCCATACATATTATTATTAAATACAAGAGCAATAATCGGCACTTTATATCGAGCAGCCGTTTCGAGTTCCTGCACGGTCATCATAAAACCGCCATCTCCAGATAATGAAACAACCATTTTGTCTGGAGACGCCATTTTTGCTCCGATACCTGCCGGAAGACCATAACCCATCGCCCCTGATGTCGGCCCTGCATAGGTGTTTGGTTTATTGAAACGATAATAGTTATGAAGCCAGGCCGCAAAATTTCCTGCATCATTTGTAATAATTGCATCTTCTGGCAGTATTTTCTGCATCGTGTTTATAATTTGAGCTATGTCAACGGAATCTTCGTTTGGTAGGTTTTGAATGGCTGTCGTTTTTTCATAAACATTTCTCCGTTTCTCTGCCCAAGTTCTCCAATCAATCTTCGAGTGTATCTCCCTTTCACTTAAGGTCTGTAAAGCCTGGGTTGCATCAGCAACTATTCCAACCTGCGGGGGATAAACCTTTCCCAATGTATTTGGCTCAATATCTATATGGATAAGCTGCAACTCTTCTGAGAAAATGGTATAGCTTTGGGTCATTATCTCAGAAAAACGAGTGCCTACTGCAAGCACCGTATCTGCTTGTCTCATTGTGTCTAATATTTCTGGGAAAGTACCTAAACCGGAATGTCCAACATATAAGGGGTGATTATTGGGAAGCACATCATGCCGGCGAAAAGAAGCGATAACAGGGATATTTGTTTTTTCTGCAAACAACTGAAGTGCTCTCTCCGCGTTCGATCGAATGATTCCTCCGCCTGCAATAATCAATGGACGTTTTGATTGAGATAATAACTGCAGCGCTTTTCTGATATCTTCCGGATCAGGCAGCGAACGCGATGGACGGTATGCAGGTACTGGTTTGTACGTGCTTTGTTCTGCAAACACATCCGCCGGTATCGAAACAACTACAGGCCCCGGACGCCCTGACTGTGCCGCTCGAAAAGCCCTGCTGATCATTTCATTGGTACGATTTGGGTCGGTTAGTTCGAATGTACATTTTGCTAAATGAGAAAACATTTGGTCGAGTTCTACTTCCTGAAAGCCTTCACGGCCGCGGATTTCTCGCTCGACTTGACCTAAAATCACGACCATTGGTGTAGAATCCTGGCAGGCAGTGTGAACTCCTATGGAAAGGTTGGAACCTCCTACTCCTCTTGTCGCCATAACGACACCTGGCCTGCCGGTTATTTTTCCATACCCTTCAGCCATAAATGAAGCACCACCTTCATGGCGGCAGGAAACAAAATCAATTGATTCCTCAAGATAAATTTCATTCATTAAATCAAGAAAACTTTCTCCAGGAACAGAAAAAACCCGGTGAACTTCTTCTCGTTTCAATATTTCGACAATTTGGGCAGCGACCGTTATTTTATTTTTCATCTTACCTATCCCTTCCTTATTATTAAAAGAAGCATAAGGATGTCCAATAATGGAAAATTTTCGGGACTAAATCTTTTTCTTCTGCTGTTCATTATACCGGAAATTAACATCCTTCGTAATTTCTTAAGAATATGTTCTTATACACTATTATGAACACAGCGAGTAAATTATTAAATGACTTCTTTAAACATGGGAATAGAACACATAATGTTTATATTAATGCCCTGTAATAGAAAACCTTTTCGAATGGAGAAGCATATATTGTTTCAGAATTGTAAACACTTGTGGTATCTACCAAGTTTACAGTATGGAGGGGTATATGTATGGCTGGTCATTTACCACAATCTCCTGAACCTTATTGGAGAGAAACAGCGGAGCTGCCAAAGTTTAATCAATTGCATGAGGATATAAAAGTAAACGTCGTTATTGTAGGAGGGGGAATTACCGGTATCACGGCTGCTTATTTATTAGTAAAGGAAGGCGTAAAAGTTGCTTTAATTGAAGCTGACCATTTACTTAACGGTACTACTGGTCATACGACAGCCAAAATTACCGCACAGCATGGATTAATTTACGATGAAATCATTCAGCATATGGGCCAAAGTAAAGCGAGAATGTACTATGAAGCAAATACGGATGCGCTCCAATTCATTGAAAAAACGGTGAAAGAGCAGCAAATAGATTGTGATTTTAAAAAACAAGATGCCTATTTGTATGCAAGCACAGACCAATATGCAATGAAGCTGGAACAGGAATGGAAAGCCTATCAAAAGCTTTCTATTGAGGGCAGCCTGAAGGATAGCATTCCTTTTAATATTAGCGTACATAATGCCCTTTCTATGACTAATCAGGCTCAATTTCATCCATTAAAGTATTTAGCTCACCTATTGAAAGTTATTACAGATGCAGGCAGTCTAATATTTGAGCATACTACTGCTGTAAATGTGGAAGCAGACAGCCAACAAGCAGCAGTGTTGACGAGAAACGGGTACCGTGTCACAGGACACCATGTATTGGCCTGTTCTCACTTTCCATTTTATGAAGGAACTGGATTATACTCAACGAGAATGTACGCTGATCGATCTTACATTTTAGGTGTCAAAACAAAAGAGTCATATCCTGGTGGAATGTATTTAAGCGTTGATCAGCCAACACGTTCTCTACGGTCCGCATCTTTAAATGGAGAAGATATTGTACTTATTGGAGGAGAGAGTCATAAGACCGGTCAAGGTAAAGATACACTAGAACATTACGAAGCTTTAGAAACTTTTGGAAAAAAAGTGTTCCAAGTGGAAGACATTCTTTACCGTTGGTCTGCTCAAGATTTAACCACCCTCGATAAAATACCGTATATTGGAGAAATTACTTCCACTAAGCCCCGTGTTTTAATTGCTACTGGTTACCGAAAATGGGGTATGACAAATGGAACTGCGGCTGCACATTTATTAACCGATATTGTTTTGAAAAAAGAAAATCCTTATAAATCCTTATATTCACCTTCACGTTTTTACGCAGACCCAAGCTTAAAAAAGTTTTTTATAGAAAATGCGGACGTGGCTAAACACTTAGTAAAAGGTAAGATCGATTTGCCTCATAAAAAGGCAGAAGAATTGGATGTAGATGAAGGATCCGTAGTGACCATAGATGGAAAACGAAAAGGGGCTTATAAAGATAAAGAAGGCCAGTTTCACATTGTAGACACGACCTGTACCCATGTTGGCTGTGAAGTGGAATGGAACCATGGAGATAGAACATGGGACTGCCCGTGCCATGGTTCACGATTTTCTTATACGGGAGAAGTCATAGAAGGTCCTGCCGAAAAACCATTACAGAAAGAGGACCACACTATGCTCGAAAATGTCACCGAAGAAGATTCTGGGTATTAAGCGCGGACAGCATCCTGAATGGCTTGTTTAGTAATATTCATATGTGATGTGTCCCAAGACACCTTTTTGTTTTTAATAAGTAAAGCTTGAGGAGATTCGTGTTTCACTCCTATGTCTTCAGCAATTTGCTGGGAGATAGGACGAGATTCAATGACTTTAACAAATACGAATGCTGCTTTCTTTTCATCTGCTTCTTTTACAGCAGCTTGAAATTCTTCCCAAGCATCAGCGCTTTTCGGACAGGTAGTACTATGTTTCATAACGAGGACTGCCTGCTCATTTGATTGTTCTAAAGTATGTTGCCAATCCTCTATGGTGGTCAATTCGTGAAGTGCTGCCACTTTCATCTCTCCTTACATCTAACTGAATTTTTTAATAAACACTACTTTAAGATAGTTGCCCTCTGGGTATTCTTCGATTGATGGAAAATCTTTTGGTAAATCGTGTTCTTCTAACAATTTATACTTCTTTCCTGCCTCCTTAAAAGCCTGCTTAATAAACGATTTAAATTTGTCCATGCCAAAGCCGCTGTGATTTGTCGAAGCTACTATAATACCGTCATCTTCCGTTAGCTGGACGGCTTTTTTTACGAGGTCTTTATAATCCTTGGCTGCACTGAATGTGCGTTTTTTCGAACGAGCAAAGCTTGGAGGATCTAAAATTACCATGTCAAAGGTTAATCCTTTTTTATAAGCATAGTTAAAATATTTAAATACGTCCATTACTTTTATTTTATGAGCTTCATAATCTATATTGTTTACGCTGAATTGTTCTCTCGTTTTTGGAAGACTACGATTCGCTAAATCTACACTGGTTGTATTTTCGGCCCCCCCAAGAGCAGCAAAGACGGAAAAAGCACCTGTATAAGAAAAGGTGTTAAGAACTCTTCTTCCTTTTGCATACTGGTCCCGAATCGCTTGTCTTACATTTCTTTGATCTAAAAAAATACCGGTCATAGGACCTTCATTTAAATGAACAGCTACATTAACTCCGTTTTCCTTCACTGTTATTGGAAATTCTCCTCTTTCCCCAGTAACAAAGTCGTCGTCTTCAACGTACTTTCCAGCTGTATTAAACCTTTTTTTCTGATAAATTCCTCTAAAAGTGCTCACTTTCTGCAAAGAGCGGAGGATGAAATCCTTAAACGTGAAAATACCTAGGCTGTACCACGTAATCACGTAATAGCCGTCATAATTATCAATTGTTAATCCGCCGATTCCGTCACCTTCTCCATTAAATAAACGAAAAGCGGTAGTTTCATCATCCTGAAAAAAAGAGCGGCGCTTATTAAAAGCTGTGCTTATTTTATTATCAAAAAATTTTTGATCTATTGATTCGTTTTCATTTTGAGTAAGTATCCAGCCATACCCTTTATTTTGCCTGCCATAATACCCTTTACCCAGGAAACGATCGTATTCGTCTGTCAGCCTCAAAAGGGTTCCTTCTTCTTTTAACACCTCAACATTTGAAATTGCTTCTTTCCATAATAGCGGATATCCCTTTTTATATTTGTTTAAAAATTTATTTTTCAATTTTAGTGTTATTTCTTTTGTCATCTTTTTCACCCTATCGCAAGCCTTGTATTAATATATTGTCTTTTCGTACTTTACATGATTGGGGATGATAGTGTCTATTCAAGAATAAATGAATTTCAAAACGTATAATAGGGGGAGCGTGCCTAACGCAGCAGTTGTAGTAAAAAAAACAACTGTAGAAGCAAACTGTACGTCTCCTCCATATTTTTTCGCATATAAAGAAATGGCATGCCGGTAATAAGCACAGCTACACACTCATTAGAGGGTAAGATATAGGAAAAACCACATAACAGGTACAAGTAATAATGGAATAATAATGAGCTTTAGGGCAGTCCCTTGCCAAATGAGTCTATTTTTCATATAAAACAAAATTCCTTTACCAGTGACATTTTTAAGTAAACTTCCAAGAAGAATCATCGATAAAGGCACAGTCATTTTACCTATACTTTCTAATAAACTTGACACAGGCTGAGGCCAGCTTAATGGCGTGAAAAATATCATGAGCCCTGTTATAACAGTTATGATACCTGGATTAATAAACACCTTCTTCCATTCAATCGTTTTCTTGGACTGGACAAACAGATAAATACCATACGTCCAAATTAAGCAATATTAAAGATGGTTGCGTACACAATCTCGATTTCATTGAATAATAAATAAGCGACAGCATAGCCAAGGAAACCCTGGTTCCCAAATATAATGAGTCCTTCTAAAACATTATCCTGTCCAGTAGATAAGGCAGAACGATCTCTCATCAGTCTGCCGATTACACAAGCAAGAAACAAAATATATACAGATAAACAAAACAATATAACCATGTCCACTGCCATGGCTTTAGAAAAAGATATATCCATAGAAAATAATATTAACGACAGCAGTGTGATAAATAAAACTAATAGTGTAATGGTGTGGTCCGCATGGCTGTTTAAGACAGCCTTCTTTCTTGCCAGATAACCGATAACAACCATGCCATACAGGGCTGACATCTCTTGAAGAAACGGCTGTATATCGCAAGTGAAAATTGAGCCATTTCGCAATTTAATTTTGAGCCACCTGTTTGGTACTCGTTTTTATCCATTCTTCTGTTTCTTTCATTCTAAAGGAAGGGCCATTCATGTTTAACACATGCGATTTATGTGTTAGACGATCTGTTAATGCTGCCGTCAAGACTGGATCGTGAAAGATCTCCTGCCATTTTAAAAATGACAGGTTGCTTGTAATAATGGTTGACTTTCTTCCAGCACGTAAGGATAGATGGAAAAATAATAATTCCGCACCTTCTTTATCAAATGATATATAGCCTAATTCATCGATAATCACTAAATCATATTTCTCGAATTTTAATTCAAACGATCGAAGGGTTCTTTCAGATCGATGTTCCTTCAGTTAATTAATTAATGATGGTACTGTCGCAAAGAATACCCTATAGCCAGCTAAACACGCTTCCATACCTAGACCTATGGCAGTATGAGTTTTTCCGGTCCCGGGTGAGCCAGTTAAAATGACATTTTGGCCTTCTTTTATAAAATCTAATGACTTTAAGTATGGTAATTTTTGCTTTGCTTGATCTGGAAAAGCATCTTCTACTAATTCCTCCAACAGCTTTTTCTGTGGGAAATTAGCTGCACGAATTCTATTTTGTTTTGCACGTACGAATCGATCACTTTTTTCCTGTAAAAGCACTTGTAATAACACTTCATACGCCTGGTTGGGATCTTTGAAATCTGCTTCCTCCTGAACCATTGTTCGAATACTTGGTAAACGCAATTCTTTACATATTTCAATAAGTTGTTGTTTTTTATCCATATTTAGTTACTCCTTATCCCATTCGATTAAACATATTCGCATATGCTTTCATGTTGCTTTCAGATTGATGCATTGTTTCATCCCGGTTAAGTATGTTTCCTTCTTTAGGAGTAGTGGATTGTTCACATATGAACAAGATTCTTTCTGTCGTGACATATCCCAACCGAATGGTATTCAATTCTTCAACTGCTCTCATTACACGATCGAAGGTATGATTTTCTTTAATATAGAGGAGTAACTCTATGAATTCTTTCTCTTTTCCTATATAATAATCGTTGTATAATTTTTTAATTTTTGTTGGTGCCTGCTTCAAACATTCACTTTGAGCTACGGCACCTTTTTTCTTTTGGAATGTTTTTAAATAATGGTAAATATTCATTTCCTATTGGTGTAGGCCCCAATTACGCGGATGCTCTGCGACCAGTTCTCCTTCCATGAATAATTTAATGTTCTCGGCACCTACCTTTGCTTTCATATACTTTCCTACGTGTCCTTCTGGGACAGAGTAATGGTTTTGCTTAATAACCACCGTACTATACTTATCCACACGACATTCAACCAACTCTGCTACATCAAATGGAGTTATGACTGCTAGTTTAGATATTGCTTTTTCATTTTTCATCAAGTCCGTATGCTTTACTTTATGCTCGTGATGATTTCGCTCATTTAGCCTCTTTAATGATCTAGAAAGGTGGTCTTCTTTTAAGCTAGAAAAGGAGTATGGCGATGAAAAAGCTTTCCTTCGAATAAACTCAACACTCCGTTCCACATGCCCTTTTTGATTACCTTTCCTAGGCTCACACAGTCGAATTCTAAATTCATAATAGGTTGATAAGTTCATCATGCTATCCGTTATTGCTCTTTCTGTTCCAATGAATGATTTAACGATTGTTCGCATATTGTCATATGTGAACACCGAAGGTATAAAACCAACATGCTCTATAAATTTCGTATGGACATCTAACACACACTTGCGATTCGGATGGATATATTCTTGCGTATCGATAATTACTATGCGCTAACGTAAATACCGCGAGTGAATAACTTCTTATTTTGCCATTTATCTCTAGTTTTACTTCCCCCCAATCAAATTCAACCTCATGCCCAGGCTCGCAATTTCTTCTGATAAACACTTCCTTCGTCTCCTTATTAACAAAATTTCGTACCGTTGTATAACTTATAGAATAACCAGCATCCATTACCTTTTCATGCATATCTATTATTTTCATTTGCTGCTTACTCATATAGTGATTTCTTTTCCACTCATTTTCCTTTATATACTATGTGCAATAGTCACAATAGGTTTAGGTGGGAGGCTCCCGTAAAGGTTCTTGACAAGTTTGCTCAAGAACTACCCTTCATTCATTGAATCCATCACTTTATTGTAAACTTGTTCCTCACAAATGATATACAGATTCGTATCCATGGGCAAGTTTTCATCTAAGTGCTTAATAATATTAAAATTATCTTTATCAGCAATCAAATGAGCACCCTTTTTCTTTAAATCTTCAAAAGCATCCTGATAAGTAACCCAGCTTTCTCTTTTAGGTATATTCCACAAGCTGACATCATATTTTCGACTTAACAGCTTCATAAATAAAGTACTTGACCCTTTAAACATAGCCGATCGTGCCATTAAATCTGATAAAGCTTCACCTGCCAAAACAAATTCATCCACTTCTAAATGCTTAAAATTCTCGATATGATTTTCTTTCATTATTTCTACGAGTGTATATACATTTTGGTTTTTTTGCCTCATGAAACTTTTTATAGAGCTTGTAATTAGTAAAATCATTCCATCCGCAGCCGTTTTATCGATCATCCCGCTAGGAGAAAAAATAAGTACCGCTTTTGCGCACGTGAGGTTCGCCTTTTCATAAGTTTCTATTTCCGTTATATCTCCCTGTATATAAAACAGCCGTGTGGAGGGAGTAAAAGGAGCCTTACGGGTACTATCAATGACAACAATATTCACATCAGGTTTAGAAAGCTGCAGCTCCTTAATTGTATTTTGACTTTTTTCCGTCCACCCCACGATTACGTAATGTTCTTTTCCTTTGTAACTCAATTTTCCCTCCTCCTTTAGCTTTCTGTATATCCCAAAGCTCTCTACTATTTTTCCTATAACGACCCCGATCAGGCCTACACCGAATACATATAAAAATATAGCAAATAATTTCCCCGTAACAGTCTCAGGAACAAGATCACCATACCCTGTTGTTGTCATGGTAGTCATCACCCACCAGAAACCAAGAAAGGGAGTAGTAAACACATCTGGTTCTAAATACGAAATAAATAAAGAACTGAACGTAACAAAGAATATAGTAAAAATAAAAATAGTAAGTTTTCTTGCATTTACTACGTTTTTCATTAGCTCAAATATAAATAACACAGCCCTGCTTCCCCCTTTCGTACCCTATTTTTCCCCATACGTTTTACTGCTATCCTTCTTCCTTAAAAATGGTTTATCACATGGACAGCGATATACGGATGGATCGAACGCAAACATTTATATAAGGAGAGGTCAATCACAAAATACATAAACAAAGGACATCAATTATAAAACATCTCCTTTTTAATTTTTTAAGTACTAGCTTTTTATGGCGAAATATTGATATTTTTGGTGTTTGATTAAAAAAAGAGTACCACTTTTTAATATACCTTTATCATAGATATACTTTACTATTCTTTCTTCTAGGAAAATCTTTCCGAAATCCTTCTAAAAACAATAAACCAAATGGAGAACGA
This sequence comes from Alteribacillus sp. JSM 102045, assembly GCF_041949975.1. NCBI lineage: Bacteria > Bacillati > Bacillota > Bacilli > Caryophanales > Bacillaceae > Alteribacillus > Alteribacillus sp. JSM 102045. Next base: position 60,799 of record NZ_JBHFQG010000011.1, on the reverse strand, counting down.
GCATACTAAGAAAAATTCAAGGGGAGGGAGAAAAAATGCTTATTAATGTAATAGCTGGGATGATTATTCCGTGGATTTTTTCTTTCTTTTTATATAAAAAATATCCTAAAGTAATAATTCTGTTGTATCCTTTAGGCATCTCTATTGCCTTTATTTCAAATGACTGGGGGTTTGATATTTTTTGGCTGGTAGCCCTCTTTCATGACAATCCTTCCTTTTCTGCTCTTCCCTTTAATCTAGGATACTTCCCCTTTATCTGCAGCCTTTTCGTCTATCTTAAATTAAAAAAAATAATAAACAAAACAGCTGCTTGTTATTTTCGTTTTAGTTATGACAAGTATAGAATATGTAGCTGTGTTACTTAACAGAGTTCATTATTATGGGGAGTGGAATATATTCTTTACCTCCTCTTATCTATTTAACAGGATTTACGATTACTTCTATATATGTGAATATTTTATTAAAATTCAACGCACTTTGAGACTTAAGAATAAATAGAAATTGTACTTCTACCGAGCAGTGATCCTCAGCTGACCAGCTTCAATTGGTAGTGCAGTTACAGAAAACGCATGATAAGAATCAACCGGAACAGGCTGTTCTTCGATGTGAATGGGGGAAGAATCAAGTTGCAGCTTCATGGTGTCAGCAATGGTTAGCGCTTTAGTAAGAGCATCCTCTAAAGAAAGGTGAAAAGCCTGCTGGTAATAGTATGATTTTTTATCTAATGAAAAATGAACGTTAGATACTCGATTTGCCTTATTCTGGATTGCAATGTCAATAATACCGCCTGTTTCATCCAGGTTATCTATCGTCACGTTAATCATATGAGACACTTGAAATTCTCTAAATTCCTGTTTCCCATCCACATAAATGTTTTCTTCTTTTATCCCTTCTTCTATAAAGAAGCAATAACCTGGTTCATCACGATGGCTGCTAGGCATTAGTCAATTCTCTGCTTTCTGTCACCACCCCAATCTGTACGTTTGCTGTAGTCGGCTCTCTTGAAACATTTCCAATACCTTCGACAGTCATTATTCGTTGAGAAGCAGATCATATTCCCTCCATCGATGACTTATGATACATCTCCATTTATTCCTCCTTTACATTTTTTTCATTCTATACCATTTCATGACACAACAAACTATAATATGATGTTGTTTTTCAATAAAAAACCACTACTCCAAATGTCGGAACAGTGGTTATAGGTATCCCTTAAAATTCTCTAATTACACTCAACAAGCTCCTCCTGGACTTTGGCTGAATGCCTTGATATACATTCAGTAAGCTATCCAGCTCCTGACTGCAAGTTACGGTTCTCTGGTCTGTCAATCCAAAATGATTTGCTTTCCGATGCATTTCTTTTCTCTTCCACGTAATCTTACTCAGTAAAACCCATTTCCTAAAAATCGTTTCCATCTCCTCTATCCTGTTTTAAATATTTATATTAGATTGGTAGATTCTTAGTTGTTTTAACGCACATTGACTATCATACAGCAAAATGATTTAAAATTTTGTAGAAAATTGTTTTTGATGAAAATTTTTTTCGACTTAATTTTTATTAATTAAATTTAGCTGCATGGCAAGCCTCATGGGGAATGTCTTTGTAGGTTTGATTCGTTCACGCCACAACGAAACAAGAGAAGGAAATAAATATCCTTCTCTCTAAAAAGTCCTGCAAGTGCTATAGATTATATATTAATAAAAGAATGGGAAGCCAATATATCTTAAGTGAAAAAATGGAAACCTGAAACGTCTAAATCTTCGAAAACGACGGGGATAACCATAACCATACCACGGACCGTAACCAGGTCCGCCCCAAAACTGGCGTTGATGAGCAAGAGACTGATTTTCCATATCACTGTCCGGCATTAAAAGAGTAACTCCTTCATTATCTACATCTTCAATAATACCTTCGTGCATTTGGCCATCTGATGTTTGAAGCTGAACCATGTATAAAAGGTACTGCTGGCACATCTCATGCATATGATGTGAATTACGATGTTCATTATTTAATGAGTGAATCTCAGGTTGGTCAAATGGCTGCTGGTGAAAGTTGTACATCTTCTTACCTCCTGCAAAAATGCTTTCAACCACACCATATGCAAACACCCAATTTCTGCAACCTTAAGAAGGCAATATTATTGGTTATTTAGAATAAAACCTATTTTTCCAAGCTGCTCCCCTTTTTCCATTCTTTGAAAGGCTTCTTCGTATTGTTCAAGAGGATATACATGATCCATTATTGGTTTAATCTGGTTGCGTTCAATAAATCTCAACATTTCTCTATATTCTTCAGCACTTCCCAATGTAGTTCCGAGCAGATTATATTGGCCGTAAAAGAATTTTCGAATATCAATTTCCACGATATCACCTGCAGAAGCCCCAAAGGTAACAATTGTCCCTCCCAGCCGTACCTGCTTTAAAGACTTTTGAAACGTGGCAGCGCCTACACATTCAATAACAAGATCTGCTTTTTCTTTATTTAATTCCTTGTTCCAGTCTTCGTTACTATCAATTGCCTTTTCTGCTCCCATCTCCATTGCTCTTTTACATTTTTCCTTTGAACGGGACGTTACATAAACCGTTGCTCCAGCCGCTTTCGCAAATTGCAATAAAAAAGTTGCTACTCCGCTTCCGATCCCTGGAATTAGTACAGTCATGCCAGGGCGTAGTCGGCCCCTTGTAAATAATGCCCGATAAGCTGTCAGAGCTGCCAAAGATAATACTCCTGCTTCTTCCCATGATAAATAGTCAGGTTTAACTTCGACATTCTCTGCAGGGATAATTATATACTCAGCAAAAGTCCCGTGCTCTGGATAACCAAGTACGTTAAATCCCTGAGGCGGTGCATCGCTGTTTTCTTCCCACCCTAGGGACGGATTAATCATAACATTATCGCCAATTTTTACTTTCTCTACCCTTTCTCCAGCCGCTTCAATAGTGCCAGCTCCATCAGAACCTAAAATTACTGGAGGTTCTGTTGGTTTATGCCTATCAAGCAGAAATAAATCACGATGGTTTAATCCAGCGGTTTTTAATTTTACTTTCACTTCATTTTCACCTGGAGCTTTTTCTTCCACGCTGCGAAAGTGAAGTCCATTCATACCCGTTTGACTTTCATGCACTACTGCTTTCATAATAACCTCCCTGATATTTTTTTAATCCTTCAGACCATTTGCTTTTCATACATATAACGTTCTGATTTCAAGAGCCGCCGTATTATGTACGATACCTTTACCATGACATTCAATAACATATATCGCAATTCCTGCAAAAAAACCATGTGCAGACATATTCAGCACACGGTTTTTATTTTAATTGGATGAATCTTTCCATTCGTTATGAGAAATCCTATCTTTTAAAGATTGTCTTTTCTCCCAATTTACAGATTCTAAAATAGGTTTCTCTGGATATTTATCCGTATACCCAATGGAAAGGAGCGCAACAGGCTCAATATGCGGCGGTATTTTCAATATATTACGTATATCTTCTTTTTTATAAAAACTAACCCAGCCCAGGGCCAGTCCTTCAGCAAAAGAGGCTAACCACATATTTTGAATAGCGCATGCTGTAGAGAGCATATCCGTTTCGGGGATGGAATTGCGGCCTAACACATGAGCCCCGCCTTTTGTCGGATCACACGTGACGCAAATCGTTAATGGAGCTTCTTTTAATCCTTCAACTTTTAAACGGAGAAACTTTGTCTCTTTTTCTCCTTCATAGTGTATTGCTAAAGCTTTTCTCTCTTTTTCAGCCGCCCATGCTAATCGCTCTTTGACTTCATACGAAGAGACTAGAATAAAATTCCAAGGCTGCATAAATCCAACAGAAGGGGCATGGTGGGCAGCCTCCAATATCCTGTCAATGGCGTCAGATGGGACAGGTTTTGGAAGAAAGCTTCTAACATCTCTTCTATTCAATATCGTTTTGTAAACAGTTTGTTTTTCTTTCTCGTTTAAAAATGTCATTTTTTCACTCCTTAAGGTCCTTACAGCAGCTCTACAGCCATCCACATCCCTAAACTAATGCTATAAATTCCCGTTACAGAACCAAGAATAATATATATTTTTTTCTTAAGAGATGCTTTTATAAAACCCCACGAAAGCAGAAAAGTAATCAGAATAGTCGAGATGAGAAGACCTGATACAAAAAGGGTAAGCTGCAGTAAAGCAGCTGTTAAATTATTAATCCCAGCAGCATTCGTAATAATGGCTAATTGAGTGGGACTCTCCACTCCAATTCCATGAATAATCCCTATGACAAAAGCTCCCACAATACCAGCACCAATGGGGGTTACATTCAAATTAGCATCCTTACTTTTATTAATATACTTTAATGCAAATTCAGACACCATTTTTATTCTGCTTTTATATTCAAAGTCTTTTTTCTGTTGGAAGATGGAATACAGGATCATGCCACCTAAAAGAATAAGCGTAAAACTTACCATCATTTCTATAAACATTTGAGCTTTGGAAGGAAGGTTTGCTCCAAAAATAATTGTTACTAAACCGATAAAAAGTACAATTAATCCATGGCCAAAAGCATACATTACCCCTAATGATACCTGTTTCTTTCGTTTATTCTCTGTTCCAACCATATCTGCAATAGCTGCAACATGGTCACCATCCATTCCGTGTTTCATTCCTATAAAAACGGCTAGAAAGGCAAATGAAATGAACTCCAACAATACTCTCTCCTTATTTATATTATACAATACACAAAATATTTTTTGAGTTAGTAAATACCGTCTACAATCTTTTCCAACGCATCGGGTGCTCGAATCCCTTCCGATGCTTCAGACAGCGGAATTACCGTAAACTGCTCATTTTGCACAGCTTTTAGTTCTTTCATCACCGAATGACTTTTAAGAAATGATATTTTATCTTCAGCGCTTGTGTCTCCGTAATCGATAATTATAATTTCGTCAGGATCTGCTTCGGCGACTTCTTCCCAGCTCACTGTGCCCCAACCTTTTTCCAAATCACCAAAAATATTATCGGCTCTTCCCATTTCAATTATTGTGTTCAAGAAATTCTGCCCCGCTGTGGTAGGGGAGGAATCTCCGCTGTCGTATACAAACACTCGTTTTGTTTCTTCCTGTTTTGGAATGTTATCCTGTATATCTTGTATCTCCGAATGTATTTTTTCTGTTAGTTCTTCAGCCGCTTCTTCTTCTTGAAATATTTCACCTATGTTTTTGATATCTTGAAAAACATCCTGAAGCTGCGGATTTACCATATTTGATGACTCATGGAGATAGGAGTCAATTCCATATTCTTCAAGCCTTTCTCTGCTGCCTGCTGCTTCATCCTGAAATGCGCTTTCCCATCCTCCATAAATAAAGTCGGGTTCTTCTGCAAATATAATTTCTTGAGAAGGATATTGGTCAGAAAGAACCGGTATACTTTCATATGCCGTTTTTAGATCGGGATGAATGGAGTCATCCAAATAAGCAGTACCAACCATCCGATCCTCTAACCCCAAGGCCAGCATTATTTCTGTTACATGCTGATTGAGTGAAATGGCACGATCCGGCGGCTCCTCCAGGATAATTTCTTTCTCCCCATTTAATACTTTTATCTCTTCATTATCGCTTGCTGTTGGTTTTTCCCCTTCCGCCTGACAGGATGCCAAGATAAACAATGTAAGTAAAAATCCAGCTTTTCTCAATAATTCCCCTCCTAGACTACATAATTACTTCTACGCAGCAGCCATATAAAAAATGGTCCCCCGCAAATAGCTGTCACTATACCAACGGGAAGCTCTTCTGGTGCCACGGCTAAACGGGCGGTAATATCTGCGAATACCATAAATACTGCACCGAGCATTGCACTTACCGGCAGCAGCACACGATGATTTGCGCCAACAATCATGCGTGCCATATGAGGTATCATCAAACCAACGAAACCAATCGCACCGCTGAACGCCACCAATACTCCAGTAATCAAAGCTGTAATGATTATGATCAGCGTTTTAAACGTTTCTATTGTTAATCCTAATGACTGCGCCGTTTCGTCACCTGTTACAAGTACATTTAACGATCGAAAGGAGTAATGCAGACAGAAGTAGCCGAAAACTACAATTCCTACTGGCATCCATACATGATTAAAATTGGCACCTGCTAAGCTGCCAAGCATCCAGTAAAGCGCCGTTTGAATCCCTTCTTCCCGCGGATTCATCATAACGAGAAAGCTCGTTAAAGCGCTCAGCATCATCGAAACAGCTACTCCAGACAACAAAAGTCTTGAAACAGACAATCGAAAACGACTTTGAGCTAAAACATAAACGGTTATAACCGTAAGAAGAGCTCCTAAAAAGGCAGCAGCAGAAACAGCGTACGTTCCAAAAAAGGAAAAGGCTCCAGCTAATATAACGAGCGTCGCTCCAACCGAAGCTCCGGAAGATACACCTAATATGTAAGGGTCGGCGAGCGGATTTTTCACAAGAGCCTGAATAGCTACACCAACTATTGCAAGCCCTGCTCCTACAGTTAGAGCTAATATAGTTCTAGGAACACGTAAACTCCAGATAATATGATCATACGCTGACATATCAGCTGAACCATATCCCTGTGCTGCCCTCCATAACACATCAAGCACATCTCTTGCCGGAATGGAAGCCGAACCTAGCATCAATGATGAAATAATAGAAAGTAGCAATAACGCTATCAATCCTGCAAATAAAAAAGGTTTGGATAATTTATTTTTATTTTTATACTTCATCGTTCACAAAAGCAGACAGAGCAGAAACGCTCCCTGCTTCTCCTGTAAACCAGTTTATATTATCGCGAAGACGTACCACTTCTCCCACAATAATAATAGCTGGGTTGCTGAGTTTTGCTTTGTTTACTTCGAAGGGAAGAGACTTTAGAGAAGCTGTCACCGTGCGCTGTCTGCTTGTTGTTCCCCATTCCACTGCTGCAGCAGGAGTATCGGCTGATTTTCCTCCCTCTATTAACCGGAAAGAAATCGTTTCAAGCTGATTCATGCCCATGTAAAATACGAGCGTGTCTATTCCTAATGCAAGAGCACTCCATTGCTCTGTTTCTCTTTCGTTAGGTAAATGGCCGGTCACCATGGCTAATGTGCCGCCAAAAGCACGATGAGTCACTGGAATACCGGCATAAGCTGGTACTGCTATACCCGAACTGATGCCGGGAATGACTTCAAAAGGAATATTTAAAGATGCCAAATAAACTGCCTCTTCTCCTCCACGCCCATATACAAAAGGATCTCCTCCTTTTAAACGGGTGACTACTTTTCCTTCTAAAGCTTTTTCACTTAGTACAGTATTGATTTGCTCTTGGCGCAGTGTATGGTTTTTTGGCAGTTTGCCGCAATAAATCAGCTCCGCTTCTGGTTTAACCTCTTTCAAAGTTTCCTGGTTTACTAGTCTGTCATACACCACAACATCAGCTGCACGAAGGGTTTCTACTGCTTTTATGGTAAGCAGCTTAGGATCGCCAGGTCCAGCTCCTGTTAAATAAACGTATCCTCTGCTCATTTCACTTCCTCCTGAGCCTCTTTCCATTCTGCTGCACACTCGACAAAACGTTTAGTAATGGAAGGATTAGACCCAAAGTGAATGTGCGTATATCCTGCTGTAATGTTGTTTTGAATGAAACCTTCCTGGGCGGATTTTCTCAGTGCTTTAATGCGGTAAGCATCCTCCCACTTACCCTGGGGGGTTGATACCGAATAATGAAATTCATGTCCTTTAGCTGTATCTCCAGCTTTTAAAATGGTCGTGTTTTTTAAAGCAGTAACCTCCCTGTACCCTAACGATGCTAGCTTATTTTTCATTTCAACAATCGCGGGAATCATGCCCAGCATGGGATGTTTGTTTCCATCTGTTGTAATAAGTTCTTCTGACAAATACATGTATCCCCCGCACTCCGCATAGATTGGCAGGCCCTCGTTACCAGCATTTCGAATCGATTCTTTGACACCTTCGCGGGAAGCCAGCTGTTTGGCAAACTCTTCAGGAAAACCACCGCCAATATAGAGTGCATGACTGTTTTCAGGCAATGGTTCTCCGGCTAATGGGCTGAAGTATAATAGATCCGCCCCGTTAGCTTCCAACAGCTCCAGGTTTTCTGGGTAATAAAAGTTAAACGCTGCATCATACGCAACTGCAATGTTTGCTTTTTTATCCGCTTTTTCTTGCTGGATTGGACAAGTCGATAACTCTGGTGCCAAGCCTGCAATTTCCTGTATTTTGTTTAAATCAACCTGTGTTTCCACTATTTTTCCAAGTTGTTCAAAAAAGTGATCCAGTTCTCCGCGCTCAATTGCAGGGATCAGTCCAAGGTGACGCTCTGGAATTGCGGGCACATCTCCCTTTTTTAAATAGCCTACCACTGGAATACCGCATTCTTTTTCAATTGCTTTTTGACAAAGCCTGGCGTGCCCCTCACTTCCTGCTTGATTGACAATAACACCGCCAATATTTACTTCCGGTGATAACAGCTGAAATCCCTTTACAATAGCCGCAGCGCTGCGGGCCATAGCTCCAATGTTGACAACTAAAATAACGGGAGCTTGCAGCAATTTACTAATTTCGGCGGTGCTTCCCATATCAGATTCCGGACTTTTACCGTCATACATTCCCATGACTCCTTCAATCACCGAAATGTCTGCGTCCTTGCTGCCCTGTTGAAAAACACTCTTCATCATTTCTTTTTCTAGCATCCAGCTGTCTAGGTTTCGTGAAGGTCTATTTGTAACAGCAGTATGATAGCTTGGATCAATGTAATCCGGTCCGCACTTAAACCCTTGAACACATAGTCCCAGCTTTTTTAACGCTGCCATTAACCCAATAGAAATGGTTGTCTTCCCCGCACCGCTTCCTGTGCCGGCAATCACAATTCTTGGTTTCACGTTGGTTTGTCTCCCTTCTAGTCAAATTGTTCCTGAACAGCTACTGAAATCGTTACATTTCCAGACTTTTCTTTTTCTAGCAGCAGGGTTTCATTACCAGATGAGAGCACTGCTGCAGGCTCACTAACGCCATAGGCTCCTGTATACTTATATACGACATCAGAAGGATTCTGCATAGGCGCTGTATTTAATATTTCTGGAGAATAATAATCAAAAAACCAGTTATTTTTTTCACATACGTCTAAAAGTCCTTCTTCATCTTTTTTTAAATCAATCGTAATCACTTTTTTAATAGACGATTTACTTAGCTGCAGTTTTCGAAGAGTCCTTGTAATAACTTCTTCTATCTCAGCGGCCTCTGTTCCACGGTTACAGCCGATCCCTATATGTATCACTTTCGGGCGGTAAATAACATGTGTGTCTGGCAGTTTTGCTTTGTCCTTTTCAGAAAGCTCTCTATGAGTGATAACAAGAGCTGCGTTTCCTGTTTCATTCTCAGCTTCATTGATAGAAGGTATAACCTTCATTTGAGAAGGAAGCGGTTTAGAGGATGGCCACCAATTTTTTTCACCTGCTTCCTGTACAATCAAAAGAGGTTCTTCATTTACAACAGCTGCACTTGCCGGAGTAACATGGGTAAAATCCTCAATCGTCCATCCAAACGTCTGGCCGAATATATCAACTGGTATCGTCCCCTGCACATCTGAGGCTGTTGTAATGACTGGCTCGGCATGAAGCTGAGAAGCTAATTGCCTGGTTAAACTATTAGCTCCCCCCAAGTGACCGGAAAGAACACTAATCACAAAATCTCCTTTATCATCAATAACAACTACAGCGGGGTCGATTTTTTTATCTTTTAAAAGCGGGCTGATCATCCGGACAACAGCCCCAAGAGATATAATCATCACAATCCCGTCATACTTTTCGAACCAAGCTAGCAGCTGTTTGCGGACGGAACCTTCAAAAAGAGTAATCCCCTTCTCTTCTTCATCACCCTTTTCAAACTTACTCATGTAGTACACATCCACTTGAGGTGAACCTTTTTGAATCCGGCGAGCTAGTTCAGTGCCATGCTTCGTTATAGCAGCAACAGCTATTTTATTCATGGGCGCTTACACCCTTTCGGTATCCATGGGTAAATGTTTTATCATATAATTTTGATTCATAGGAGCCGTGTTGAATAAGATTTTTATCTGCAGCCTTACTAATAATTACCATTGCTTGTTTTGTAATTCCGTTTGCACGCATATCTTCGTGAAGATTTCCAAGCGTGGTGCGTACGACTTTTTCATCAGGCCAGCTTGCTTTGTACACAACAACGGCAGCATCTTCTGGTGTCCATCCGGCCTCTAGAAACTCACGAACTACTTTTTTTATCAAGGTGGCACTTAAAAATAAAGCAATGCTGCATTGGTGGGCGGCAAGGTCGACAAGCTTCTCTTTATCCGGCATTGGCGTACGTCCTTCCGCTCTTGTTAAGATAACGGTTTGTGTTAATTCCGGTACGGTCAGCTCCAAACCAGCACTTGCTGCAGCGGCAAAAGCTGAGCTCACCCCTGGAACGATTTCAACTTCTACTCCTTCTTCAGCAAGCTTTTTCATTTGTTCTAATATAGCTCCGTAAACAGTTGGATCTCCTGTATGAACCCTTGCAACTTTTTTCCCGCTCTTTGCAGCCTCTACCATCACCTGCACGATTTCTTCTAAAGCCATTCCTGCACTTTTTTGTACAACTGCTTCCTGTTTTATGTTCTGGAATAATTTGGGGTTAACGAGAGAGTCGGTGTAGAGAATAAGATCTGCTTCTTCAATGAGACGTTTCCCTTTCAAGGTAACAAGCTCGGGATCTCCGGGCCCTGCTCCGATGATATAAACCAATGGGCTCATGTCAGCACCTCTTTCTTTTCTTTTCGAACCATCATAAGCGTTAAATATTCGAGTTCTGCTGTTTTTAGTTCCTCTACATTTTTCCAAATCCATTCTTCTTTTGAAGTAACTTTGGTAGCGACAGCAGCTGAGTCACTCAGTCCTAGTTCTTCTAGTAAACTGATCATCATTGGTAGAACCTTAGCCACTTTAATAAATACGATGCCATCGTGCTGAAGGAGAGCTTGCTTCATTTTCTCGCGGTCTTCCGTTGCCGGGACAACAGCTGTCCATTCATCTCCATCAGCCAGCGGCACCATAAGATTGGAAGAAATTGCGGTAATCGATGAAATACCGGGAATAGAAGTGATTTCAACTTCAGGATAGTTTGTTTTCACCGTTTTCCATAAATGAATAAACGTACTGTACAGCATCGGGTCTCCCTCTGTGATAAATGCCACATCTTTTCCTATCTTTACATGTTCAAACAACGTTGCAGCAATATGGTTCCATTCTCTTTCTAATATTTCTTTATCTTTTGTCATTGGAAAGACGAGGCCGATTTTTTCTTTAATAATATGTTCGTAAGGTTCAATAATTTGGTATGCATAGCTTTTCGCACCTTTTCGTTTGCGCGGATACGCTACCACATCTGCTTCTTTTAAGGCGCGGTATGCTTTGATCGTCAGCAGTTCCGGATCTCCAGGGCCAACTCCGGTGCCTATAATTTTTCCGTATTGGCTCATTTTTTCATCTCCTTTTGTTTAGCTGTAATGATATAAACCGGATTCATTCCTTCAAATCTTGTCATATGTAAAATAGGTTTACTGCGTGCCAGGTGAGCCATTGATATTTCCACCTCAAAACCAAGCCTTTTAAAAATATCCTGTGCTTCATATAACGTTTCAATCGTAGCTGCGTTCAGCACTATTCTCCCGTCCGGCTGCAGCTTTTCTGCACATAAGGTCAGCAGCTCGTTCATGCTGCCGCCTGTTCCTCCTAAAAATACTGCATCAGGAGCAGGCCAAGACTCCAGGTACTCAGGAGCTTTTCCATGATAAAAATGAATATCTGCACGGAAGGCGGCAGCATTTTCTTTCGCATACTCGATGTCTGCTTCATTTTTTTCAATCGCGTAAATTTTCCCATTTGTACTTATATGTGCTGCTTCAATTGCAACAGACCCTGTGCATGTTCCTATATCCCACACCGTGCTGTCGTTTTTTAAATTTAAAGCGGCAAGGCTTAATACCCTGACTTCTTTTTTGGTGATCAACCCTTTATTAGGCTTTCGCTGTTTGAATAGATCATCTGAAAAACCAAAAGAAGGCTTTGGCTTTGGCTTCTCTGCTTTTAAAATCACCACATTTAGAGGTTCTGCGTTGTAATGTGCTGCTTCTTCGAGGGAAAACCACTGCACTTTTTCTTTTTCTCCACCAAGATGTTCGGCAATACACATCTTGTATTCGCTCATTTCAAATGTCAGCAGGTATCGGGCAATCGCTGCTGGATTATTTTCATTATCTGTTAACAAGCAAACTTTTTTCTTACCCGCTAATTTTTGGGCCATTCCTTTTAGTGCTCGGCCGTGAACACTAAGAAATTCTGCATCCTGCCAGCTTTCTCGTATCCTTGCAAATGCAAGCTGAAGAGAGCTTAAGGCAGGATATATTGTTACATCCGAAAGCTTTTTGGATAAATAAGAGCCTATACCATAAAAAAGAGGGTCGCCGGAAGCAAGAACAACAGTGTCTTTTCTATCGTTTTCCCAGCTTTCAATTTTCTTTTTTAACCCACCTTCTAGTACTACTTTTTCTCCGTTAAAATCTGGAAAAAAAGAAAGCTGGCGGTGACCGCCTGCTAAACGCTCACAACTATGAATCCAATCATGATAGAGCGGCACAAGACCTTCCTTCCCTTCTTCTCCTACACCAATCACCTTTATTGTCATGCCTCTTTCCCTTCTTTCTCTTCATCCGGTCCTTCATATACAACTCGAGCCAGCAAATCATTTTTCATGGTCATTAAAATAACCTCAACTTCTATGCCTCCGTTTACATGCTCATAACCCGACTTGGCTGCACGTTCGCACAAAAGGTAAAAAAAGTCGTCATATCCTGCTTCTTTCATAACATTGCCAGCTTCTGTTGCTGTATTGGCATTTTCCACCTCTTGTTGTAAATTCTCATCGGCCCCTGCTTCTGCCGCAAGCTCTTTTAGAAAACCAAAGTCGACCGGGGCGCTTTTGGAATGCACCATCATTATTCCCTGGGCCACTTTTGAAAATTTCCCCATCATTCCGACTAGGGTTGCCCGTTTTCGCTTTTTTGCTTTGCACTGTTTTAAGCTGAAACCAACAAAGTCTCCCATTTCGACAAACGCTTCCTCTTTGAATTGAGGAAATAACGTAATCGCATATTTTTCACTGCGGCCGCCGGTGGAAAGAACAATATGGTCGCAATTGCTCTCAGAAGCTACGCTCACAGCTTGAGCAATGCTTGCTTTAAAAGCAGCAGTAGAAAAAGGGACGACTGTTCCGCGCGTGCCAAGAATGGAGATACCTCCTATAATGCCAAGTCTTCCATTCATTGTTTGTTCAGCAATGGTTTCGCCTTCAGGCACGGAAATAATGATCTCTGCTCCTGTGTGTTTGGTCTCTCCCAGTACTTCTTTAGCCATTTCTGTCATCATTTTTCTTGGCACTGGGTTTATCGCGGCTTCTCCCACGGGGACAGGCAGGCCGGTTTTTGTCACCCGCCCTACTCCTTTTCCGCCATCAATGACTAACTCATCACTCCACTTTACTTCTGCTGTAATTTCAGCCAGATGGGTAGCATCAGGGTCGTCGCCGGCATCTTTAATAATGCTTGCTTTCGCTGATTCCGTATCGTATTCGATATCCTTCATATGAAAGGCCACACGCTCTCCAATCGGAAGCGTAATTTCTACTTGCATGATTTTTGCTTGAGAAGCCAGGCTAAGCATTGCAGCTTTAGCTGCAGCTGTAGCATTGGCTCCTGTCGTATACCCGTGACGTAAGTCTTTCGGATCTTTTTTAGGTGCTGATTTTTTCTTCATGAGCCACCTGTTCTTCAGCGATACGGATAAGAGCATTAACAGCAGCGACGGTTACTGGACTGCCGCCCTTTCTCCCCAAATTTGTAATATGGGGAATATCCAATTTAGCAAGCTCTTCTTTTGACTCTTGCGCTGATACAAAACCAACCGGCATTCCAATGACAAGCCCCGGCTTTGCTTCTCCGTTTTTCACAAGACGAATCAGCTCTAAGAGAGCAGTTGGGGCATTTCCAATGGCAAACACGGCGCCGTCCGCTTGCTTGATTGCTTTTCTAGTGGAGACAATTGCTCTGGTCGTATTTAAACGCTTCGCTTCTTCTATTACATCCGGGTCCGATATATATACGTTTACATCTCCCCCGAACTTTTTCAACTTCGGTTTACTGATCCCTGCTTGAATCATCTGAACATCTGCTACAATGCCTTTCCCCGCACGAATCGCGGCAACGCCTGCTCGTACGGCATCAGGGTGGAACTGTACGCTTCTGCCTAATTCAAAATCAGCCGAAGCATGAATAATTCTCTGCACGACGGGATACTGCTCGGCAGTAAAAGAATGCTCTCCAATTTCCTCTGTAATGATTTCAAAGCTTTTTCCTTCAATTTCTGTCGGCTGCACCGTTAAAGGTTTAAATTCTGTAGAAAAATCCATCTACTGTTCCTCCTCGCATATTATAATAAGCCCTCTTTGAAGAGCTTATTTTCTTTTTCCTTAAGGCTGTTTTCACATACTTTGTTGTTGAATACAGCCACAGTTGAAATACACTTCGCTTTCCGCGGGCAACGCTTCAGCCTCCTCGGAATCCGGCCAGTTTACGGCAGAGGATACTTCTCTGACGCGTCAAGGTAACCAGTACTTACGGTATTATTTAGTTGAAGCCGCCAACTCTGTACGTAGGAAAGTACCGGAATACCAGGCATATTACGTGAAAAAATTCGGAGAAGTACCAAAACATCAACACAAATGAGCTCTCGTTCTAACTGCAAGAAAACTAGTGCGTCTGGTGGATGCGCTACTACGCAATCACCAACTATTTTCGCTAGAGAGGGGCGTGAATATATGACGTGAAGCCGTCATAGCATAACCTCTCGTGCCTTCCAGTAATTTACAAATTAATACTGGTCTAGTTTCTTGCGCTCTTTTTTCGCAAAAATGACCTTTGACATCTTCATTTCTCATTAATCTTTTATTGACGTATCACCGCAGGTCTTTATTAGTAAATCTTGTAGATAATGAAGTACTTCCTGGGAATGGTCTGTTACTTTTTCATAAGCCACATCAGGCCGTTTAATTAAAATCACTTCTAAACCGAGCTCTAATGCTGCTGTTACTTTTTCATCGAAAGAACCCTGTTTCCCGCTTTCTTTGGTAACGACTGTATCCACACCAAACTGCTTATACAGAGCTTGATTTAGTTCTTTAGAAAAGGGACCTTGCATAGCCACAATATCCTGCTGAGCGATCCCGAGGTTTTTACATTTTTCCATGTTTTCAGCACGCGGCAGCATTCTGCAGATCATTCTTACCCGTTCATCATTTACAAGTTTGTTCGCAAAAACAGGTAGCGTTTTGCTTCCCGTCGTCAGGAAAATAGTCCCACCTTTTTCTCTAGCTTTCATTGCAGCTTCTTCATAAGAATCAACTTTTTGTACTTTTTCATCGTAAGTATTGATGGAGCTTCTCTCGTAACGAATATATGGGATGCCTGCTTCTTTGGCAGCTTGAATCGCGTGACGGGAAGCTTCTTCTGCAAACGGATGGGAAGCATCAACGACCACGTTTGCCATGTTTTCTTGTAAAACAGCAGCCATTTGCTCTGCTGTTAATCGGCCGACCCTTGCTGAAATACCGCTGCTCTCCAGCTTTACCGCTGCTTCTTCAGTGACTACCGATGCTAACAGGGAATGGCCGTCCTGTTTTATCTTCTCAGCCAGTTCTTTTGCATCACTTGTACCTGCAAGCATAAAAATCATGACTGCTCTCCTTTCAGAGCATGCATTGCTTCTCCACTGTTTTCATCTTGTGATCCATGATGGTGATGAGCATGATCGTGGTCATGATGATGATCTATTCCCATATGTTCTACAGCAAACAACCGGTATTGGCACATATCACAATTTAACTGGGCTTTTCCTTGAAGAGCTTCTTCGGCTCTTTCCTTTAAGATTATTTTTAATCGAGTATGAAAACCAATTGGTTTGGTTATAGAAAAATCTAAATCAGGATATTCGGTTTCAAAGTTAGATAGTTTTTCATCCATTCGATCTACTAAAATACCGCTGAAGAAAAAATATGGAACCATTATTATTTTCTTTACTCCAAGCCGAAAAAGCCGGTTTACTCCCTCTTCTACTGTTGGTTTGGTGACGCCAATATATGAGATGTCCACTAACTGATGCTGTAATCTCTCAGAGAGGAGCCGGGAAAGTTTGAACAATTCACTATTGGCATCTGCATCACTGCTGCCTCTTCCAACGAGCAGTACTGCAGTATCCTCATCTCCTTCCTCTGTTAGACCGGCTTCTTCTGCTAACTTCTCTTGCAAAATATTAACCATTTCCGGATGAACTCCAATAGGTCGTCCGTATGTAAAACGAACGGCTGGATACTTTTCTTTCGCTTCATCGATTGCATGAGGAATATGAATCTTTGAATGCCCTGCTGGGAAAAACATAATAGGAACTAAGGCAACATTATCAGCTCCCCTTTTTACACAAGCATCAATTCCGTCTGATATAGTAGGTGCCGCAAATTCCAGAAAGCCTGTTTCGATGAAAGGAACATTCATGTTTTCTTTTATTTTTTCAACAAACGATAATATATTTTCGTTTCCTTCGTGCTTACGGCTACCGTGACCAATAAAAAGTACAGCGTTCATTAGCTTCCTCCCTCTATTCGCATGGATTATTCACCTTTACGGGCTCTGGTCTTTCAACATATTGGAACCCTTGAATGTTTTGAATACGTTTAAAAAACTTGTGAAAGCGTTCATTTGGCATCCCTTTTTCCCTGTATTCCTCCACCACGTTTACCATTGTCGGTACCAACTGCTCAGGAGGAAGGCCTTCCGCAACCGGCTGGCCTGTATGGGCATTTCTGCCGGTGGTTTTTGCTCCTAAAAACAAATCAAATGCTCCTTTGCGGTAGATAATGCCGATATCATCAGTTACGGCACCATAACAAGCCATTCCACATCCGTTAAACCCTATGTTCATAACCTTGGGAACTTTTAACCCGCCTAATTTTTCTTGTAATTCTTCTGCATAGGGAATGCCGTCTTTTTTCTCTCCATCACAGAAGTCACACGCCTTCACATGAATGACGTCTCCGACCGGGGAAATAAGCCATCCTTCTTGTTCGAGCTTTTTCGTAATCGTTTGAGGCTCGTCCGTTTCTAGAGATACCTGTAAATAATGGCTGGTGGTATAGGAAACTTCGCCCTTCTCTCCAATGACATCAGCTAAAAATGCGAGCTGCTTGGCATTTACTTTTTTGTTCCAAACTCCCGGTGAAACTGCAAATTCAAAAATGGCCGTTTGCTTAAACACTTCAGCATCTATTACTGGCTTTTCAGGTGATTTACCAGAGACCGCCGATAATGCTTCTTCCGCTAACTCTGCTGCATCGATTTTTTTTTGAGGTTTTTCCGATGATGAAGTCTTATCCTCTTTTCCACCATGCATAGCCCAAGGTTCGGCTTCACGCTTAAGACGCTGAGCAGGTTTTAACTCCTGTTTTTCCTCCCCTAATGTGTATTTTCGTTGATATCCGCGCGGGGTAATCATTTTTCCATCATAATAAAAGGTGGAATTATTGCCGATAATGACGGTAGTTAACATCCCAATTTCATATTCAAGCATATGTTCAAGGTCTGTCATGACAATATGCTGTCTTTCCCGAAAGGCACTTTTCACCAGGCCTACTGGAGTTTTGGGATCACGATGTTCTAATAGGATACGCTGCGTTTCTTCTATTTGCCTTGTTCGTTTGCCGCTTTTTGGATTGTAAAGAGAAATAACAAAATCCGCTTTTGCTGCAGCTTCTACTCTTTTCATAATAAGTTCCCAAGGGGTTAAATGGTCACTAAGACTGATCGTACATGCATCGTGCATAACAGGAGCACCCAGAAGGGAAGCACATGAATTTATTGCTGAAACTCCGGGTATAATTTCTACCGATATTCCCTCGTCTTCTTTCCAGCCTTTTTCTATTAATACTTCATATACCAGACCGGCCATTCCATACAAACCAGCGTCTCCACTTGAAATGACTGATACTTTCTTACCGTTTTCTGCCTGTTTAACAGCTTCCTGGGCTCGGCTCACTTCTTCGGTCATCCCCGTGCGCACCAGCTCTTTTCCTTGTATCAAGTGACGTACCAAATCCATATACGTTTTGTATCCAATGACACTATCTGAGTCTATAATTGCTTCTTTTGCCCGGTGAGTCATATGGGCTTCGTCTCCAGGGCCGAAGCCGACAACAAAGATCTTTCCGATTGCCATAGTTATCACCCTTTTCTTTATAGAATAAAAATAAAGCATCTTTAACATTCAAAGAGAATGTTAAAGATGCTTAGATTAAGGTTTCCAACCTCATGTACTAGAGCAGTGAAGACCCACGCACTTTAACACCTCCCTATCCCCCGTAGGTTGAACGGTGTTGATGAAAAAGGCAGGTCTCCTGGCTTCTGGTTTTCCATCTGCTTTACCTTCCCCCTGGTTTATGAGTCCAGGAGTGGTATTAAAAAAAGCAAATAACCCAGTTACAGTGGCGGGACCGCGCCGGTTTTTCACCGGTCTTCCCTTTTAAGAAAACAGTTCATCGGCTGTTTTCACCTTTTCCCTTTTATGCAATTTTTATTGAAGTATGTATAGTATTGTATACGCAATACGTTAGATTAAATTTAAATAATTGTCAATCTATTTTTGCGATGAATAAGCTGTTTCCTTTAATGTCATTTCAAAATATCTTTCTTTTACTTTTAAATTGGTAAATTTATAGTAAAGATCGTTCCATGCCCGATTTTACTTTGAACCGTAATTTTCCCGTTATGCTGCTCAACAATTTTAGAAGTCAGCATCAATCCCAGCCCAATCCCTTTTTCCTTATTGGAATATGCTGGTTCTCCCGAAGTTGACAAATAATCTTCAGAAATCCCAATTCCTTGATCAATCACTTCTTAATATTCATAAAAGAATGACTTTTTAAACCTGACATTTATATAAACTATATGAATGTCTAAAAAAAGGTTCCCATTTAGTATCTTGATATTATTTGTGAAAGCCTCTCTAGGGTCAACAATCCTTTGTTTAGTCCACTTTATATATTTTTACTCAAAAATAAAACCACCAAAAACTTTTTGGTGGTTTGTCGGAGTCTAGAATGGTTCACATATATGATTCGGTGTTATTTTTGTACGTTAGCTGCTTGAGGTCCGCGTTGACCGTCTACAATTTCAAAAGAAACGCTTTGTCCTTCTTCTAAAGTTTTAAACCCTTCGTCTTGAATAGCAGAGAAGTGTACGAATACATCGTCAGCACCTTCACGTTCAATAAATCCAAATCCTTTTTCTGCATTAAACCATTTCACTGTACCTTGTTCCATGTTCCATTTCCTCCTTGTGTGTCTAACACACACAACATGTATTCTTAAAACTTGTTCTACTCTGCGGCAAGACGAAATAGGTTACCCTTTTTCTAACTTAAAGAAGCATGAACAAACTTAAGTAAATTAACTTTACCATCTTTTTCAAATGAACGCAAGAACTTTCACCAAAAAAGATGTTTATCTCAGAATGTGCTGAACGTTAGTGTTATCAAACAGGGGCACTTGCCTCCACTCACCTGTTCGGGAAAGGCGAAGGAGAAGTTTAGCTGATGCATTTGATACAAACCTGATTGGCTCAATCCCTTTCAGCTCTCCTTCCAACGATAAACAAACTTCATCTATACTTAATGAAAATCAAGAAATAAGAAACGTGTGTAAAAAAACAGCAATGGATGTTGATCATTTAGTGATGTCATTATCTACATAAATAACAAAAAAACACCTCCGAGAATGTACTTAATTGATTGTACCATTTCGAAGGTGTTTTATATTGTCCCATTATTTTAGGTTAGTCCACCTATTATATAAGGAGAAACGGCTTTTTTTATGAAGTAAACAATGGTCCTTGAGGTCCAACAGGGATACCAAGCAAATACCAAACAATGATGAGAATAATCCAGAAAATCGCAAAGAAAACTGTATATGGAAATAAAGCAGCGATTAATGTTCCCAATCCTGCCTTTTTGTCGTATTGTTTAGCAAAAGATAATAACAGTACTAAGTACGGAAGCATCGGTGTTATAGGATTAGTGATAGAATCCCCTATACGATACATAACTTGGGTAAACGCCGGATCATAGCCTAAGAACATAAACATCGGTACAAATATAGGAGATAAAATTGCCCATTTAGCTGAAGCACTTCCTATCAGTACATTAATAATCCCTACAAAAAGAATGAAAAAGATAAATAAAGGAATTCCGGTAAATCCTATGTTTTGCAAAAAGTCTGCACCGACAATCGAAACCACCGGTCCGAGGTTACTGGATTCAAAGTAAGCGAGCATTTGAGCCGACACAAAGACCAGTACAATGTAGGGGCCCATAGTACTCATGGATTCTCCTAACATAGAAGCAAAATCTTTAGAGCTTTTTATAGACTTAGAGCCTATTCCATAAACGAGACCTGGTATAAAGAAAAAGATTGTAATGAGAGGAACTACTGCATCCATAAATGGAGATTCTTCTAATAGAGATCCAGTTTCATGATTACGCAGCAGACCTCCTTCAGGAATAATCATCAATAATATGGAACCAATAAATGCAGCAAGAGAAATACCGGCCCATTTTAACCCTTTTTTCTCAAGTTCCGTTATGCCTTCCTCTTTTTCCGCCTGTTCTCCGCTGTAATAGCCGAAATGAGGAATGGTGAATTTATGAGCCACCCAGGTTGAAACAACTAAAAGAAAAATTGCTGATACAGCAATAAAATAATAATTCATAGCAGGGTTCGCACTATATTCTGGATCAACAGTCTGGGCACCTGTTTCTGTAAAACCAGCTGCAAGTGTATCTGTCATGCCTATAAGCAAGTTAGCCGAAAAAGCTCCTGTAGTGGAAGCGTAAGCTACGACCAATCCGATTAACGGATTATAGCCGAACGCCATCAGAACAGTTGCTGCTATAGGTGGTAATACAACTTGTGTTGCATCGGCAGCCACATTCCCTATAATCGCTATAAAGACAATAACAGGAATAATAATTTTTTTTGGAGTAACAGACACGGATCGTTTCATTAACGTGGAAAAGAACCCGCTTCTTTCCGCAAGCCCTACTCCCAGCATCACAACTAGTACAGCTCCAAGAGGAGGGAATTCACTAAAATTCTGCACCATCCCTGTCAGTATTTCTAGAATTCCTTGTCCAGATAATAAATTTTCCACGACAACTTCTTCTTCTGTCACCGGATGAACAGCTGAAACGTTGAAAAGGGATGCGATAAAAGAAGCAAGCAATATTAAAGAAGCCATGATTATAAACAGAACAATAGGATCAGGCAGCCTGTTTCCTGTTGTTTCTATCGTGTGAAGTGTTCGTTGAAAAAATGGTTGTGCCGTTTTTTTGCTCGATTTATTTATCATCTTCTCCTCTACCTCCCTTTCTATTAAACTTCCTTGTTGTCTGTTAGAGATAATGCAGAATACACATGCAGTTTTAAACCGTGTTTCATTGCTTCTTCATTTATATCAAATTTAGGATGATGATGAGGAAAATCCTTTCCTTTATCTGCATCCCCTGCTCCAACCATGACATAACACCCTGGTTTTTCTTGAACAAATGCGGCAAAATCCTCGCCGCCTAGCATTGGATCTATCCATTCCAGGGTATTAGCAGGAAAACGTTCTTCTATAATTTTTGCCACATCATTGGTCATATTTGTATGGTTTTTTACAGAAGCGTACCCATATTCATAATGAACTTTCCCTTGCACATTATGTGCGGCACTTATTCCTTGAACAACTTCTTCGATACGTCTTTTTACTTTGTCTCTTACTATTCCATCCAGCGCCCGTACTGACCCGCCTATAGTCATTTGTGCCGGAATGACGTTATACGCATCCCCACTATGTATACGTGTTACAGAAACGACCGCGTTCTCTAAAGGAGCTACAGATCGAGAGATGATGTGCTGAAGACCACTTACAATTTGAGCTCCTGCTGTTATAGAATCAGCTGTTAGTTCAGGTGTAGAAGCGTGTCCGCCAATCCCTTTAATGGTGATATCAAAAGTATCCGAGTAAGAAGTTATGGCTCCTTCTTTAATTCCAATTTTTCCAAATGGAATGGTGGTCATAAGATGAAGTCCAAATACATTGTCCACTCCTTCTAATACATTTGCTTCCACCATTTCTCTTGCTCCTCCAGGAGGTACTTCTTCTGCATGCTGAAATAAAAAGACAATTTCCCCTTCTATCTCTTCTTTTAAACTGCACAATATCTTTGCAGCTCCTAGCAGCATGGCCGTGTGCCCATCATGAGCACAAGCATGCATTACTCCAGCATTTTTAGAAGAATAGGGAAGACCTGTTTCTTCTTGGATAGGAAGCCCGTCCATATCCGCACGTAAAGCCAGTGTTTTTCCTGGTTTGTCCCCTTTTAAACGTGCCATTACACTAGTTTTCGTTGGTCTTGTTATTTCTAGAGGACCAAATGAATGTAACGTTTCATAAACAAATTCTGAAGTCTTTACTTCCTGAAAGGATAATTCGGGGTGTTGATGTAAGTATCTCCGCCAATCGATAACTTGTTCATACATTTCTTCAATAGATGTATCTACGTCTGCCTTTGTTAACAAAAAACCAATCCTCCCTATAAACGAATAATTTGCGACATTTTCGCTAAATCAATTATAAGATATATTATAATTTTTTCAACAATTAAAATTTTACATATGAAAAAATGAAAAAAAGCCTCCTAATTTAATAGGAAGCCATGAATGAAAAGTACATTCCATCTTTTTTATGTATGGGTTTTAATCTTTTACTTCTCTTCTGAACGAATAAACTTTATTTGGACGCCCTTTACTATGGTTTTTTTTTTCTCCAATGAAATAAATTAACCCGGCTCGCTGCAATTCTGAAAGAATCCTCTGAGCGTTACGATTACTCATATCCAATTCAAGTGCAATATCTTTGGCTGTAAAGACAGACCAGTCTTTTTGAACGGCACACGATTTTACTTTTTCATACATTTGAGCACTAATATTTATTGTCTTTAATTTTTCTAACATAGAAGAATCCGTCACCAAGGAGTCATAATTGATTTCTTTTCCTTTAGGATGATATTCGATGGTTTCCCCATCTTCCATGGTTACTATAATTGTTCCCTCCTTTACTTTCTTGGAACGCTGTACAGCGATTCTTGCATTAAATTCAGCTCTCATTGCTGAGTCTCCAAATCCGATTCCGCCCACTACGGCTCGTTTCCATTCTCTTATAAGTGATTGCAAAGTTTGCTGCAGCATATTCATTTTTTGTTCTAATTCTCCGCGTGAGCTAAAAATCATATACCTCCCATTTCCTGCATTTAACAATGATCCATTAAGCTTACGGCTCAAAAAGAGAAGAGATTCGTTCATTTTCAAATCAGCAATTTGAAGGTCAAAAGACATGGCTTCTTTTCCTGGCGTGAATTCTAACTCACCTATTTCAACAAAACAGACTGCAATTTGAGCATTCTGATAATACTCTGTTTTTGCTTTTTCCACTATGGATTGAAGCGTTTGTTTTGTCTCGAGTACTGTTGTCGTAATCCAGGTAGAAGGAATGCCTTCTTTTTGCAGCAGATCTCTCACTTGAGGGTAGCAGGTTAATACTCCTTCAGTATTGTTGTCACTCCATAACTTTTTATGATAGTTATAGACCTGCTTAAAATCAGCTTCAGCTGGAAATGTTTTAATGTGAAATTTTTCAGGGGTGATGTCTAGCTGATCTATAGATGCTTTAGCGATGTTTGCTTCCTCAGGCACATCCATACTAATTTTTTTTGGCATTTCTTTTTGTTGCAGCACGAGGTTAATTAATGATTTATAAATTCCGTTTTCTAGAAAAAGGATTCCATAAATATTTTCAGCGCTTCCTAATGTCTTCTCTGCAATGGCGTATGGAATTGGCCCTGAACATAACCATGCATCAACGTTATCCTGATGTTCCCGCACAATATCAGCAGTCTCGCCATGCTGCTCATATGAAAAAGAAATGTATGCTAATTCGTCTTTAAATTCTTCTGCTACGTCCAATATTCGCCGCACTGACAAGTCAGGACCAACAATTCCAACTTTAAACATTTTTTTCCACTCTCCGTTTCTCTCTATCTCCTTCTATCATACGAAAAATGGAGGTTATTGTCATTTTTCGCTCTACATATTGAGAAAAGTTAACGACAAAGCTAACTCATTAATTTGCTGCTTACTGGCCCAAAGAATAAAGTAATTGTATGTCTCCCCTTGTATATCAACCGGAGAAGGATATCTTACTATTAATGCTGCCTGGTCAGCCATTTCAGGAGGTTGGTCTCTAGAGGGAAAGATAAAACACGCTTCTTGAGACTGAATGTTTGTCTCTAAAATTTGAGGTTGTGTGCCGTAAGGAAGTAAAGCATGAAAAGCTTCATTTCTGCAGAGTTCTTCCAAGTTGGGGCCTGCAGAAATAGCCGCAATTTGAAAAAAGCCATCTTCCCCCTCGTAACGATCCGGACTCACTTCAAGCCAATTAAATGGATATTCAAAAGTTACTTTAAATACTTCATTATAATATGTTTTTCTTGGCGGACTAATTGAAAGCGGAGACCACTGAAGAGAAGTAATCCTTATACCGGCTATTAGCTGGATAGGTACTGGGTGAGTAAGGTCCAGATACCACATTTCCCCAGCAAACATTTGCTCAGCACGACACCCGGAAAGGTAAGCTATTTTTTCACTGTCAGGGGACCAAGTTACTGGTGTTGCAAAACAATCGGAAACCGCGCAGGTACGATCGTTTTCTCCCCTTCTTCCTGCCGTTCGGATAAGAGAAAAGTTTCCTCTTTCTGAAAAAGCAGTGGCACTGTACCCTATTCTCGAAGCATCTGGAGACCATTTGGGGTAGTAATTTTTAGCTAATGGTCCTCCTCTAACTTCAAATATTTCACCAGAAGCCAAATCTATACTATAAATAATAGATATACTAACCCCAGGAGAAGTATACAACGCAAAACGTCCATCGGGTGATAACTGGACATTATGAAGCGGAAATTCCTGATTTTGCGTAATTTGTTGTTTATTTGTTCCATCCGTTCTCATGCGGAATAACTGGCTGATACCTGTTTCATCAGGAGCCTGGAAAAGAATTTCCTCCCCGCTTGGAAAAAACTGCACATCGGTTGCACCAGGTTCTGAAAAACTTTTGGCCTGATGAGATGTAACATTATATAATATAATTTGATTGAGTTTTACATAAGCAAGTCTTTGACTATCTGGAGACCAATGCAAAGTAAAAAGGGCTTCTTCTTCAAACTGATCTATCAAGGCAGCCTCTTCACTTCCCAGGTGAAGCACACAAATAATTCTATTTTGGCCCGCAAAAGCAATGCGAGTGCTATCAGGAGACCAGTTAGGTTGACTAAAAGCGGCTCCTAATCCCTTTGTTACCTGTATATGTCCGCCGTTACGTAATACATATAACCAGATATCGTAAGTGCCGCTTCGATCAGACGTATAAGCTATTAATCCATCTGTTCCTGGAGGTGCGTAAGGAATGTTTAATCGCATTCCAGGAAAAATTTCAAAAGATGGTAACTGGTTGACCTGTCTAATTATTTCAGGGCAGCTGTGCCCTGCTGTAAGTACATTAAACCTTCGAGCTATCTGGAAAAGAGTTTCTCCCGGCTGTACAACATAATAAGAAACCCCAGCCGGAATAAACAGTAATTGATCAGGAGATATAAAATAAGGTGCTTGTAATCTATTAGCTTCAATAACAACAGACATGGGCACACCGTATAATTGTGAGATTTTATATACAGAGTCACCAGCTTTCACTCTATAAGAGGTAACTCCTGGCGGAATCGACAGCTGCTGTCCTGGGAAAATCGTATAAGGCACTACTAAATTGTTTGCAGCTATAACTGATACCACGGGAAGTTCCCACCTTTTAGCAATAGTAAACAACGTATCCCCTGGGCGGACCGTATAAAAGCGCTGCAATCGTTTTTCTTCCAAAAAATCACCCCCTGCCTAAACATATTCATATAGGCAAGAGGTGATTCTTGCCTCCTCAGAACTTTTAATTCCTTATCGTATCCCTTCTTCTTATTTTTTTATCCAATTGGTAAAGTGCTTCTCATTCACTTCAATCTGTTATACTTTTATTTCCACTCTGTTATACTTTATTCCAGTTTTTTAAAAAATGTTCTATCTATTTCTATTAGTAAGGATTGTTATTGGAAAAGACTTCTATAAAGCCATTTTTCATTATTGGCAGTATTACAGTTCAATCTTAAAACTTAAAAACATAACCCTTGATTAAAAGTTAAAATTTACCTTTTATTAAAGACTTTATGCCTGTATAACCTTAAATTTATAGGTATAAAATAGCGGTTATTTAGCACCTTATTTAAAGTTTTTTGAAAAAAATGATTATACTGAACTTTATAATACCGCTTTCATCCCCTTTGTTAACTGGGTTTTCGCCACTCAAGCAAAAAAATTAACTTTTTGGGCAAGGTTTGTTAAGGTTAATAACAAGCTTTAAAACTAATACAGAAAAAAATAACTATTAGTACAGTAAGAAAAATATATTCAAGTGGAGGTTTTTATGTTAACCAATAGTGTCAAAACATTGAGTCAAAAGAACGTTTTGTTAAATGGGGAATGGAAAGAAAACAAAGATGGAAAACGTATCACCTTGTCCTCCCCATCTACAGCGGAAGAAATCGGCAGCATCCCTGCGCTTTCAGAAAATGAAGTAGATAAAGCAGTAGAATCTGCAAATACTGCACAAAAAGAGTGGAAAAATACAGCCCTTCATGAAAGAAAACAATTACTTTACCACTGGGCAGACAATCTTGTAGATAATAAAGAAGAAATTGGCTATATGATTATGCAAGAAGTAGCCAAGAAAAAATCCTCTGCTATTGATGAGGTCGTTCGCACAGCAGATCTTATTCGTCATACGGCAGAAGAAGGCTGCCGCATCACAGGCGACCTTCTTACCGGTGATAGTTATAATGGTGGATCACCTAGTAAAATAGCACAGGTAAATCGTGTACCATTAGGTGTGGTTCTTGCTATTGCTCCTTTTAATTACCCTGTAAACCTTTCTGCATCCAAAATCGCACCAGCTCTTATGATGGGCAACGGTGTAGTCTTTAAACCGGCAACCCAAGGTTCACTAAGTGGAATTATGATGATTGAACAGCTTGAAAAAGCAGGATTACCTGCAGGACTTGTTAACATTACTACAGGAAGGGGCTCTGAAATCGGTGATGCTCTTGTGACACATCCTGGCATCAATCAAATTTCCTTTACGGGGGGCTCGGAAACAGGAATAAGAATGGCTCAAAAAGCCAGCATGGTTCCGATGGTACTTGAGCTTGGCGGTAAAGATCCTGCCATTGTTCTTGAAGATGCTGACCTTGATAAAACAGCAAAAGAAATCACTGCCGGGGCGTTTTCTTATTCCGGACAGCGCTGCACAGCAATAAAAAGAGTGCTTGTAAAAGAAGAGGCTGCGGATGAACTAGTCGGGAAAATAAGAGAAAAAGCAGAAGAATTAAAGATCGGGCAGCCAGAAGAAAATGCAGATATTACTCCTCTCATCAATGAAAAAAGTGCAGATTATGTACAAGGACTGATTGATGACGCGATTGACAAAGGTGCAAAGGTTATTACTGGTGATGACAAAAATGGTAGCCTTCTTGCTCCTACTTTATTAGATGAAGTCACTTCTAAAATGCGTATCGCTTGGGAAGAACCGTTCGGTCCAGTCCTCCCGGTAATTAGGGTTAAAACAAAAGAGGAAGCTATTGAAATTGCTAACAAATCAGAATACGGTTTGCAGGCGAGCGTATTTACACAAGATATAGACTCGGCCCATCAAATTGCGGATCAATTAGAAGTGGGCAGTGTACAACTGAACGGAAAAACATCCCGAGGTCCTGATCACTTCCCATTCCTTGGGGTAAAACAATCAGGACAAGGAGTTCAGGGCGTACGCTATAGTCTTCTTTCTTTAAGTCGCGAAAAAGTTAAAGTTTTTAACGGATAATTGTTCAACTCATAAGTATAAACTAAGCCCCCGTTCCGTAATCCGGAACGGGGGCTGCTTTTAACTTTTGTTATTCAATGACACGAACGGCTAAAGTATAGTATTTCTTCCAATACTCTGTGAATCCAGTATAATCTACTCCTTTACTGCGTGTAGCATGAAGCAGTGTGTTTTCATTGATAAAAATGGCTACATGGTTAATGACTTCGTCTTCATTTGTATCAAAAAAAACTAAATCACCTGTTTCAAGCTCTTCTCTTTCTATTTTGGTACCAGTATGAAATTGACTGCGTGATGTTCTCGGCAAGGTTATGCCTATTTCCCCATAAACCCTTTGAGTAAAAGATGAACAATCAAAAAACTCTGTGCTAGAAGAATCCGCTCCAAAGAGATATTCTGCCCCCTGATACAATTCTCCATTGCTATTAAATCTCGTATTTCTTCACTTAAATCTTCAGTATGTAAAAATGTGTCTCTAGACATTATACCTTCTGAACGAGCATGAAGCTTTTTATGTGTGCGGTCGAGAACCGCTGCCATCTGAGCTCTTGTAATATTAGCAGAAGGCTGAAATTCTCCGTTGTTGTTCCCTGTCTGAGAAGATGACTAGCAGAATGGAGCCATCTAATCTATCAATCTAGCTTTTTAGCTAAATCTATTATAAAGGGTTTATAGATATAATAACCTAATGTATAGAAATATTTTCTAAAATACAGTGACAAAAGAGTGATTAATCAGGAAAAAAACAAACGGAGCATAGGAAACCCCTGCTCCGTTTGATTCATTAGTAATATATTTTTTTGTTATAAACTGGCTTTTTTCTTTAACGGAATAGCTTTTGATTTTCGTCTATTGTCTTCTGTCTTGAAACTTACTCTTTTTAAAGCCTTAGTAATTGGCAGCACAGCAGCCATGGTAAAAATCATCCCAGGAACAGCTCCTATAATCAAAGGCCACGCATTAACCTGTAATGTTTCTGCTAGCCCTATCCGAGCCGTCAAAGAACCAATTGGACCTGCTATTAACAATACTGGAGCAGATGGACCAAGAATAGAAACAATGAGACCGACCGTCAGCCGAAAAATCATTGAAATTTCTACATTAATAATCGTGTGTAATCCCAATAGGAAAAGAACAGTGCTAGACAGCATCCCTGCTATCATGTAGCGCCAAAAACCAAATACTGCCACAATAGCCACGGCTATCGGCGCCGAAAGTTGAAACTCTGAACCTGGGATTGGAGAAGGAATTTTAATCATGCCTGTAACAGCGATAAAACAGGCCAACATGCTTATTTTAGTCATCTCAAAGGTTTTGTTCTGAATCAAAAAGGCACCCTCTCGTTTTTATTTTTGATTAACGAAGAAAGTTTTACATGTTTTTTAAACAGTGCTGCCATATCATTTTTATTGAGTACGTTTTCTGTCCACGGCACCACTCCAAGTACAGGTACTCCAGCAAATTTTTCAATGAGTTCTGGATTGGTTTTAGAAGCTAAATCTTTCTCTTTTTCTCTTAATCCATTAACAATTACCCCTGCAACCTCTATACCTGCACGTCGCGCATATTCTACAGTC
Source organism: Alteribacillus sp. JSM 102045 (assembly GCF_041949975.1). NCBI lineage: Bacteria > Bacillati > Bacillota > Bacilli > Caryophanales > Bacillaceae > Alteribacillus > Alteribacillus sp. JSM 102045. The sequence goes on along the minus strand of NZ_JBHFQG010000011.1, from coordinate 31,045 downwards.
AGAACAGTGTGATTGACCGTCCCCAAACCAGGTTTGGCCACCACTAAAACAGGAAAGCCTATTTCTTTTGCAACGTCACTGACTAAGCAATCTTCTCCATAAGGAACAGTGATTCCGCCAGCCCCTTCTGCAATGAAAAATTGGTGATCTGCTTGAATATCTCTCCATTTTTTAGTGATGTCTTCTAACTTTATTGAAACACCTGCTCGTTTTGCTCCTAGATAAGGTGCAAGAGCCTCTTCGAAAACAAAAGGAGTGATTTTTTGAAGGGGATTGTTATCTTCGGCCATATGTTTTAAAAGAAAGGTATCGCTTTTTGGATCCTCTCTTTTTATACCGCTTAACATCGGTTTAAAGACTCCAATGTCTATTCCTTCTTGATGCAAAGCCGCTGCAATTCCTGAAGCAACAAACGTTTTACCTATGTCTGTATCATTTCCTGTAATGAAAATACCATCTGTCATTTATAACATCCCCATTTTTCTGCCTGTTGTATAAAAAGCCTGGCAAACTTGTTGAATTTGGGCTTCTGTATGAGAAGCCATTATCGTCAGTCTAATTCTGCTTTTTCCCTGAGGCACAGTTGGCGGCCGTATTGCTGGTGCAAACACACCTTCTCTTTCAAGGTGATTGGAAAACGCTGCAGCCTGTTGTGCTTCCCCTATCAACACAGGTAAGATTGGAGTAGGCTGCTCCATAATATGAAAACCAGTATCATCAAGCTGCTTTTGAAGTTTTTTTATATTGGATCTTAGAGATTCAATTAACGACTTTTCCTCTTCAATAATATCTATTGATTTTATGGTAGCTGCTATCGTTCCCGGCGGCAGAGCCGTTTGAAAAATAAAGGAACGTGCTTTATTCCGAAGCAGCTCTATGAGTGTATGAGAACCAGCAGCAAAACCACCCTCGGTACCAATTGCTTTACTAAACGTTCCAATTGTAATATCCACACGAACATTAAAGTGTTCTGTACTTCCTCTGCCGTTTTCTCCTAAAATGCCAGTAGCATGTGCATCATCTACGATAATAAAGGCGTTATATTTATCGGCTAATTCTTTGATCTCAGGCAATGGGGCAAGATTTCCATCCATGCTGAATACACTGTCTGTCACAATAAATCTCCTTTGGCTCTCTCGCGCCTGCTTCAGCTTTCTCTCCAAATCATTCATATCCACATGCCTGTAAATCATTGTTTTTGCTTTACTTAGCCGGCAGCCGTCAATAAGACTAGCATGATTTAATTCATCACTTAAAATAATATCGCCGTCCTGAGCTAAAGCAGAAATAACGCCAATATTGGCAAGATAACCACTGGAAAACACAATAGCCGCTTCTTCTTTTTTAAAGCAAGCGATGCGCTTTTCTAATTGTTCGTGCCACATGGAATTGCCAGTAGTTAGCCTTGAACCTGTGCTTCCTACTCCATACTGTTTCATCGTCTTCGATGCTTCCGTTATAAGTCGTTGATCTGCTGCTAATCCTAAATAGTTATTAGATGAAACCATCAGCATTTCTTTGCCTTCAATCTCAACGGCAGAAGAAGGAACACTTTCGCTTGTCCGTAAAGTTCGATATAGTCCTCTTTTCTTAAGTTCATTAATTTGTTGATCGGCCCAACTATACGCCGGTTTGATCAAGACGCTGCACCTCCTCCTTTGTTACCGCCTCAATTGCTTCCTTCATAATGGCAGTCATTTCCTGAAGCTCAAATGTAGTACTTACTAATGGCGGCATAAATACTGCTACATCTCCCATTGGCCTTGTTAATAAGCCTAACTCTCTCATTTTCAAAGACGATTTGTAGCCTACTCTGCTCTCAAAAGGAAAAGGTTCTTTCGTATTTTTATCCAGTACCAATTCAATACCGCACATAAACCCAAGCTGACGAACATCTCCTACATGATCGAGTTCCTTTATATTTTGGAGTAATTCCTTTAAAAAATCTGATTTATCAGCAACCTGCTCAACTATTTGATCTTTTTCAAATAATCGAAGGTTTTCTAGTGCCACAGCACAGCCAAGCTGATTACCCGTATAGGAATGGCCGTGAAAAAATGTTTTTAAATTTTCGTAGTCATCATAGAAGGCTTCATAAATTCTTTCTGTAGTAAAGGTCACTGCCACTGGCAAATACCCGCCTGTAAGTCCTTTGCCCGCTGCCATTAAATCCGGTTCCACTTCTTCATGTTCACATGCAAACATTTTTCCTGTCCGGCCGAAGCCCGTTGCCACTTCATCTACAATCATTAACACATCATATTTATTGCAAAGTTTACGAACTCCCGATAAAAACCCTTCAGGCATAACAATCATTCCGCCTGCTCCTTGCACCATTGATTCAATGGTCAGTCCTGCAATGCTTTCATGATTCTCAGCTAAAATGGATTCCAAATTTTCTAAACATTCTTCCCTGCACTGAACGGGATCTTCATTTGGATGACGGTATACATTAGGAACAGGCGTGTGAATATTTTCAAACATTAAGGGTCCGTAAATATTGTGAAATATATCGATCGATCCTACACTCACTGCTCCAATTGTATCTCCGTGATAGCCATTTTTTACTGAAATAAATTTTTGTTTTTTTGTTTTTCCAATATTCTGCCAGTATTGAAAAGCCATTTTAACAGCAATTTCTACAGCTTCGGCACCGCTGTCTGAATAAAATACTCTCGTTAAAGCGGGGGGTGCAATTGCAGCCAGCTTTTCAGCTAGCTCCGTTGCAGGAACATTGGTCATTCCTAGTAAAGTAGAGTGGGCAATTTTATCTAATTGAGAAATAATAGCATTATCTAATTCTTTTTTGCGGTGGCCATGAACATTTAACCAAACCGAAGAAAAAGCATCATAATATTCTTTTCCGTTTGTATCTTTTACCTTTATCCCGTCACCACTTTCAATAATAAGCGGATTTTCATCATAGTCTTTCATTTGTGTAAATGGCAGCCATAAGTGCTTCTTACTTTTTTCTAATAGGTTCATTTTTCTTCTCCTCCATTTCTGATCATAAAAGGTTGCTTTTCTAAATACTGAATATAGGAATCCATTGCTTGAAGAGAGTCTATAAATATGAGCCGCCCGCCATGTTCATCGCCTTTTTCTTTCATTTTGGTAATTCGTTCATATCCTCTTTTTGGGCTTGCTACATAGCCCGTTATGTAATTTGGATCATCGCTCCAGCAAATTTCGGCAATAGTTGCAGGGTGGCTGCATACTTTTGTAGCTAATGTTAATGCTTCTTTCATACGAACATTTTCAGCGGTATTATTGGCTACACACCAATTTTTATAATCTGATTGTCTCCAATCGAGCTGAGAAACACGTACACCTTTATCTTTTCTGTTATCCAGCCGCTCTCCTGTATTTGCATCAATAATTATAGCTCCGCGAACGTGGAAATTGTTAACTAATATACCCAGTGCTTTATTTATCACTTCATAAGTCAACCCGCATTGGCACAAAAGAACTTCAGCCGTTCTTTTTCCTTCTAAAGGATCCTTCACATTACAAGTTGAAACAAAAAGCGGTTCCCCGCGGCAAACAGGGAATTTTACATCTTCAATCACAAGATTAAAAAAATCTGGTTTTCCTCGTTGATGAGAAAATGCTTTTTTAAGAAGGTCCCCTGTTATTTGTTCCATCTCTGTTTCATATGCAAGGCGCTCTCCCCCGGAAATATGTTTTCCCCCTTTCTCATGAGCACCTCCAGCCGCTGCTCTCATACGAATGCTGTATAGTTTTTCATTTATCACCAGCGACCACCTTTCAACTATATTTTTATTGTTAACCATTTTTATTTTATAGTTAACATTTATTTTCGTCAAATGATTATGATATTTTTGTAAGAATTACGGTAATTGAAATTTTAAAGAGAGGGAATAAAAAGGGCCGTCCTCAACGATTGGGACAGCCTTAATTTTTTATTGCTGCAGCTTTTGTTCTACTTGTTCACAAACTTCATTTGAATTAAAACCATGGGCGTTGATTACAGATCCATCAAGAGTTGTATTTTGAATATTCATCATGTTTTGGTCCTGACCGGTAATAACACAGCAATCACAGCGATTTGCGTCAGATTCCTGCCTTAGCGTCACTACCTCATGTCCTTGTTCTTGTAATTGCTGTTGAACATCAGTAAGGGATTCTTCCACTCCAATTCGAGCCATTTCTTCCATCTACCTCCTTGTAGTGTTGTCACCCTTAATATGTTCTTATCATTTAATTTCATACGTTTTCCTTATATTCTCTTATTTACATTAAAATTATATTCTAAAAGGAGCCAATTTTGCGGAAATTCCCAGCCAAGTACCCAGTAATAAAATCCTCGTAAATTAAATTCTTTAATGAGATCAAACTTAGCTTGAATGCTTCTTGCATCTTCAAACCATACTTCGTGCTCTCGTCCTTCTTCATCGTAATACCTAAAAAATGGAGACTGAGCTTCTTCATCATATTCTATAGCTGCATTATATTTAAGGGCTAACTGAATGGCTTGTTGATGATCGATAGACTCGGCTTGTGTCTCTCCTTCTACGTAAGGCAAAGTCCAGTCATACCCGTACAACGGAATACCCATCATAATTTTATCCCTGGGCATGACAGAAACGGCATATTCAATAACTCGTCTTACTTCATTAATTGGAGCGACTGCCATAGGAGGACCTCCTGTCCATCCCCATTCATACGTCATAAGAAATACAAAGTCTGCGAATTCCCCATGAGCTGCAAAATCATGCCCTTCATATAACACGCCCGGCATGCCTGGTTCGACTTGAGGAGCAAGAGCGCTTGATAAGAAATATCCCTTTTCATCTAGTCGTTCTTTGGCTTTTCTCATTAAATTGTTATAACGCTCTTTATTTTCGGCTCCTAAATACTCCAAATCAAAGTCCAACCCTAAATATCCTTTTTCATCCATAATAGCAATCGCTTCATCGAGAAGTTTGTTCTGCAGGTCGTCACTAGCTAAAACAGTAGTAGCAAGCTCTGTACTGAACCCTCCGTCTTCAATGTTTGTAATCACCATTAACGGTACAATCTTATTTTCATAAGCAGTATTAATAATTGCTTGATCATCTATAGGAGTGAGAGTTCCATCATAGTTCATTTGATAGCTGAACACTTGTAAAAACGTTAAATGTTCACCGATATCATTGACTACTGCCGGTGAGTCTTCCCCTGTTATTTCGAGATCAATATAAGCTCCAACATCTACCGATGGTTTTTGTCTGAATTCATTTAAAATATGCAGCGGATAGCCTGTTGGAATATATTGTGGAAAAGGCAGTCTATTACTTCTCAATATATGTTCTACAGGTATTTTATAGCGTTGACTAACATGCCAAACGTTTTCTCCCGGCTGGACCCAATGAATACGCCCTTCAAGCGGAATAACAAGCGCTTGACCTACTACTAACTGGTCAGGGTTAGGAAGCTGGTTTGCCTCTGCAATCGTGTCATAAGGAACGTTATACATTTGAGCGATGACCCATAGGGATTCACCAGGTGCAACTACATGTATTTGCACAGACTCGTCCTCCAATAAATTTTTCTTCTTATATTAACCGTATTTATTTAACAGAAAATAAATAACCAGTTTTAGGAGAAAAAAATTAGAGGGCAGGTTTGTTTAAATCGTTATGAATTTTTTTATTTTATTATATGAATATTCGCCAATACCGCTTACAAGGATTAATTCTTCTTTGGTCTTAAACGGGCCGTTTTCTTCTCGAAACTCTATCACCATTTCTGCTATGACAGGGCTTACATGAGGAAGTTTTGCTAGTTCCTTTTTTGAAGCAGTATTAATGTTTATCGGTTTAGAAAGGTCATTGGTTTTCTCATCTGACATATAAACTCTTGGTACCGGAGTCGGGAAGCTTCTTCCTTTTCCATTCCATGGTTTTTTTGAAGTATAAATATTTTCCATATCTAAAGAAACTATAATATGACTGGAATTTTCAGTTGTATAAATATCGGCTCCAGTGTTTCTTAAACGATTTACTACCCCGACGTTTGGATGGCCGAATGCATTACTTTTATCATAAGGAATAATAGCTATCTCAGGATCTACTTTTTGTATAAATAAGTCCCCGGTGGAAGTGGCAGACCCATGATGAGCTACTTTAATAATGTCTGCTTCAACGTCATATTTATTCATCATTTCCTTTTCATTTACGACGGTTGCGTCGCCTGTGAGTAATACAGCGGTATCACCATAAGTGATATGAAGAACAATAGAAGAATCATTGCGCACATCATTATCTGAATAGCTATTTAGCACCTTTACTCTGTTTGCCAGGTTTGTGTTTAACATTTCTCCTTCTTCCGCTACAAAAAAGTTAATATTCTTCTCTTTAACTATATTCCTATACTTTTTATACGTTTTTGTATTGTGTTCTCTTCCGCTGTCTAATACATTTTCAACTTCTACCTTTTTTAATACTTCTACTAGACCACCTATATGGTCTATATCCGGATGTGTCGCTACAACCCATTCCAATTTTTCAATGCCTGCATTTTTTAGATAACGTACAATTTCTTTACCATGATCCGGTTGCCCTCCATCTATTAACATAGCTGCACCGGTATCAGAAACTACCAATGTACTGTCTCCCTGCCCTACGTCTAAAAAATGAAAATCAAGCGTTGCATGAGATTCTTTAAAAAGGGTAAGTTCATTGTCGTCTTCAAACCTGACCGTTTTGTTTTTTAACGCCAAAACCTGCGCTTCATCAGAAAACACTAAAGCAGTCCCAGGTAAAAGTATCGAAGACAGTATCATAAGCGATAACATATAACGGAGCCTTTTCATTCTCATCCCCCCGTCTTTTTACTATGCCTCAGTGTTAAGGGGATTATGAGAAAAAGAATAGTGTGAATTGTAAAAGGAACACATTGTCCTTTAATATAGAATTGTTGGAAAAGCTCAGGAAGGATGTTTTATATGGATAAGAAAAATATGGAAGACAAAATTATTAAAAGCTACCAACAGGATGAAAAAATGATGATTTTGGTTTTTGCCCAATGGTGTATAAATCATGATCTCGATCCGCATGATCTGTATTTCCAAGCCTATCCCGGGCAGGAAAACACTCCTGCTTTAGAGCAAGCTATTGATTTGACAGTTCCAAAAGAGGAATCTGAAGATATAGCAGATGATACTTTACTTGAAGTGCTCTCTTTATTTGGCAACGCTGAGCTTGCTCATGTTGTATCTAAGGAAATGAATAAACAATAATCATACGACTCGATTATGTATCTCACGCCACTGCTCTCTGGAATGCTTCACCGGCTAAAACGCTGACATTTGCCAGGTGGAAGAAAATGAATAGTGATGAAAGAAAAGCGGCTCTTTATGACATTACAAAGAAATATTTAGAGGATACACTTTGTGCGCTTCATTTTAATATTGCACACGAATAAAACTTTACCGTTTTTCCTCATCGATCGTTCCTCTTGCTACTCATCAGGATGTCGAATGGGATTATCTTTCCCCTTTTATCTCCATCTATAAAGAAATTGGAGACCTGGCTAAGCAGCATGGCATTCGAACAAGCTTTCACCCTAACCAATTTGCACTTTTCACAAGCGATAAGCCACATGTTACCACCAATGCCATAAAAGATATGAAGTATCATTATCGTTTGCTTGATGCCATGAATTTATCTAAAGAAGCAAGTATTAATATTTATGTCGGTGGAGCTTATGGTGACAAAAAATCTTCTGTTGACCGCTTTCATACCAACCCGCAGCAGCTTCCCCTTTATATAAAAAAACAAATGACATTAGAAATTGATGATAAAACCTATACAGGCTTCTGAGGTATTAGATATTTGTGAAAAGGAAAAGAACCCATGTATGTTTGATTACCATCACTATAAGGCAAACCGCCACCCATCAGAAAAGCTTGAAACCATTTTACCTCGCATGTTTAAGACGTGGGAACATACTCCGCATCCCCCAAAAATTCATGTTTCTTCTCCAAAATCAGAAGCGCAGAAGCGGCCTATAAAAGTCATGCGGTTTATGTGGACCTTGATTTTATTCTAGCTCAATGCGGTCAATCGGTAGATATGATGGTAGAAGCGAAACAAAAAGATAAAGCAGACAGGAGATGTTTTAGACTATCATCACTATCACAGCAATTCTCATGATTTTAGGAATTTTGAAAGGTTCAGCCCGCATTAAACTAGGCGGCAAAAAAGGTACTACTTTTGATCTGCAAGCAGGAGACGTTCTCGTTCTTCCGGCAGGTACCGGCCACAAAAAAATGAGCTCTAGCTTTGACTTTCGAATCACTGGCGCCTACCCGAACGGGATGAATTACAATCTTAAAACAGAAGATCCACAGGAAAGACCAAAAGCTTTGGAAGAGATTAAAAAAGTTCCTCTGCCTGAATATGATCCAGTATATGGGAAAGACGGACCTTTAATAAAAGAGTGGACCAACGAAAAATGAGAAGGGATGCCCCTTCTCACCACTTGTATTATAGGACTCTTTTAAATTTTTCAATAAAGCGATTTGGATATTCAGGAGACAACGTACTAATCTCATCAAGTTCTTAAAGTGCTCCTCGCTTAGCTGCCAGCCAACAGATTTCATATTTTCTTCAAATTGCTCGAAGGTTCTTGATATTGGAGAGGTAATGCCTTCTTTTATTAGAAGCCAGTTTAGTGCCACCTGAGCTGGTGTTTTTTTAATTTCATCTGCTATCTTTTTTACTTTTTCAAGTATAATGAAGTTTCTCTCCAGTGCTTTATTCTCCCAATAATATTCGCCTGGACCTGCCGTAACCAGCCGCCATTCTTCATCTGGCTTATGGGGTGAATCGTATTTTCCTGTTAAAAATCCGCCTCCAAGCGGAGCCCAAGGCAAAATTCCTATCCCTTCCTCTTTACATAAAGAGAGCATTTCCCTATCCATTTCCCGATGCAGCAAGCTGTATTGAGGCTGAATCGTAATGAATTTAGCAAAATTTTTCTTTTCACTAATAGATAAAGATTTCATTAACTACCAAGCTAAAAAATTAGAACAACCTATATATCTAACTTTTCCAGAAGTAATTAAGTCATCAAGAGTCCGCAGTGTTTCTTCAATAGGAGTGGGTGATCCCAAACATGCAGCTGATATAGATCTATGTAATCTGTTTTCAAACGCTCGAGACTTTGTTCGACGCCTTCCATAATACGTTTACGTGAATAACCGGCATCATTAGGGTTTTCCCCTACTTTCATTCGAACTTTTGGAGCCAGCACTACTTCAGAACGCCTATCTTGAATGGCCTGTCCAACTATTTCTTCTGATTTTCCCCCAACATATACATCGGCTGTGTCTATAAAATTGCCCCCGTTATCTAAAAATTGATGAATCATTCGGACTGCATCTTTTTCAGACGTTCCTTTTCCAAAAGTCATTGTTCCTAAACAAAGCTCTGAAACAATGATTCCGCTGTTTCCTAACTTTTTATACCTCAACTTTGTGTCTCCTTTTCTTAGCTGAATAACGTTTCTAATTGTAACAGCTTTTTAACCAATAACATAATACTTTTACATTTAGGAAAGGATTTCATATAGAATGCCTTAACAAGGGTTACTTAATCTCCCTTAATAGCAACGTAGCCATGTTTAAAAAATAATTTAGACAGGCAAAGTTAACTCATGTTTTTTTAATAAATGTTAGAGGTGAAAAGTATGAAAGCAGTCACATATCAAGGCATACTAGACATCAAAAGAGGCGCCTTCAGCTGGCGCCTTCATTTTATTGTAAAGTGGATTTATCCATATAACCGTCATTTTCTTTAATTATCTTTACTGCTTCCCCTATTTAATTTTCATCTATTTCAAATTGCAGTATATGATTCAGCTGACTGACTTTATGGTTAGCTGCTTCTCTTAAATGAGCTCCTTTTTCATCATCGTCATTTTGAATTTTTAACGGTTCTGGTACAATTCCTGCTGCACCACCTGTTGTCCCTGTCGTATTCAATGGGACAAGTACAGAAAAATCAGTATCCTCTGGAATCGTATCTGCCAATACATGATCTGCTTTCAATTTTTGCAGTTTAATTTTCACGCTTTCGGCATCATTTTCACTGAAAAAATAAGCCTGAATATTATTTTTGCTCACTCTCAATCACATCCTTTCTTTCTTAGCCCTTTATTTAACGTGGAACTTTTAGTAAAAGTATACCCTCTTCCACTGTTTTATTAACTAAAAAAACAGGCCACCGGACTGTTTTAAAACTGATAAAAAAAAGATGAATGACCCCCTGCCCCATCCTGCTCTTTCCTATACCGTATAACGTTTTTTTCTTAACGGCTTGCTCTTGTAAAAATAATTGAATGTCTTTTTTTGTAATTCTGCGTCCCTATTTAAGAAATTACCCATAAAAAAAGGCTGAAAATTCAAGAATCTTGAATCCCCAACCTGTTTAAAAAGCTTTGAGTATATATTTAAACTTTTTGGTCTGGCTGTTTTTCTATATTTTCCATTTTTTCTTCTGTTTGCTGCCCCATTCCTTTTAAAAAAGACAGTAATAATGTTAGGGCGCGGTTTACTTCTGGGTCCTTTAAGGAACGTGCTAATTCTAAATAGCCAGTCTTTTTCTCCGTATCAGTATTTTCTGCTACTCGGGACATTCCAGCGTTCACCTTCAATAACAAGGGTTCGAGCTGTTTAACATTAATAAGGCCAAATGTGCCCAGCATTAAAAGTAAATTCCTCATAGCATTTGTGTTTTCAGGTTTATTGACTGCTTCTACTAAAACATGAAGCACTTGATCTCCTTCACTAATTAAACCATTAAGCATAGAAAGGAGCCCTTTTTCTTCAGCATGATGGATTATGTCCACCGTTTGCAGAATGGCATCCTTGTTTTCTATTAATGCATTTTCAATTTCTTTAAGATCTTGTTCTCGTTTTTCCTCTTCACTTACTTCTACTTTTTTTATTTTTTCAATTGCTTTTGCCATTTTTAACTCTCCTTTTCACCAGATCACCTGGGAAATCATATTCTTCACGTTCCCACTTTTTATGGACTTGAACGCCTATTTGTGGCTGCGGATTTCCATAACGATGATTTATTGTAGGAAGCGGAGAGTCTCCAGTTTCCTGTAATTTTTCCATTTTTACTTTCACTTCTTTATAAGCAGGAGTATCTGTATCTTTATCTGCATAACTGCTTGTTAAACGATTCACAGCTGCTTCATTATTATCATTCAATGGTATATAAACTTCTTTTCCGCTCACCCTGTCGGTTATAAGACATTCAATTTTTACAGAGCCATAAGGAGATTGCAGCCTTACCAGCGTTCCGTCTGTGAGATCTCTTTCCTTTGCAAGCTCTGGAGAGACTTCTACAAACGCTTTGGGCACTTTGCTTTTTATTCCTTTTGATTGATAAGTCATATTTCCTTCATGGAAGTGCTCAAGTAAACGGCCATTGTTGACATGAAGATCATACTGCTCATCATAATGGACAGACTCAGTCCAATCTACGGGATAAAACTGTGCTTTTCCATCTTCAAAAGGGAAATCCTCCAGAAATAGTATTGGAGTATCTTTTCCATCGGGAGCCACCGGCCATTGCAAACTATCATATCCTTCCAGCCGTTCATACGCAACACCAGTAAAAATATCTGCTAATCCCGCAGCTTCTTCCATAATTTCACTTGGATGTGTATAATTCCAATCGGCTCCGAGAGCATTAGCTACATCTCTTATGATTTCCCAATCCGGTTTAGAATCACCAAGCGGGTCTAATGCTTTGTAAATGCGCTGGATTCTTCGTTCTGTATTTGTAAACGTACCATCTTTTTCAAGACTAGGACTAGCCGGAAGCACAACATCTGCAAATTTTGCTGTTTGGCTCAAAAACACATCTTGTACGACAAAAAACTCAAGTTTTTCAAATCCCTCCTGAACATAGTTAATATTCGAATCCACCACACCCATGTCTTCACCTTTTAAATACATGGACTTCAGCTTTCCTTCATGAATTGCATCTACCATTTCATGATTATTCATACCATCATCGGTTGGAAGCGGGACTCCCCATGCTTCTTTATACTTTTTCCGCACTTTTTCATCAGCTACAAATTCGTAGCCCGGCATTCGATCCGGCATGCTTCCAAAATCACTTGCTCCCTGGACATTATTATGACCTCTAAGCGGGTAAGCCCCTGCTCCTGGACGTCGATAATTTCCAGTAGCAAGCAGTAAATTTGAAATCGCAGTGCTTGTATCACTTCCGCCAACATGCTGCGTCACACCCATGGCCCATAATATCGCCGTCGTTTTAGCCTCATGAATCATTTCCGCTATTTTTATTAGAGTTTCTTTATTAACTCCCGTGGCCTCCTCGGCGTAATCAAGGGTAAATTTTTCTAAAGACTTCACGTAGACTTCCCGGCCGTTCACGTTGTTTTGAATAAAATTCTCATCTGCCCATCCTTGATCAATCATATACTTTGTAACCGCAGAAAGCCAAATCAGATCTGTACCTGAGTTAGGACTAATAAATAAATCCGACTTGTCTGCCATTTCGTGCTTGCGCAAATCGGCTACAATTAGTTTTTGGCCACGAAGCTTATGGGAGCTTTTCACCCTAGTTGCAAGAACAGGGTGAGATTCGGCTGTATTTGAACCTACTGTGATTACAAGCTCAGCCATTTCTATATCCTTAATGGAACCAGCATCGCCTCCGTGGCCAACCGTACGGAACAACCCGGCAGTTGCAGGGGACTGGCAGTATCTCGAACAATTATCGATATTGTTTGTTCCTATTACCGCACGTCCTAATTTTTGCATAAGATATGATTCTTCATTAGTACATTTAGATGAACTAATAAAACTTAAAGCATTGGCGCCGTCTCTTTCTTTAATCTCGGTAAACTTGTCTTTAATTAGACTTAAGGCCTCTTCCCACGTTGCTTCGTGAAATTCTTCCCCGCGCCTGATAAGTGGCTTTGTAAGACGCTCTTCACTGTTTACATAATCCCATCCGAATTTGCCTTTTATGCACGTTGAAATGCTGTTAGCTGGAGCCTCTATTTGCGGATCAACTTTTAAAATGTCTCTTCCTTTTGTCCATACGTCAAAACTGCAGCCTACCCCGCAATACGTACAAACGGTTTTCGTTTTATTAATGCGGTTTTCTCTCATAGATGCTTCCATATCTGAAAGTGCCAAAATAGAGCCGTACCCTGTTTCGACGTCTTTTGTAATTTCTATCATTGGACGCAGTGTTTCTTGATCAATACCCGTCATGTAACCGGCTTCTCCTACCATGGATTTTTCCATTAGAGCGTTACAAGGACAAACGGTAGAGCAGTGCCCGCAAGAAACACAGGATGACTCATTGATAGGGACATCATTATCCCAAATGACCCGCGGCCGTTCTCTTTCCCAGTCTATCGTCAAGGTTTCCGTAACTTGTACGTCTTGACAAGCCTCTACACATCGTCCGCACAAAATACATTGGTCCGGGTCATACCGGTAAAATGGGTTTGAGTCGTCAATTTCATATGGTTTGAACTCGAATGGGATGTTCTGATGACTAAGTTTCATATCTCTAACGGTGTTATGTATTTCACATCCCCCGTTATTATAGTCACAAACCGTACAATATAATTCATGGTTATAAAGGATTCTATCCATTGCTATTACTTGGGCTTCTCTAACATGAGAAGAAGTGGTATTAATAAGATCGCCATCTTTTATTTTTGTTGAACAAGACCTCACCATCTCGCCGTTCACTTCAACTATACAAGTATCGCACGTTTCGATTGGCCCCAGGCTTGGATGATAGCAAACATTTGGAACTTCTTCATTGTTATCGGAAAGCAGTTGAAGAATCGATTGATCAGCCCGTCCCTTTTTCTCTTCATTATTCACTTTTACTGTAACTTTTTCAGACAAAAAAGACTCCCCCTTTCCGAAGATTAAAAATAATTTATTTATCCAACTTTTAGTGGTATTTCCCGTTGGCAATTCTTGCTAAACTTTCGTTTTTTTCATTTTTATGCATCAAAAAACAGGCAATAGCTAGCTTTACTGCCTGTTTTTCTATTTAATCTACTGACATTTCTAGTTCTTCCACTCTTTTTCAACGTAATTTTGATCCTTCTGAGCATGAAATGTTTCTGCTTTTTCAAGCATTACAGCAGTATTGTACTCAGGGATATGAGCATGGTTTTCATATACTCCTTTTGGCAGTAGAATATTTCCTTCCGGCCAATATACAGCAATGTTTCCAGAGGAGATTTCTTCGAATTTGGCTGTACCTTGATATGTCCCCAGCCGGTTATATAGGACAACTGCTTCTCCTTCTTTTATCCGTAATTTTTCAGCATCTTTCCTATTCATTAAAACGGCATTTCTATCCGCCGCATTGAAAGGATCTTTTTCACTGTATACCATCGAATTAAATTGTTTACCTCGTCTGGAGGTGACATAAAACTTCCCTTCTGCCAGACGATGTTCAGGAATATCAATACAAAAGAGCTGTCCTTTTCCGTCTGGAGTCTCGCACTCCCCATTTTCACAAAGCCTTGCTCCTCCCCATTGAAAGATATCACCTTTTTCTTTTAAATGATGAATTCCATTATATTTAGGTTTTGCTTTTGCGATTTCTTCTCTTATTTGTTGTGCGCTGTAAAACTCTATTAAATGGCTACTATCCGGATAAACCTTTGAAGCTAAATCAACATAAATTTCCCATTCAGTACGAGCTTCTTCGATTCTGGGGCCTTTTATTTCAGGGCTGAAATATACCATTCATTCGGTGCTAGTCGATGTACCGCCGCCAGGCTGCTCATACCCCTTGTCATAGCAGGTAATACAATCACTTCTTCTTTTGCATCAGCTAGCGTGGAAGTATTAAGAATAATATCTTGATGTACACGTATATCTACGTTTTCCAGCGCCTTCTGAATAAAATCCGGATCTGGCATAGTTTCTAAGAAGTTTCCGCCGCTTGTATAAAATAATTTCAGTTTACGGTCGTGATTTTCCGGGAGCAATCCATTTTCTATGGTTTGTCCGACAGTATCTCCCTGCCATCTTAGCACCTCAAATCCCCAAATCTTTTCTATTCTTTCTGCGTTTTCTTCGGTAAAATCTCCTCCAGGCAGCACGAATGGATCGGCCCCCATCTCTCCAGAACCTTGGACGCCGCTATGACCGCGAATAGGCATTACTCCACAATGTTCTCTTCCAATAAACCCACGAAGCAGAGCAAGGTTGGCTACTTGAGAAATATTATCCGTGGCAAAACGGTGCTGCGTAAGCCCCATACTCCAAATAAATACTCCAGATTCCGAATGTGCAAGCAGTTCCGCTAATTCATACATTCGTTCCTTAGAAAGACCGGATGACTGTTCAAGCTCATGCCATTTTTGATTAGCTATATGTTGTTTTAACGCTTTAAATCCACTGGTATGAGATTGAACAAAATGACGATTGATCGCAGATCCCGGCTTCTTTTCTTCCATTTCAAACCAATGCTTCATGATTCCGTTCATAAAGGCGATATCACCGCCGATGTTTACTTGATACACATCATCTACTATGTTTGTTCCAAATACTGCACTTTCAGGAATAGACGGAATCCAATATTTTTCCATCGCAGGTTCTCGATATGGTTAATCATTATAATCTTAGTACCAGCTTTTTGGGCAGCATACATGTACTTTGTTGAAACTGGTTGATTGTTTGCTGCGACGCTCCCCAAAATACTAAAACATCACTTCCAATCCAGTCTTTATAACTGCAGCTAGAAGGGATCTTTTTAAAGCAGTTTTGCTTGGAGAATGACAAATACGAGAAGCATTATCAATATTATTTGTTCCTAAGAAACGCGCCGTTTTCGCTGCTGTATAATATACTTCATTTGTTATTCCTCTTGCCGTTAAATAAAACGCCAATTGTTTAGGATCAATGTTTCTTATTTTATTCGCAATTCGATCAAGTGCTTCCTCCCATGTAATTCTTGTAAACTTATTCTCTCCATTCTTACGTGATAGTGGGAAGGAATACGCCCAAGTTTACGAAGTTGCGAACTGTTTAGCGTTTTTAATTTTTCAACATCCTCCAGCCATACAGTGGATCTATGGCCGGTGCGGTGTTTAGCCGCAGAACATTTAACCTGGTTGTACACAGATGCGGACCAGATAAAGTCTGGTCGTGAACCCAGCCACTCCGAGCACACAGCCATCACAGACCCCCTGCGTCGGGATACGATAGGCATATAACGCATTATCTTTATTTTTCCATGCTGCTTTCACTGTATCCCGAATATGATGCGGTTTGATCTTCCCCAGGCCCATTGGAGTTTTTCCTGCCCTTAATTTCGGCGAAGGTTTTTTATCCAATTTAATAGGACCGCTATGTTTAGTCTTTCCCATAAAATTTCACCTGGTTATTATATAAATAAAAAACCACCGCTTTTCTTATGCCAAATTAAGAAAAAACGGTGTTAAGTCTTTAGCAGGGACGCTGCCAAGTGCCAAACCTACTTCTTAGGTAAAAATTTTTCTTCAATATTTTCATCGAATACAAAAATAGACATGCCAAAATCTCTTTCGATATCAATATCAACAAATAGATCGACAAATTTACATTGCAGAAATTCTTCCATTTCTACTGGGTGATTTTGACGGTACATTTCTTTTACCATTTCTGTTCGTGCTTCTCTTAACATTTGTTTTCCATCATCTGCATTCGCGATAAATTTTTCCACAGGGGACAAATTACCTTCCAATTCGCAAATAGCCCAATTCTTGCAAAAGGTCGTATTAATTTTGCTTGGCCCTTTTCCCATATGCTTTTTACGAAAAGCTCGAACTAAATTACTGAACTCTGCTTCGTGTTTATCCATGTTCATTGCCAATCCTTTTTATATTTAATAAAACTTCCAAGGCATATTTTAGATTTGCCTCTATTTTCTAAAAATAGCTTAATAGCAAGGAGGCAAATTGTCAACTTGCTATTCTATCCTTTTGCTGATGTTTTAATTGTTTAATATCCAGCCGAATGAAAAGAGAGATAGTAAATGCCACGATTACCAACCCACCGAATATATATAAGGTCATTGCATAACTTTCTGTGGTTTGTCTTATCCACGCTGCAACATTTGGTCCTACCAGACCAGCCGCTGCCCAAGCTGTTAAAATATAGCCATGAATCGCTCCTAATTGTTTGGTCCCAAATAAATCTCCGATGTAAGCTGGAATGGAGGCAAACCCGCCGCCATAACAAGTCATAATTAAAAACAACAAAACTTGAAATAATAGCGCTTGAGTGATATCAGGCAATATAAAATAGGTAGCTATTTGCATGGTGAAAAAGGCGGTATATACATTCGGCCTTCCTATATAGTCAGATATAGAAGCCCAGGCTATACGGCCTGCGCCATTAAAAAAGCCCATAACCCCTACCATCGTGGCTGCAGCTGCTGCTGATAAGCCGGCGATTTCCTGTCCCATAGGAGAAGCAACCGCCAATATGGCAATGCCGCATGTAACATTGATAAATAACATAAGCCATAAATACCAAAACCTTCTCGTTTTAACCGCTTGGTTGGCAGTTAACTCCGAAAGGTCCAAATTTTTCTTTTTCTCTTCTTTTTCCTTGCCTTCCATAAACCCTTTTGGAGGCTTTTCCAAATAAAGAGCTGATGGAATCATAACAATTAAAAATATTGTGCCTAGAATAAAGAAAGCACCTGCTATACCCACAGATTCGATTAATGCTCCTTTTACGGGGCTGTATATAGTGGCAGAAAAGCCAAATCCCATAATAGCAAGTCCAGTAGCTAGTCCTCTTCTATCTGGAAACCACTTTACAAGTGTTGATACTGGAGTAATATAACCTACTCCAAGACCTATTCCTCCTAGTACACCGTAAGTCACATAAAGCATCCATAAAGATTCTAACGTTACTGCTACACCAGAACCGAGTATTCCGGTTCCAAAAAAGCCAGCAGCAACTATTCCGGAAACCCGAGGTCCGTATTTTTCTACAAAATGACCTAAGAAAGCCGCTGATAACCCCAAAAATAAAATAGCAAGACTAAACGTAAAAGAAACAAGCCCAATGTCCCATCCGAACTCTTCAATAAGCGGATTAGTAAATACGCTCCATGCATATACCGAACCGATGGAAATATGTATTCCAACGGCTGCGAGCGCAATCAGCCAGCGGTTTTTTGTTGCTTGCATTTTTTCACTCCTTTTTTGAAATCGCTTTTTCCTCTTTTTCCCCAAAAAGTTGGACAAAAAAACGCCATAATTTTCTTACAAATAGGTCATTTCTATTGCAGTAAATTACGACGTTTTAGAAACAAGCAGGTACGCTGCTATCAAACCAAAGTAATCGCTTTCATTTCTGCAGCAATTAAAACCGAAGACAGGATCGCTATCTCGTATCTAAATGTTACAGTTTTATGAATTCTATTAAACTATACCCTGTTTTTGATATTTTTTCAATAATTTTTATATGGTTTCCATAAATATATATTCCCTGCTTTCGTTCCAGGGTTGTAAGTTTAAAAATGTTTAGTTTATACTTTCATTGTTAAGGATTTATTAAATGGATTGGTTAACAGTATAAATAAACTATCATCATATTCTGCTGTCAAACCATGTTTTTTAATTATTATTGTTAGGAAATGAGGGAAAGCTTTGGAGCAGCACATAAGTGTTAAAAAAACAATTACGGCCTACCGTGACGGTGAATTTTAT
Source organism: Alteribacillus sp. JSM 102045 (assembly GCF_041949975.1). Taxonomy (NCBI): domain Bacteria; kingdom Bacillati; phylum Bacillota; class Bacilli; order Caryophanales; family Bacillaceae; genus Alteribacillus; species Alteribacillus sp. JSM 102045. The sequence continues at coordinate 12,298 of NZ_JBHFQG010000011.1, read as the reverse complement.
AGGGAAGAGGACAACATTGTATCTGAAGTGCCCCTTACGATCTTTGTTAACAAGAAAGAATTCGCGACAATGGTCTGTTCACCACTGCACTATAAAGAGATGGTAGTTGGTTTTCTTGCTTCTGAAGGTGTCATTTTGTTTAAAAGTGATATACATTCAATTGAAATTGACGAGGATAAAGGTTTTGCATACGTGCAGCTAAATAAAAAGCTCCAAAAAGATCATTCATTTTACTCTAAACGCGTCATTGGTTCCTGCTGCGGCAAAAGCCGGCAGTTTTATTTCCAAAATGATTCTGTCACAGCCAAGATATCCATGAGCACTGCCTCTGTAACCGCAGAACAGTGTCTTCATCTAATGGGCCAAATGCAGAGAAACAGCCATGTCTTTAAAAAGACAGGCGGAGTACACAATGCAGCCATATGCACTCCACACCATATTATTGTGGACCGGGCTGATATTGGAAGACATAATGCACTTGATAAACTGTATGGCCACTGCCTGCTTAATAATATCTCTGTAAAAGATAAAATCTTAGTTTTCAGCGGCCGATTATCATCAGAAGTACTGACAAAATCTTCCAAAATTGGAATTGGACTCGTATTATCTAAATCGGCTCCAACTGACTTAGCAATAAAATTGGCTGAAGACTTAAACATCACAGCAGTTGGTTTTATACGAGGGTCTTCATTTAATGTTTATTCTCATAGTTACAGAATTACTCAAAATAAGAAAGGAGAAATATCAAATGAGTTCATGCAGCATTGATCATTCGAAAGAATCCGTTCTTGAAAAACTTGAAAGTCAAAAACCGTATCTTCCATCATCTATTTATCAATCTTGCAGCAACCTGTTATTAAAAGAGCCTTCTCAACATATTTTAAACGAGTTATTTCATCTGTTAAAAAAATATGATTTAAAAGATGAAGCCGAACAGCAGGACCGGGATAAAAAAATAAAAGCTTTGGTTGAATAACAACTTCCTCTCTGCCTTACTGGCAGAGAGGAAGTTTCTTTCCTTCGAAAATACGTCTTATTAAAGGAGATAAAGGTAATGAATATAATAGGTATTGTACTAGCTGGAGGGCAGTCTTCACGCTACGGAAAACCAAAAATGTTTGAACAATACAATGGTCTTTCTTTTTATGAACACAGTATTCATGCATTTAAAGCCGGCGGGATTGATAATATATATATTCTTACCAATAATCAGCTGGCTCCTTATTTTAACAAAGACAAAGCAAGCATTTTAGTAGAAGATAAGATGCATCAAGGCCCGCTTTATGCATTGTATTTCACTTTTCAAAGTGTTCCTCACTATATCGATTGGGTGTTCGTTCTTCCTGCTGACACGCCGTTTGTTTCATCAGCATTTGTCGCATCTGCTTTAACACAGTCTGAAGAGAGTTTTGCTTCATTTGATGCTTTTATACCTGTAAACGGAAACAAGCAGCAGCCCCTCCATGGAATCTATCACCGGAACTGCCTTCCAGTGATAAAAGACTTGTTGAATAAAAATAAAAAAAATATGTACTCGTTTATTCAGTCTATTTCAGCATGTTTTCTTACTTATCCAGTAGACCAAAAAGATTTTTTAAATGTAAACCGAAAAGAAGATTGGCCTTCCTAGTTTTCCTTTTCATATAAATGCTTTTCAAGAAGGTATTTAATATTTTCAGGGATTGGCTCACTCTTTTGCTTTTCAAAATTAAAGTTAACATAAGTAGCTCTCCCTTTTGCACATACCTGTCCTCGTTGATGTATTTCCTCATACACCTCGAAGCTTGAATTTCCTACTTCATAGATCCAGGTTTTTACTTGAACCGGTTCCCCGTAGTACAATTGACCAACGAAGTCAACATTCATTTTAATAATGACACATTTCCAATCTTCAAATGATAGACTGGGTGTAAACAGCTTAAATATTTCATCCCGTCCAGACTCAAACCATATCGGAATGACAGTATTGTTGATATGGCCTGCACCATCGGTTTCTGAAACTCGCGGATCTATTAATTTTTCAAACATACGCAGCCTCCCATTTTTTAATTATTTTGGTGTAATTTGGATAATTCCATAATCATGGCACCCATCCTCTGATTAGTTGGTGATAATAGACGCTTTACCCCTTCCTCTTTTAGAACTTCCGCTGTAACTTTCCCGACCGCTGCAGCCACCGTTTGATTTTCAAATATAGAAACAAGCTCCTCCTTAAACCCTTGCTGTTTTGCATATTGAAACAAAGAGTGTACCTGCAGCTGAGTTGTAAAACATACTGCGTCTAATTCATTGCGGCGTAATTCTTCTGTGATCAATTTCAGGGTATCTTCTTCTGGGGGAATATGCTGATAAGGTAAAATTTCTGTGACGGAAGTCGCGTCTTTATTTTTTAAAAAGTCAACTAATCGAGGAGCTTTCACCCCATGCAGCTGCACCATAACATTTTTATTTTTGAAATCTTTGTTCTTCATGGCATTTATTAACCCTTCAGTCGTGCCGTCATCGTCTCTTGCTTCAGGAGCCACACCTATTTTTTTCAGCGTATTGTGCGTTTTGTACCCCCTGGCTGCAATTTTTTCATCCTTTAATAACTTTTCAAAGTCGTTTTTTCTATTTAAATGTTCAGAAAGATTAAGCAATGTTTCTGTTCCAATGCCTGTAGTGAATATTAACCAATCTGGTTTATCATCGAGCACCTTTAGAAATTCGTTTTCTATTTCATTATCTGCTAAAAAAGTTGTTCCTTGTAATGGACGGACTACCGCTTTTCCTCCTTGCTTTTCTACCAAAGCACTCATTTCTTCTGTTTTTCTAGAAGCAGCAATCGCAACTGTTTTACCAACAAGTCCTTTACTCATTTTGTTTCTCTCCTTTCCCATACGTTATTATAAATTATATCAATCTATCACTAATCATGCATTTCAGTTTCTTTTGTCCTTACAAAAAACAGGCAGAATCAACTGCCTGTTCAACGTATGGAAGATCAAGATTCTGCCGGCTTCTTTTTTATGAAGAAGCTAAGAACAAACCCAACGAATCCAAAAATAAATGCTGCCCAAAAGGACATATTTACTCCATGTATCATTGCTTCTGCATTCATATTAGGCCCCTCTCCTAATGCAGCAGTTGTCATAACGGTTACCAAAAGGGCCGTTCCGATAGAACCGGACACTTGTCTCATCGTGTTATTTACCGCTGTCCCGTGAGGAATTAAATGCTTTGGAAGCTGATTTAACCCAGCAGTTGTCACCGGCATCATGACCATAGCAATTCCTGCCATTCGAAGAAGATACATGACTGTCATATAAGTAAAAGAAGTGGTTGTCGTAAGGTCAGTATACATAATGTTAGAAATCGTCATCAAAGCAAGTCCTGCAAGAGATAATTTTCTTGCTCCTATCTTATCGAAAATCCTGCCTGAAATCGGCGACATAATTCCCATTAGTACAGCCCCCGGCAGCATCATTAATCCGGACTCTGTAGCGGAAAAGTCGCGCATGTCCTGCATATAAATAGGAAGTATCGTAGCTCCGCCAATCATTGACATGAACACTAACATACCAATACCGGTAGTTAACGTAAAAACTTTGTATTTAAATACTCTAAGCTCTAAAATAGGCTGTGATAATTGAAACTGTCTTATCGCGAAAAACAGGAGGCATATGGCACCAACTGTCATGGTCAATATAACCGGCATACTTGACCAGCCTATATTCCCAGCACTGCTGAATCCATATAAAATTCCTCCAAAACCCAGGGTGGATAAAATAATAGAAATACTATCTACTTTTGGATAATGCTGTTTTGTTACGTTTTTCAATACAAAATAAGCAAAAATAATATCTAATATGGCTATAGGAAATACAATATAAAATAGTGTGCGCCAGTGAAAATGGTCCACCATAAATCCAGAAAGCGTCGGTCCGATTGCCGGAGCAAAGGATATCACCAATCCGATTAACCCCATAGCTGTACCTCTCTTCTCTATTGGAAAGATGAGGAGCACAATGGTTTGCATGAGAGGCATCATTACACCTGCTGCACTTGCTTGAATAATTCTTCCTGCCATTAATATGGGAAAGGACGGCGTAATGGCACAAATAAGTGTCCCTAAAGCAAAAGTAATGATTGCTGTAAGAAAAAGTTTTCGTGTTGTAAAAGTTTCTACTAAAAAAGCGGTAATTGGTATCATAATACCATTAACAAGCATAAATATCGTTGTCAGCCATTGAGCGGTATTTGCTGTTATTTTTAAATCTTCCATAATAGGAGGAAGAGCGGTAGCTAACAATGTTTGGTTTAAGATCGCGACAAAAGCTCCAATTAAAAGTACTGCCATAATCGGCACTTTTTTTATTTCTTTTGGTACAGTTTCATTGTTATTTAAATCGGTCATACTAAACGCCTTCTTTTCCTATGATTTCACTTTTTTGCCTCAGAAATATATCGTTCCAATGTTAAAAGACTATCTTCGAGGTTAGTATTTTCTTTTATATGAGTTATAAGAGCTTTTATTAACAGCTTTCTCGGATGCTGCTGCTGAAACTCATTTTCAATCAAATCCACAGCTTGCAGCATTTCTTTTTCTATATCTGACTGTAAAGATGAACGCTGGATATGATTTTTTATTTTTTGTAAATGCTCCTGTCGTTCCTCTTCTCCCGTCATTATTTCTGGTTCAAGCGCCATCTTTTCGTATTCTTTCATAATATCTTTCGTTAAGATTGGATCGAACCCTTCTGAATGATTCACTAATACTTCTATACGTGAAACCATCTTTCTAGCAGCATTTTCTGTTTTTACCACATGCTTTGTTTCATCCATTAATCCTATATATTCTTTCATCGCTCCTTGCAAAAATAAAACAAGATCCCATAAATGATCTTGAATGTTCTTTCCATAGACTTCCATCAGCCATTCTTTATGCCAGTTCATCATCGCCGCTTTTGTTTTTTTCATAAGCGGCATAATCGTTTTGTGGTCCTGTACCGGCACCACCTTATGAATTAAAAGAAAGAATACTCTATTTTTATATAGAGCTTCTAACTCCAGAGCTATTTTTTTTATTAATTGTTCTTTAGGTGATAACGACTCATCCAAGTGAACATTTTTTGCTCGAAGCAGCATGTGCTGATGATTGTAACGAAAAACTTCAATTAACAAATCTTCTTTAGAACGGAAGAATTTATAAAAGGTTCCTTTGGCTATCCCACAAGATGAAGTAATAGCTTGAACAGACGTAGAAAAATAGCCTTTCTCGGAAAATTGCTGCATAGCTGCCAGTATGATTCTCTCTTTTTTATTCATGTCTATATATACCGCCCTCGTGACCACATAGTCATTTTAGAACTAATTAGTTTTATTTGACTATTATATTCTATATTGGTCTAGGAAGCTTGTCAAAATATTGTTTCTGAAGGTATATATGTTATGATTATTATAGTTTATTGAAAAGGATGTATGTGAATGATTACTTGCCAAAATGTCGGGCTGAGATATGGAGACAAAAAATTATTTGAAGATGTAAATATTAAATTTACACCCGGAAATTGTTATGGTTTGATAGGTGCAAATGGAGCCGGAAAATCAACCTTTCTAAAAATCCTTTCAGGTGAAATTGACTCTCAATCCGGCCATGTTCATATAGATAAAGGTCAGCGTGTCGCTGTATTAAAACAGGATCACTTTGCTTACGAAGATAAACGTGTATTAGATGTGGTTATTATGGGTTTCTCCCGTCTGTATGAAGTCATGCAGGAAAAAGATGCGATTTACATGAAGCCTGATTTTTCAGATGAAGACGGGATGAAAGCAGCAGAGTTAGAAGCAGAATTTGCAGAAATGAATGGATATGAGGCTGAAACGGAAGCAGCGCAGCTTTTAAGAGGGCTTGGAGTACCAGAAGAGCTTCACGAAAAAACGATGGCTGAACTCACTGGTTCTGAAAAAGTAAAAGTACTTCTTGCTCAAGCGCTTTTTGGAAATCCTGATATATTGTTAATGGACGAACCGACCAACCACCTTGATATTGAAGCCGTTCAATGGCTGGAAGAATTCTTAATCAACTTTGAAAACACAGTAATTGTCGTCTCCCACGACCGCCACTTTTTAAATAAAGTCTGCACCCATATTGCTGATCTCGATTTTGGGAAGATTGAGCTTTATGTAGGAAATTATGATTTCTGGTACGAATCCAGCCAGCTAGCACAAAAGATGGCTAAAGAATCAAACCGGAAGAAAGAAGAGCAGATTAAAGAATTAAAAGAATTTATCGCAAGGTTTAGTGCAAATGCCTCTAAATCAAAACAAGCTACTTCAAGAAAAAAAACATTAGAGAAAATAACATTAGACGATATAAAGCCTTCATCTCGCCGCTACCCATTCGTTCAATTTAAACCTAATCGTGACCTTGGTAAAGATCTGCTTACTGTTGAAGGTCTCACCAAAACAATTGACGGAGTAAATGTGCTTGATAACGTGAACTTTGTCTTAAACAGTGGAGATAAAGTAGCTTTTGTAGGCGATCATGAAATTGCAAAAACGACATTGTTTAAAGTATTGACCGGTGAAATGGAGCCCGACAGCGGTTCGTATAAATGGGGGTTAACTACCTCACAAGCATATTTCCCTAAAGATAACTCTGCTTATTTTGAAGGAGTCGATTTAAACTTAGTGGAATGGTTAAGACAGTACTCTCCAGATGACCAAACGGAAACATTTATTCGAGGCTTTCTCGGAAGGATGCTCTTCTCTGGAGAAGAAGTTTTTAAAAAAGCAAACGTGTTATCAGGAGGAGAAAAGGTCCGCTGCATGCTGTCTAAAATGATGTTAAGCGGAGCAAATGTATTAATTTTAGATGAACCAACAAACCATTTAGATCTAGAATCCATCACCGCATTAAATAACGGCTTAATAGATTTCAAAGGATCTGTCCTGTTTTCTTCCCATGACCATGAATTTATTCAGACGATTGCAAACAGAATTATCGAATTCACTCCGGATGGCTTTATTGATAAACAAACGACGTATGATGAATATATCGAAGATCAAAAGATGCAAAAGAAATAAAAAAAGAGGCTGTTCCTGCTCATAAGCAGTGCAGCCTCTTTTTTATTCCTGCAGATTTTCTAAAAAAGTGTGTACATCATCTACTGGCACAGCTAAACCAATTGATTCTTGTTTTGGATGATCAATTGACTTTTTTGCATAAACGACTCCAGTTACTTCTCCTTTTTCGCTAATCACCGGACTGCCACTGTTCCCCCGATATATGGGTGCTGAGATACCAACAGCATTTTCTCTTGTTGTCTCTTCGCTTAAAATATTTCCTTCATTGGCTATTTTGGTAAAGGAAAGCGGATTTCCTATAACATAAATGTGGTCGTCTTCTAAAGATACATCATTTTTGAGCGGCAGCGCTTCAAAATTTTCTTCCTCTTCTATTTCTACAAGAGCAAGATCCTTCTCTGCGTCACTTCCTACCAGCTTCCCTTCAAATATTTCTCCATCCTCTGTACTGATTCCAATCGAATCCTGCTGTTCAATGACATGATGATTCGTTAAAATAAGCCCTTTACTATCTATAAAAAAGCCCGTGCCTTTGGAGCGGCCGAATCTTCCTTCCCCTTGAATAGTAACAACTGCTTCTTTCCATTCTTGAATGTTTTCATCCTGAGAAAGCCGGTATGAAGTTTTTAAAAACTCGATAGCATCAAGACGAAACGTATCAAATAACATGGCTGAAACTTGAAAGACAAGCATCAGTGCTAATAAGACAGCAATGATACGTATCCCCCGTCTTTTTTTCTTTTTCTTTTTTATCTCCTCTGGTTTTCGCTGAGGTTCTTCTTCTAATACTTCTTTAAATTCTTCATATGAAATTTCTTCGTACTTTTCATCATATAATTCATCAAGCTTATCTTTATATTTATCTGCCATGAAAAAGAAACTCCTTTAAGACTTTAACAAATATCGCTGTTCATTTTAACTATACTATATAAAGAAGAACGTTTGGGAACAGACTTTCCATCATTGTTTTGTAGGAGGTTTCATCTGTGCAGCTGCGGTCTATTCGGAATTTTATTAAACGTATAAGAGAAAACAAAATATTCGATGTTTCTGCCCAGCTCGGTTATTACTTCTTAATGGCTATGTTTCCATTATTGCTCTTTATATTAAGTATTATCAGTTTTTTGCCTGTTTCAAGCAGTGATGTCCTGAGATTTATTTCGCCTTATATCCCTCCTGGTACTCTTAATATTATAACTTTTAATATTAATACAATTATAGATGTTCAGCGATTTGACACTCTTTCTTTTAGTACGATTGGTACTGTTTGGCTTTCTTTGTTGGGTACATTTGCTATTATACGAGCCATTAATCATGCTTACCGTTTAACAAATCCCCCGCTTCATAAAATGTTTATTATTGGTTTTGGTCTCATGCTTTCTATTCTGTTAGCTATTATCATATCACTATTGCTTCCTATATATGGAAGGCCTGTGGGATCTTTTTTATTTTCTCTTGTTGGTTGGGACGCCTTTTTCATGTATGTATGGGAGTGGGTTCGCTGGGGTGTAAGTTTCGTTGTCATCGGGTTTGTTCTTTTATACATTTATCTTACTGTTCCTAACAGAACTATTTCACTAAAAGAAGCTTATCCAGGAGCTGTGTTTGCTCTTTTGAGCTGGCAGGCAGGCTCCCTTGGCTTTTTCTTTTATGTAGAAAATAATGATTACTCCGTCATTTACGGCAGTCTCGGTAACATCATAGTATTAATGGTCTGGTTTTACATTTCCGGATTTTCTATTTTAGCCGGCGGTGAATTAAATGCCATGATTGCCCAAAAAGGAAAAAACAGATGGTAAAGTGCCATTAAGTATATTAGAAAAATTTCAATTATAACAATAAGTATTTTCATATAATATCAAAAAGAGACAAAGTATGTATACACTGTCCACTGTGATAATACACAATGATGCCTGTTCCACTTCGTCCTTCCCTTTTATTACAACAGCGCACAAAAAGTCATCTGCCCTTTTGTAAGCAGATGACTTACACTTACTTAAGTTCAGCCAATGGCAATGTTTTATCCATTTCTTTTAAATTTGATCTAATAACAGATAATTTTTACCCCAGTCTGCTTTTTTAAAATCAAAGAAACTGTATCCAATACAGTAACATTAGGTTCCAAATGTATGATAGTTTAACACAATATCAAACGTATCATTTCCAATCCTTATTTCTGCAAGCTCCTCTCTTCCTCCACTTTAATAATACGGTCAATAATATTTTTACTTTTCAGCTCTTTTGCTTTTCGAATAACCTTTGTAAAAGCGGAATGATAACGAATTTTTGAGTTCGGGGAATTTTGGGGGCTCCGAGGTTTCTTCTCTGTCTTTAGTTAATCTGCTTAATCGATAAAACAAATTCACTCCCATCAACCTTTATGTGCTTTTATGTAAGTATAGAGATCTATTTTTGAAAGATCCAGGCTGTCACAGCTTGTAGATTCTCGAATTCAACTGCCAAGTCTCATTATAATAAAAAACTCCAAAGCAGCATCTTTATAGATTTTTCTGCTTTGGAGGTGGGCTTTACAGCTCCTCAAAATAATCTTTTTTATACCCGCCGATTTTGCCAGTATTGTCGATAACAAAATAAAATTCTTCCGTTTCATTTTTTACCTCATAAGCTTTACCTGGGGTAAGTACACGGTCTACTTTATATTTTTTCGCGTTAGCATGCACACATTTTAACTGTTTTATCGTTTTAGAATCTGTCCACGTTTTATGTATCATACTCAACCTCCTTTATTTTTACAAGTAGAGGATAATTAGAGTTAATTCGGCTCCGTTTTACATAACATAATCTCTGATATCCTGCCTATCATTCAAAAGCATATCAACAACAAGACAGCTTAGCAACATCTTTATACACAAAAATAACCAGCTCCTCCTAAGGAAAAGCTGGCTGCTACTTGAAATTTAAACAAACATACCGGCAATTGCCGCACTGAGCAGAGATGCCAGCGCACCAGCTGCAACTGCTCGAAGGCCGAGCTGTGCTAATTCTTTTCTTCGTTCCGGGATGAGCGCACCAATACCTCCAAGGATAATGGCCATAGAGGAAAGATTCGCAAATCCGCACAAAGCAAATGTAATAATTACTTGTGATTTTTCAGAAAAGCTTTCCATTTCTGGTGCAAATGAAGCATAAGCTACAAACTCGTTTACTACAAGCTTTTGACCAATAAAACTACCTGCTTGCAAAGCTTCAACCCAAGGGACACCAATCATGAAGGCTATTGGAGCAAAAATAAATCCTAATATAAGTTCAAGAGTCAAGTTCTCTGCACCAAACCAGCCCCCAATTAAACCTAATAACGAATTGATAACCGCGATTAAACCGATAAATGCAAGAAGCATAGCGCCCACATTTAAAGCTAACTGCAGACCGGTAGATGCTCCCCTTGCTGCGGCATCAATAACATTTTGAGATTCCTTATCTTTTTCGATTTTTATTTCATCACTTGTGGTTGATACTTCTGTTTCCGGCATCATCATTTTTGCCATGATTAAGCCGGCAGGAGCTGCCATAAAACTTGCAGCAAGCAGGTAGTTTAATGGAATACCAAGCCCTGCATAACCAAATAATACAGACCCAGCAACAGAAGCAAGCCCCCCAGTCATAACAGTGAACAATTCAGATTTTGTCATTTTGGCCAAATATGGACGAACAACAAGCGGAGCTTCCGTTTGACCAACAAAAATATTTGCTGCAGCAGACATTGACTCTGCTTTACTGGTTCCTAGAATAAAGGAAAGAAAACCACCAATAATCTTTACAATCCACTGCATAACACCGATGTAATACAATACAGCAATTAAAGAAGAAAAGAAAATAATAACCGGAAGTACTTGAAACGCAAAGACGTTTACTACACCTTCTAATTCAAGTAAATCCCCAAACAGGAAAAGTATACCTTCATTAGCATTGTCTATAATACTTTGCACCCCTACGGTTAACTGTTGAAGGGCAGCTCTTCCTGTTTCCCAATATAATACAATAAATGCAAATAATACCTGAAAAGCAAGGCCGCCTAAGATTGTTCGAGGATTAATCGACTTTTTCCTTGCAGATAACAGAAAAGCAAGAAACAGCACAAATATAATCCCCATCAAGCCCCATAAGAAATTCATCAATCCACCACCACTTTCAAAATTTTCCTTGTTGAAAACGCTTCCTACCCCGTAATAGAGGGACATTTGATACTTTATCAAAGAAAAACTAAAAAGTAAACGGAAATTTAAAATATGTGTAGCAAGAAATCTGCCAGCCTTCATTATAATTTTTTACTAATTCCATTGTTTTACCATAAGAACTTTGCGTTTTTTTAATAATTTCTGCATTTTTTAAATCTTAATATTTTTCAAAGTTCCAAAGAACAAAAGCGCAAGCGCCCCGGTCAGCCTCAACAGGTAAATGTTCTCCAGTCACTAAAGACGCTCTTTGCCTTTAATGACTGGAGGTTATTTAACCCCGAGAGGCTGGGCGCTGAAGCTAGACCCGGATCAAACAAACAATATGGAGATAGTTATCCACAGCTTGTAAAAACATAATTTCCTCACTAGCGTTGCAGGAAAATAAAATAAAAATGTCAAGCGAAATAACACATTTCTAATATTGTCAATATTGTGAATTATAACTACAAAATGCATAAAAAAACCTTATAATTAGAGAGTGGTAGTCCAGTCCAAATCTCTAACTATAAGGAGATAGCATGGACAATCATACCACAAAAACTGTATTTAAGAAATACATTCATCCATTAGGTATGCGTCAAGTTTTTCTCGACATGGTTATAACACCACTATTTTTAGCACTCTATTTTTGTACGCTTTAAAACCAGCTACCGCGCTTCGCTTGGTGGCCTCCACTTTTTCGGAACCTTCTTTCGAAGCTTCCGAAAAAATGGAGGTATCATTGAAAGCTTTTCATTAACTTTCCCATGGCGGTGGAATGGGCGGTGTACAGAGCCACAGATCCTTCTTTTACCCCAATGGAAGGATGCGTAGGCTGGCGCAAATGCTCTGTCATGCGCACGATCTTTCTGAGTTCTCGCTGCTGCCTTGTACTTCTAGGTTGATGCTTAAGATAAGCTTCCCGAAGCGTTTGATTGCATATCCCTTGCTTGATTTTTACCATGGATTCACCGCCCTTAGCACTCCAATGCATGCCTCTTTTTTTCATTCGAAAGGAGACATGACGCTGATTGGATTCCATGGCTCCCAGGCTC
>NZ_JBHFQG010000104.1:0-1024 GCF_041949975.1 Alteribacillus sp. JSM 102045 | reverse complement strand
CCTGAGCCAGGATCAAACTCTCCATGAAAAGAGATTGATACAAGCTGTATCTTAAAAATAATTTGTTAAAGAAATTAACAGACGCTTGACTTTCATTCAATTTTCAAAGGACAACTTCTTTCGCTCTTTTCAAAGCGACAAGTAATATCATAACAAGTTGCCAAAACCTTGTCAACAACTTTTATAATATTTTTTGGTGGAGCCTAGCGGGATCGAACCGCTGACCTCCTGCGTGCAAAGCAGGCGCTCTCCCAGCTGAGCTAAGGCCCCATGATAAATGGTCGGGAAGACAGGATTCGAACCTGCGACCCCTTGGTCCCAAACCAAGTGCTCTGCCAAGCTGAGCTACTTCCCGTATTGCATCTGTAATGGATACAATACGTCGAGTGCATCCTAAATGGCGCGCCCGAGAGGAGTCGAACCCCTAACCTTCTGATCCGTAGTCAGACGCTCTATCCAATTGAGCTACGGGCGCACAAAAATGGAGCGGAAGACGGGATTCGAACCCGCGACCCCCACCTTGGCAAGGTGGTGTTCTACCACTGAACTACTTCCGCAAAAACGAAATGGTGAGCCATGGAGGATTCGAACCTCCGACCCTCTGATTAAAAGTCAGATGCTCTACCAACTGAGCTAATGGCTCCTCTTTACAAATTTTCTTGAGATGTCGATGTTCAATTATCTTCGATATTTAATTACCTTAATTCTTTTTAAATAAAAAAAGACAAAATGGTGCCGGCCAGAGGACTTGAACCCCCAACCTACTGATTACAAGTCAGTTGCTCTACCAATTGAGCTAGACCGGCACATAATATGGTGGAGGGTGACGGGATCGAACCGCCGACCCCCTGCTTGTAAGGCAGGTGCTCTCCCAGCTGAGCTAACCCTCCGCTGTTAGCCTGGCAACGTCCTACTTTCACAAAGGGCTGCCCCTTCATTATCATCGGCGCTGAAGAGCTTAACTTCCGTGTTCGGCATGGGAACGGGTGGAACCTCTTCGCTATCGTCACCAGACAGGGATGTT
>NZ_JBHFQG010000103.1:0-1069 GCF_041949975.1 Alteribacillus sp. JSM 102045 | reverse complement strand
GCAACAAGAAATAGGCTTAAAGAGTATTAGTAAATCTCAACTATCGCGGAAACTTGGGGATATACCTTCAGGTGTTTTTCAGTCTCTCTTTCATCATTTAGTTTTACAATTACATCAAACATTAGGGCCTCAAAAGGTGGGTCAAGCACTCAAAAAGATTCATTTAATTGATTCCTCAACTATTTCTATGTGTCTGAATCAATATGAATGGGCGGATTTCCGAGAAACGAAAGCAGGCATTAAACTGCATACATCCATCATCCTTTACGATGGGACATCTTACCCGAACGAAGTAATTGTAACAGCGGCAAGGCCGGCAGATGAAACCCAGTTAGATGCCTTAATTGTACCGGAAAAAGACGCACTTCATGTATTTGATCGAGGCTACTTTAACTTTGATAAGTTTGATAACTATTGTACAGAAGGAACCCGTTTCGTTACTCGAATTAAGACAAACACCATAGTACACGTTATTGAAGAAGTTCCTGTTGAACATTCCTCTGGCATTACACGAGAGGCCATTGTGAAACTAGGTAAAATGAAACATCCTCTTCGATTAGTAGAGGCACTCGATAGGGAAGGAAACAAAATAGCCATCGTATGTAATGACGCGAAAATAAGTGCAGAGGAAATAAGTGACCTTTATCGATCACGCTGGCAGATTGAATTGTTTTTCAAATGGGTCAAACAGCACTTAATCCTAAAAAAACTATACGGAAAAAGTGCCAACGCTGTTTTCAATCAGATCTACATAGCAATGATTGTATTCTGCTTAACCCTTTTAATGAAGCATCAACTAAATTACAAAGGCTCATTACTAGAAATGCTGGACTGGATTTGTGATTGTTGGTCCAAGAGTTTTAAAAACTTCATAAGAGAAGTATTTAAGCCCCCAAGCCGGCAGTCCAAAGGACGGCAAAAACTATGGCATGAACGAATATTCGCAGAAACTCTAGCACAATATGAATCAGGGAATGTTGCACATTTGGATGATCTTACCTACGATCCAATAATATAATAACCACTTGTAAAAAAATGGATGTTGGACTACCTTTATAGCCCTATTGTC
>NZ_JBHFQG010000102.1:0-1092 GCF_041949975.1 Alteribacillus sp. JSM 102045 | reverse complement strand
CGGAACAGAGGGAATGTCAGCCAAACAGCGAGAGAACTGAATCTGCACAGGCAGTCATTATTATACAGGCTTCGAAAAATCGAAACATTAACCGGTTGCAACCTTGTTAATTCAGACGATACGTTTTTAATAGACTTGTCAATAAGACTGCACATGATCAGTGCAGCCAGTGATTCCAAAACGATGTTATAATAAGAGCCGGCCCAAAATGATAGTTCCCATATTCTTGAGGAACCCATGATGTTAATTGAGCATAACACAATTACAGAGATGCGTTATATCATTGTATTTCCAGTGACATACAGTTTGCGGACATTCAAACCGTTAATTGCTGAAATACCAGCGAAATTTTGTCCTCCCAATTCTCCAGAGGTGACAGTTTACAGACATAGAGGTGCAAATGTCCGTTAAACACCCCTAAACAAAGGAGAAAGGGCCGGCCCTTTCTCCTTTCTCAGTTATATTAATTGTAAAATATCGTTCTAATTATTAATAGGATAATCTTTTGAAACATTAACCAATGTATCTAAAGCCATTTTTGAATAATCATCTTCTTTACTTTCGAGCTGCTCTTTCATTTCTTGTACAGCGGTTTTTAAAGACTGTTCATACGATGGAATATTTCCGTTATATGTATTTAAGACGGATGAAGGCACCCAGACCTTTTCATTTTCTGCGAGTGCCTTTCTTTCATGAAACAATGGTACGTTAATTTGATTAGGATTGTGCAGATCACCTTGTTTAGGGTGTTTTAATACGGCCAATACTTTTATTAGCGTTTTGTCCCCTTTTTCCTGCAAAATCTCTCCGACATACAATCCCGTTTTATATGGAGCTTTCACTATATTGTTTTCGGCCATTTTAGCTGCCCCCTTATGTAACATTCTTATTTTTTATTTTACCAAAGAATTGGTTTTCTTTATAATGTTTAAAAATTTTATTTTATTACGGTACGTAAAATTTTAGGTTCTATGTCAAATGTTGGGGTAGGAGTGCCTTACTCCTACTCCTTTATCCTACTTGAAATTCCGTTATTTTATATTGGTGATGTAATAAGACACGTAACCTTAAACGATCATAACGCTTGAAGCC
>NZ_JBHFQG010000101.1:0-1130 GCF_041949975.1 Alteribacillus sp. JSM 102045 | reverse complement strand
GAAATGGGAAAAACATTCCCGGAAGCAAAAGGGGAAACGGCTCGCGGGGTAGCTATTCTTCGCTATTATGCAGGAGAAGGCATGAGAAAAGTAGGTGACGTGATTCCGTCTACCGATAAAGATGCTTTTATGTTCACCACACGCACACCGCTTGGCGTTGTAGGTGTTATCACGCCGTGGAACTTCCCAGTTGCGATTCCAATATGGAAAATGGCTCCGGCGCTTGCTTATGGTAACAGCGTTGTGCTGAAACCAGCTAGTGAAGCAGCAGTAACTGCAGCAAAAATTATTGAATGCTTTGAAGAAGCAGGTCTTCCAAAGGGCGTCGTAAACTTTGTAACTGGATCTGGTTCTGTCATTGGACAAGGCATTATTGATAACCCGGACGTAGCTGGTATTACGTTCACTGGTTCGGATACCATCGGTAAACAAGTCGGTCAGGGAGCCCTTTCCCGCGGAGCGAAGTATCAGCTTGAAATGGGCGGGAAAAACCCGGTTATTGTAGCAAAAGATGCAGACCTCGATCTTGCTGTAGATGCTACGATCAGCGGCGGCCTCCGTTCTACCGGTCAAAAATGTACAGCCACAAGCCGTGTCATCGTAGAAAGCGATGTATATGACACATTCAAAGAAAAACTCATTGCGAAAGTAAAAGAAATCAAAGTGGGCGACGGCCTTGAAGATGGCGTTTGGATGGGACCTTGCTCTAGTGAAGGCCAAATGGAAACCGTTCTTTCTTATATCGAAAAAGGAAAAAATGAGGGAGCGGAGCTTATTTTCGGCGGTAACCGTCTGCAAGAAAACGGCCTCGACAAAGGCTTCTATGTAGAACCAACTGTTTTTGACGGTGTAACGACGGACATGACGATTGCGCAAGAAGAAATCTTTGGCCCGGTGCTTGCATTGATGAAAGTAGACAACATCGAAGACGGTATCGCACTTGCGAATGACGTTGAATTTGGACTTAGTGCGTCTATCTTTACAACAAACATCCAAAGTATGCTTGACTTTGTCGATGACATGGAAGCAGGGCTTGTTCGTGTCAACGCTGAAAGTGCCGGCGTAGAACTGCAGGCTCCATTCGGCGGTATGAAGAAATCAAGCTCTCACTCCCGTGAACAAGGGGAAGC
>NZ_JBHFQG010000100.1:0-1142 GCF_041949975.1 Alteribacillus sp. JSM 102045 | reverse complement strand
GTGGAGGTACCCCGTAAATCCCATCGGTGTCCAGCATGCGGGGAAAGAACAAGCCGAGTCCATGATTACCGTATCCAAAAGATCCAGCACCTTAAAGTATTTGAACGAACGTCTTATTTATTTTATCGAAGGCGTCGTTATGTGTGTTCCTGCGGCAAACGCTTTTCGGAACGAAATCCCATCGTCCAGCGGTATCAAAGGCACTCACGGGAATGGAATCAAGCCCTTGGTCTGCGTGTCATTCAAGGAAAAAACTTTAAAGATACGGCAGGTCAATTTCGCACGTCCTCCGCTACCGTGATTCGGCGTTTTGATTCGATTTCGGCCCCGACGTTAAAGGAAGTGAAGAGCTTGCCGCCGGTGATTGCGATCGATGAATATAAAGGGGATACGAATGAAGGGAAGTATCAAGTGGTCATTGCAGATGGAGACACTGGAGCTCCTCTCGATATTCTTCCTAATAGATCCGTTGAAACGGTGAAAAACTACTTACGAGAAAAGGGTTCCGACGTGGAGATGGTGATTATGGATATGAGTTATGCCTTTAAGTCTGCCGTTCGAAAAGCATTAGGAAACCCTATCATTATTGCGGATCGTTTTCACTTTTGCCGTTATATTTATTGGGCGTTAGAACGAGTGAGAAGGCGAGTACAAAAAGAGTTCCATGAGTATGACCGCAAGAAATGTAAACGAATGAAACATGTCTTTTACAAACGGTATGAAGAGTTAAGTGAAAAGCAGCTCTGGTATTTAGAGAGGTATTTAGATTTATCCGATGATTTAAGGAGAGCCTATCATTTAAAAGAAGTGTTTCGAAACTGGTTTGAAGAAGCGAAAGAAAAAGGAAAAACGGCTGCCGGACAAGTGAAAGAGGAATTATACGCTTTTTATCAACAGATACATAACGAAGGCATGCCGGAGTTTATTCAAGCGATTCAAACGCTGAAAAACTGGCAGGTAGAGATATTAAACAGTTTTGCCTTTGGATATACCAATGGCTTTATTGAAGGCTTAAACAATCAAACAAAGGTGATTAAACGAAACGCTTTTGGCTTCAAGCGTTATGATCGTTTAAGGTTACGTGTCTTATTACATCACCAATATAAAATAACGGAATTTCAAGTAGGATAAAGGAGTAGGAG
>NZ_JBHFQG010000010.1:0-110467 GCF_041949975.1 Alteribacillus sp. JSM 102045 | reverse complement strand
CATACCAATAGAGCATCCGTGCCTGGGTGCCGGTCGTTTTCCCGACGGTTTTGTATCCCGCCTGCGTGAGAACCCCGGTAACTAATCTAGTTACTGTGGATTTGCCGCGGATTCCGTTGATATTAATACGTACTGGAATTGCATTAATATTTTTGTTATGTAAACGGTACTCTAAAATGCCAAAAGAGAGTAAAAGAATAATAAAAAACGGGATCAAGTAAAGCAAGCCGATTCTCCTTTCGATTTTGATCCTCAATAATTTGCGGATTAATATTAATCGTTATTATTACGTTTTAAAATATAAATGACCTCATTGTAAATTACAAGCTTATAAATGAAAATTACTACTATCCTATTAATCGCGAAAGAAAGGGGTGCAAAAATGCAACCCCAACCAATTTCATACATCATAAAATTATTTACTCTTCCTCTTTATTACTTGAGTCCCATGAACCGCCGCGACGTTCATCTGCAATCCCGTTTATAGTGCCATCCTCTTGATTTACTTCTAATGCCTGGATGCCACCAAAGAACATCGTATGATGATTGACTCTAATTCCATAGCCACGCTCTTTCATATCATCAAGCACTTCTTCAGAAAAACCTGGTTCTGCATAGAAAGTTCCATCTCGTCCATAAAAACGCAAGGCCTCCACTGCTTCTTCTAGTGACTCATCAAAATAAAAATGTCTGGACAAGACTTGAGCCATCACACTTGGAATTCTTCCGCCACCTGGGGTTCCTATACCAATGGTTCTATCCTCATTCATAAAAATACTTGGTGCAGTAGAGCTTCTGGAGCGTTTACCTGGTTTGTAGCTGTTTGGTGAATTACTTAGTTTACTAAAATATTTGTCAGCGTTATTTATAAAGTAGCCATCTACATAATCACCTGATCCGAAAAAGTTACTTAATGTGTTTGTGGCTGATACCATCATTCCATCTTTATCTACAACCACAAAGTGAGTCGTATCCGTATGGTCGTCATCTGCCGTTTCATCATCGGATGCCGTTTCATCAGATGGCTCAAAAGCAGAAATTTTTTCAGCTAGATCTTCAATGTGTTCATCACTTACTAGTTCTTCTTGATCCATATCATCATTGCTTGAAGGATCACCCACTTTATTTATTTTGTCATTATTTGTAACCCTGGATATTTCTGACATTACATGAGCAAATTCACTAACATTGTCTTTGGTTTCTTCAATATTCATATATTCAGCTAATTTTAACGATTGAACAAAAGGTACTCCTGAGAGAGGAGGACTTGCAGAATAAATCATTCCCTCGTCCAGTTCGCCCTTCACCGGAGCTGGTTCTGTAACCTCATAGTCTTCTAAATCTGACTCCTTGACATTGGAAACTTTTTCTGCAAAATTTTCACCAATTTCCCCTTCATAAAAAGCGCTTGGTCCTTCTGCTTGAATTTTCTTTAATGTCTCAGCTAAATCTGATTGTTTTAAGATTTCTCCTGATTCAATAGGCTCTCCATCCGGGTATAAATGGGATAGTTTATCAACAGAGAGTCTGGACTTAGCTCCATCCAGGCGCTCAGCTAAAACGGGATCCACTTCAAAACCATCTTCAGCCAGCTCAATAGCTGGGGATATTAATTCATCGAAAGATTCTGAACCATGTTCCTTATGTATGGTATCCATCCCCTTCACAAAGCCTGGCACTCCTGTAACATCCCCATTCCAATCCTCTTTTGAAGGTGCTGATACCTTATAGTCATAAACGATAGGCTCTTCTTCATCAGGCGGCAAAAGTAATGCTTGTCCTCCTCCCCCAATTCCAGAACCGAATGGCTCAACAACATTAAGAGCATATGAAACAGCCACCGCTGCATCTGCTGCGTTCCCCCCGTTTTCAAGGACTTCCATGCCCGCTTCAACAGCAAGAGGGTGAGAAGCAGTTACCCCGTAATTTTCTTCGGAATTCTCGGATGCTACCTCTGAGTCGTTATCTTCTTCCCCTGGCTGCATTGCTCCCCCTGAAGAAAGAAGGTTCAATAATAAACTTAATGACATCATTATTTTCAGCAAATCTACTCACCACCACGTACAGATTTTTTTGAACGCTTGTCATCCTATCACAAAAAAAATACAATTGAACGTCATTTACAAAAAATTAACCAAAAGTCATGTTTGTAATAAATCTCTACTACAGAAAGCCCTTTGGAAACAACAAGCTATCTAAAAAACCTTCACCCTCCGCCAATACAGACATTGATTTTCTATCTTTTAAACTATGGTAATAAAATCTTATCAGTGTTTTTGCAGGCATTATTCGGTTTTTAGTAGTACAACCTCATTATTCATACCCATTATTTTCCATGTTGTATGGGTATTAGGCATGTTTTTCGGCACTTTCCCTTTCAAAAAAATCATTTTCATGTAATCATTTCATTTGTGTGTTAAAAATGTTTTCGCTGGATAAAAAAGTTGAGGAAGGAGTGGAGCAGCGTGACAATCCTTTTGGTTATTTTGTTTTGTCTGTGTATCTTTTTTCCTTCCCTTCATTTACTGCACTGTCTGCCCTGGTTTCGCGATCAGGACGAAGGAAAAAGAACACGATTAGAAAAGAAAAAAGGAATTAGTATTCTAGTCCCCTGCTACAATGAACAGGATATCGTTGAAACTTCGATCAACAGTATGAAATCATTATCATATTCGGAATTTGAGGTTATTTATGTTAATGACGGCTCAACCGATCAAACATTATCTTCATTGCATCAATTATTAGATTTGCAGCCCTATTCTACTTCTCCACTCAAAAAACTATCTCATAAAAAAGTAAATAGTTTATACCGATCCAAACTTTATCCCCATATTTTTGTCTTAGATAAAGAAAATGGTGGTAAAGCAGATGCCTTAAATGCTGGGATTGAATTCTCTAATAAAGACTTAATCGTCACTTTGGACGCAGATACCATTTTAACGGATGAAGCCTTATCTGTAGTGAATGACACTTTTGAAGATAAGGATATAGTGGCTGCGGGGGGAATGGTTCATGTTCTTCAAACCAAAACCTCTAAACCTTTACATTATTTGTCCCTATTGCGTACAAATATGCTTGTCCGTGTGCAGACACTAGACTTTTTAAAAGCTTTTTACATTAATAAAGTGTCTCTGGCTCGCTTTCGTTCTCTTGCCGTTATTTCTGGAGCGTTTGGAATCTTTCGAAAAGAAGCTTTATTAAATGCTGGCGGGTATCGGAAAACCATTGGAGAGGATATAGATATAACGCTGAGTATCCATCGATACATATCTAAACAAAAAAACAAAAAAATAATCTTTTTGCCAGAAGCAGTGGGTTATACGGAGCTTCCTGAAACCTGGAAGGATCTATTCAAACAACGAGTACGCTGGCAAAAAGCCTTCATAGACTGCCTTTTTCATTTCCGTTCATTTTTTGGAAAAACGTTAATCTCTAAAGCTGTTTCTTTTTTCTACGTGGTTGAATCTTTTTTAGCAGGTACAATGGCTGCTTATATTACTTCTTTTATTGTAATTATCAATGCTGTAATAAACCCTCCTTCCTCTTATGCTTTTTTTATATTGTTTTATGCAAGTTACATTTTTTTCTTTAGTTTAGCTTACAACTTAATGGCAGTAAGAATGGGAAAATATTATGGGTTTACTTTTTATAAGAAGGAAAAAATTTACTTACTATTAACTATTTTCTTTGACATTTTCGTCTACCGATTTGTAACAATGTACTTCGTCCTATATGGAAGCGTTGCTTACTTTTTTAATAAAGATTGGAATAAAGTAGATCGTACTGGACGAAATTATCAAGATAACATTGGTCCGGCAGCATAGTTATGTTTTTTTCATTAAATCTTAATACCAATAATAAAAATTTTAGGTGAGAAAGATTGAATACAGTAAAGATAAAGAGAGTTTTTCTTATTATCTTCACCTTAGCAGCAGTTATAATTTTAGGGATAGGTAATTACTTCTTACACATGACATCAGCGACCTTGGCCAACATAAACGATGATGTTGACTGGGAACAATCAGATAAACGCCCGGCTGCCGTTGACCTAAAAGCAGGAGATCCTATTTCCGTTTTATTAATGGGGGTTGATGATGGAGGAGGACGTACAGACTCCCTTATTTTATTGACTGTTAACCCTAGAGTCGAATCTATAAATATGATTAGTATTCCTCGTGACACCCTTACAAACATAGCAGGTAAAGGAGAAAAAGATAAAATCAACCATGCTTATTCCTTTGGAGGTTCGGAAACAACAATACGTACCGTTGAAAACTTACTCGATGTGCCTGTAGATTATGTGTTGAAAGTGAACATGGAAAGTTTTACAAACGTCGTAGACGCCTTAGGAGGAGTAGAAGTAGAAAACGATTTAGATTTTACGTTCAGAGACCATCATTATCCTGAGGGCACGCTGCAATTAAACGGGGAAGAAGCACTAGGATATGCCAGAATGCGCCATAAGGATCCTCGAGGTGACTTTGGCCGTCAAGAAAGACAACAGCAAGTTCTAGAAGCAGTCATTGAAAAAGGCGCAAGCCTCTCCTCTATTACTAAAATAGATGATGTGTTTGAAATTGTAGAGAAAAATGTTAAAACGAACATTCAATTTAGCGAAGTATGGGATATGCAGTCTAACTATAAAAATGCCCGCCATCATATTAAACAACTTGCAATAGAGGGTAAGGAAACGGAAATCGACAAAACGTATTATTTTAAACCTAACGAAGATAAACTTACATCTATCTCTCAGGAATTACAAGAGCATTTAAATTTGTCAAAAGTAAAGGAAGATGAGAATTAGGGGCTTTAATACTTTATCAATTGCCCCTTATTCTCATATCTTAATCAAATGAGTAGAATATGGGTAATGCTCTGTTTCGCTAAATCCTTTCGATACGTAAAAACGCTCTGCTCTTTGACTATCTTCAAAAACGACAAAGCAATCATAATATTTTTTTGCAAAGTGATAATTTCAGCAAGAAGCTGACTACCAACCCCGTTTCTTCGATAGGTAGGTGATACAAAAAATCTTCTTACCCTTCCCACATTAGTTTCTTCATATACGGATCATTATTTAAACCACCAAGACCAATCAGCGCGCCATCAGAGTCATACACACCAAACAAAGCTTCTCCTTGTCTGCCAAAATGATTTTTTCCACTTCGGTATTCTAAGTCCAGTCTTTTAAAAGAACGAAACCCCTTCTGTACGGCTGTGTTTTACTACTCTTTCCCATTCACTATTCTTACATTGATTCGATACGAACGACTTCCAACTCTTCCATATCCTCCTTTATTTCCTTTTTTCCAAGAGTTCTACCATTTTTATAAATTCTTCTTAAGGATCACTCTTTTGTTGTTCACTGTATACCCGTTCCTTTGGTAAAATACTTCTGCCTCGCTTTTGGCAGCTGTTAATAAATACAAGTTGTTAATTTTTCTAGTAATCAGTTCCTCCTCAAGGGCTTTAAGCAGGATCGTTCCATTTCCTGTACCTTGATTCTTTTTTCTTACACAAAATTCGGCTAAATAATACATTTCTTCTTGAGAAGACACTTTGCGATTACCGGCTGCAAATCCGATTAGCTTATAATCATAATAACAGACTATTCCGAAAAATTTTGGTGTAAAAAAAAGATCTGTGAGCCTTTCGACAGCCTTACCGAGCGTCCAATCTTCATTCCATGGTGCCTGGTTAAATACATCCATAAACAAAATCGCACATGCTGTTAAATCTTTTTCATCCATTATTTGTATATCCACTAATTCTTCCTCCCTATAGACAGACAAACTTGGCTTGCCGTCAAGTCATTTAATACTGTCTTAAAATTGTAAAAAAGATGCTCTTCTATCGAGCACCTTTTAGCTTTCTAATCCTTTTATCAATGTTTGTTCCACATTAGTTAAATGTGTGAGCATTGCTTTTCTAGCCTGATCAGCAACTTTTCCTTTGATAGCTGTATAGATATGTTCATGCTCTTTATAAAGACGTTCAAGTGTTTGTTTTTCTGAAAATAGCCAGACGCGCCTGCTTTCAAACATCGTTTTTCGTAAAGTATCTGACAGTTGATTCATCATATCGAGCATTAAATTATTTTCAGAGGCTTCAGCAATAGCTAAATGAAAAGCAACATCTGACGCTTCCCCGACGTTGTCTTCTCCTGATGCATGCAGCATGTCTTGCAAAGCATTCTCCATCCTTAACAGATGTTCTTCTGTTCT
The DNA here is from genome assembly GCF_041949975.1 of Alteribacillus sp. JSM 102045. Classification (NCBI taxonomy): domain Bacteria; kingdom Bacillati; phylum Bacillota; class Bacilli; order Caryophanales; family Bacillaceae; genus Alteribacillus; species Alteribacillus sp. JSM 102045. The sequence continues at coordinate 104,243 of NZ_JBHFQG010000010.1, read as the reverse complement.
TTTTTTTGCTGCAAGCTCTGCCGCTCCCACTTCCATGATTTTTCTTATTTCAAACAGTTCTAGCATCTCTTTTTTCGAAATTATTCTTTCCGGTTTCATTGGGTCAAGTACTCCGGAGAAATCATAATTATTTACAAAGGTGCCTTCCCCTTGCTTTATTGTTACAATTCCAACAGCTCTTAGAGCGCTTAATGCTTCACGTACAGCTGATCTGCTCACTTGAAACTGCTCAGAAAGATGTACAACAGAATCAAGTTTTTCGCCAGGCTGCACATCGCCTCGTTTAATCATTTCTTCTATTTGTTCCCGAACAATTTCCGAGATTTTTTTTGACTCGATTTGTTTAAAGCTCATACAGAGTACTCCTTCAATTACCTTTTGAGCTTTCATTATATCACAGTATCGGTTTTGATTTCCGCTAATACCTGTCATCTATTAAAATATAACAAGCTCTTACTGGGCCGTGAACTCCCACGACTAGATTCAGTTCAATGTCTGCACTGTTACTTGGTCCAGAAATAAAATTAATACAAGATGGGACTCGATTACCGGCTTGAGCTTCTTGGTGAATTTTTTTACTCACCTGAGTCATCCGCGGCACAATCGTACTAAGTGGAATTAAAGCAATATAATGGGTTGGAAGTAAACTGACAGATTGCCCTTTACCTCCACCATTCATCAAAACTACAGTCCCTGACTCGGCCAAAGTATAGTCTGAAAAAGTTATGCCAACATCCGCCTGCTCGGTGATTTTTATATCATCTTCATCCGGCGCCGAGCCCCATATGCTCACATCCGGTCTTTCTGTAAAGGAGGTCAGTCCAAATTCTACAAAGCGGGGATCGTCCCATATCGACGCTTTTTCAGCTCCGTACTCTTTCATGACACTATCAATTACAGCAGGCAGATCATTCATATTTGTTTCCCTTACGTCCGTGTAAATCGCAGTACATTGCTCTTTCAGCACATCTACAAGCTGGTCAGTTGTATAATCAGCCATTACTTCCCATTGAGGCTGTTTTTGATATGCTGGCCGCTCTACTCCTGAGGTTCTCCGTTCTCTTCCAAGTTTTTCTGCAATATTATTTAAAAAGGACTCTCTATTTTGAATAGTTCCCTGCTTCATCAAGAATCCCCTTTCTTTCTGTTTTTAACCCAATCACGGAAACGCTCTTTTTCCGGGGCTGGAAAGCTTCGTACCTCGGTCCACCCACCCAGCGGTCCTGGTCCTTTATTGATGACTCCATCTTTGGTAAATGGTGATAGCATGAAAGGAGCCGTTTTTGCAGCTATTTGAAAAAGACCTGGAGAGCTTGCGGCTAAACCAAACCCTTTCATTGCATAATTTTCACCAAGTGATGTTTTCTTTTCTTCTTCAGAAATTACTTTTCGGTGTTCGATCAGCAGTTCATGAAGAGGTATTTTTACCGGACAAGCATCCGTACAGGCAGCACAAAGGCTTGAGGCATATGGTAAATCTTTATGATCTTCATAGCCTTCTAGTAATGGAGACAGTACAGCACCGATTGGTCCCGGATAAATGGACCCGTAAGAATGACCGCCAACATGACGATATACCGGGCACACATTGATACATGCTGCACAGCGTATGCAATGGAGCGCTGATTGAAAAGCAGTGCCGAGTATATTGGAACGTCCGTTATCTACAATAACGAGGTGAAATTCTTCCGGCCCATCCAAGTCGCCTTGTTCCCTGGGTCCGGTAAGACCAGTTACATAGCTTGTCAGCTTCTGGCCGACAGCGCTTCTGCAAAGCATGCTAACCAAGATATCAAGCTCTTCCCAAGTTGGGACAATGCGCTCCATTCCCATTACGCTTATTTGAGTTTTTGGTATTGTTGTAGCAAGACGAGCATTTCCTTCATTCGTTACAAGAGATATACTTCCAGATTCAGCAACTGCAAAGTTGCAGCCGGTTATACCAATATCTGCCTCTAGAAATTCCTGGCGGAGCTGTTCGCGGGCAAACTGCGTCAACTCCTCAGGCTTGGATGTTTTATCGTATCCTTTTAACCGTTCAAACGTTTCACGTATTTGTTCTTTATTTTTATGAAGAGCTGGGGCGACGATGTGAGAAGGCGGGTCATGATCATCAATTTGAAGTATATATTCTCCTAAGTCCGATTCAATTACTTCGCATCCCGCATTTTCTAATGCTTCGTTCATACTTATTTCTTCTGTAACCATGGATTTAGACTTAATAATTTTCTTTGCTTCTTTTTTTGCCGCCACTTCTTTCACATATTCATTGGCTTCTTCTGCTGTTTGAGCAAAGAATACATTACCGCCATTTTTTAATACATTCTCACTTAGCTGTTCTAAATAAAAATCAAGATTTTCGAGGGTATGTGAACGAATTTCTTCTGAAAGAGTTCTCCATTCTTCCCACTGTCCCAGGTCTTCCTCTGCTTTTGCTTTATTTGTATGAAGCCTGCCTTGAGCTTCTCGGACGGTTTCTCTCATGTGAGAATCGCCAAGTCCTTTATTCACTCGGCTTTCAAACGAGCGTTCCCCAATTTTCATAGGCATAGCCGATTCCTCCTTCTAGGCTTTCCTGCTGTTTAGCACCTGTGCAATGTGCATCACTTTAATTGGTTTATTTTTTCGGTTGATACGTCCGCCAATATTCATTAAGCAGCCGCTGTCTGCCCCTATTAAAATGTCAGCTTCCGTTTCTTCAATATGGTCTACTTTTTCATCTACCATCTGCTCGGAGATCGATGTCATTTTGACCGCAAATGTTCCGCCAAAACCACAGCAGTTTTGTTTGTTTGGAAGATCTTTTAATTGAAGTCCTTTAACATTTGAAAGAAGTTGAAAAGGCGCTTCTTTTTCTCCTAGCAGCCGCGTCATGTGACAAGATGTGTGATAAGTAGCTTTTGCTTCTAAAACCGCTCCTGTATCCGTGACATGAAGCACTCTGTATAAAAACTGAGTCAATTCGTACGTTTTTTCTGAGAGGGCAACTGCTCTTTCCTTCCATTTTGGTTCATCCTTCAGCAATTCTGGATATTCCTTAAACATAGCTGCGCATGAACCAGATGGAGTAACAACTGCATTGGCGTGTTCAAACGTTTTAATCATATGCTTTGCGGCTTTTTTTGTATCTTTGTGATAGCCGCTGTTGTATGCCGGCTGTCCGCAGCAAGTTTGGTTTTCCGGAAAATCTATTTCACAACCATGCCTTTCTAAAAGCTCTACCACATCTTTTCCAACTCCTGGATAAAATACATCACCAAGACACGTGATAAATAGTGACACTTTCATTTATTCATTCGCCTCCTTAGGCACTGCGGTTCCATTTATAAAACTGTTGTTCTGCTTTGCTTTGAAGCTGTCCTTGATAACAAGCGTATAGAAACAATCCAGCGATGACGGCTACCATAACTGTTCCTATATTTAATCCGAAACCATGAATAAAAATATAGCCTGCTCCTCCTGCGAAGAACACATAATAAGCGGTTGGTATTAATGTCTTTCTAATAAGTTCTCCTTCTTTTCCGATTAGGCCTGCAGCAGCAGAAGCTGCAACCACATTATGAACGCATATCATATTTCCCGCTGCACCTCCAACAGCTTGGAGGGCAACGACAATGGATGGGTTAATTCCTACATTTTGAGCTGTTCCAAATTGAAAGAGAGAAAACATCATATTACTGATCGTATTACTTCCTGCTACAAAAGCACCTAATGCTCCAATTGCCGGTGCTACTGCAGGCCAATTACTTCCTGCAATCCCCGAAACACTTTCTGCAAGTACAAGAGGCATGCTTTCAACCCCGGAACTATTGATGTCTGAATTTATAAATACTTGGACCATCGGCACGGAAAAAAGCAATGCCGGCGACGCGGCTAAAATGGTTTTCCCTGACTCTTTCCAAGCATTTCCGTATGTCGAACGATTCATTTTATATAAAAACGCAGACAGCACAGAAACTATTAACAATATAAACCCGGGTAAAAATAAAGGGGTACTTTCAATAGAAATCGAGCTGCCAAATACATTTTCCGCTTTTATGACAAACGCTTTGAGCCACCCTCCAAATGGAAGCGAATTCAAACGTGTGATAACGAGCAGAACACCTACAATGATATATGGAATCCAAGCTTTTACTGGAGATACAGGCTGCAAAGTTTGCACCGGTTCAATATTGAGGTTTCCAGTCCAGGCAGGGTCCCACGTCGAAGGTGCGGCAAAATCCCACTCTTTCTTAGGCATAAACAAACCTTTTTTGGCTGCAGGTACGACAATTGCAAGTCCTATCAATCCTCCGAACATCGCTGGAAACTCAGGTCCTAGTAAATTAGCAACCAAGGCGAAAGGAATCGTAAATGAAAGCCCTGCAAATAAAGCAAACTTCCAAACTGCCAGCCCTTCTTTAATGGACCGATTTTCTCCAAAGAAAAACGTCAGCATGGTTACCATAAATAGTGGAATTAACAAACCGACAATCCCATGGAAAATGGCAACTTCGCCGCCAATCATACGAACATATTGATCTAGTGTCATTCCCATCGACACTGCCGTCTCTTCTACGGCCGAAGAGCCTGCAAGACCAGACTGTACTCCAATTAATATCGGTGTTCCAACCGCTCCGTATGAGACAGGTGCCGACTGAATTATTAAAGCTACCATTACAGCACCCATCGCTGGAAAACCAACTGCTACTAACAAAGGAGCTATAATAGCGGCTGGTGTCCCCCATCCAGAAGCTCCTTCTATAAAAGAGCCGAATAACCAGCAAATAATAATGGCTTGAATCCTTCGGTCCGGGCTGATGTCAGTAAAGCCTTGACGAATCGTTTGTATCGCACCGCTTTCTTTCAATGTGTTCAGCATTAATATCGCTCCGAACACAATAAAGAGAACTTCCAACGCTGTCGTAATGCCTTGCATACTAGCACCGGCAATTTGATTTACAGGCACCCCCCAAACAAAATAGGCAACCATCACGGTGACCACAAAAGCAATCGGCATTGCCTTTTTTGCAGGCCAGCGCAGAAATACAAGGAAAAAAAGTACTGTTAAAATAGGTATTATGGCTAATAAAGACAAGACTCCGGTACTCAATTTTTTCTCACTCCTTCTTTACTATACAACACATAATGTCATTAGGTCATCTGATGTCTAATATGTAAGTGTTTTCATGGTATCAATGTTTGATATCGTTTTCAACCGGTAATTTTAGAAAAACTTGGCTTACCACCAAGTCCAAATGGCAGAAGCCTTAGTTTTACTTATACTTTACTCCTTTAAAAAAGTTAAACTTCTTAAAGTATAAAAAAATTGGCCTTTTGCCTTTTAAAGGATATGCTGAAAATCCTGCGGCAACGGCGGCATTAGCACATCATATACGTTTACCGATATAGTTTATATCTTTTTACAATGTAAAAAAAGCTTCTTAATATTAATGTAGAAACATCTATAAGAAACTTAGAAATTAATATTCATTTTTCTTTATGAAGCATAGACTTTGACTTTCCCTATAACTTAAAATGATACTATTTTTAACGAGACTTTCACATGTTCCAATCTCTTCGCCACTTTTCAGGTAGAGTAATCCCAGCTTGTTGAAACGCTATATAGTATTGACCCTGATGAATGCCTTCATGCTGAATGGCTATGTGAAGCAATTCTTCCGGTGTTATATATTCCTGATACATAAGAATTTGGTGTTTTTTTGTTTCTGCAAATGCCCAAGACAATTCTTCGGTGCTTCGTTTTAATTCAAGAATGATGGATGCATCTTCTGGCACTAAATGTCCGGGAAATTCTACTTCACCTGTCACAAGAGAACTAGTGTAGACGCCTCTGGCTCGAATCATGTGTATAAACCATTTTCTAATTGTACCCAGCTCGGCAATTAACGGCTTATCCCATAATTTTTCAGGTAATTCTTCGGCCAATTGGTTTGTCATATCAGCAGCATATATGAAACCATTGGTATTAATTATCACCACACCCTTTTAAAGATATTTTTTCTTCATTAAAATAAATTTTCCTGCTAGCAAATCACTATAATGATTAGCAAAACTCGTTTTATCGTCTTTTTATAAACGCCACGTCCTGTACGTCGAAAGCCGTAGTTTTACTTATACTGTTCACCAAAATAATTTTTACTTCCCTAAGAGTATAAAAAAACTGTCCCTTCAAAAAAGAGGGACAGCTTTTTCAATACAACATTATTTCTGTGCCGGTATTTTCTTTTTTGCTTCAATACGGCGTTTATGAAGAATTGGTTCTGTGTAGCCACTCGGCTGGTCATAACCTTTAAAGACTAAGTCGCACGCTGCCTGGAAGGCAACAGACTCATCGTAATTCTCTGCCATTGGTTTATATTCTGGCACTCCCTTGTTTTGTTCATCTACCACTTTTGCCATCCGCTTCATCGTTTCAAGGATTTGATCTTTTGTGCAAATGTCCTGATGGAGCCAGTTTGCCATATGCTGGCTGGAAATACGAAGAGTTGCGCGGTCTTCCATCAATCCAATGTTATTAATGTCCGGCACTTTCGAACAACCGATGCCCATTTCTACCCATCGTACAACATACCCTAAAATACCTTGAGCATTATTATCCAGTTCCTGCTGAATTTCTTCAGCACTCCAATTTGGCTGTTCAGCCACTGGAATCTGCAGGATCTCATCTTCGAGATTTTCTGATCTTTCGAGCAATTGCTTTTGAACATCTTTTACATCTACTTGGTGATAATGAAGAGCATGCAAGGTAGCCGCAGTAGGTGAAGGAACCCAGGCAGTATTGGCACCGGCTTTTAGTTGGCCTGCTTTTTGTGCGAGCATATCTGCCATTAGATCAGGCATAGCCCACATACCTTTCCCAATTTGTGCATGACCTTGCAATCCGGATTCCAAACCTTTAAACACATTTGATTTTTCATAGGACTGCAGCCATTTTGATGTTTTCATTTCACCTTTCCTTATCATTGGGCCGGCTTCCATGGAAGTGTGAATTTCATCTCCCGTACGATCCAAGAAGCCGGTGTTAATGAATATAATTCTCTCTTTTACTTCTCGAATACACGCTTTTAGGTTCAAGGAAGTTCTGCGTTCCTCATCCATCACACCAATCTTTAATGTGTTGCGCTGAAGACCTAGCAAGTCTTCGATTTTATTAAATAATTTATTAGAAAAGGCTACTTCTTTAGAACCGTGCATTTTCGGTTTCACAATATAAACGGAGCCTTTCTCAGAGTTTTTATATTTGCCATTTCCTAAAATGTCATGTTTTGCGATCAAGCTGGTAATTACTCCATCTAAAATACCTTCTGGCACTTCTTCTCCATTTTTATCTAACACAGCATCTATTGTCATTAAATGACCGACATTTCGAATTAGCATATGTGCTCTTCCAGGCAGAATCAGTTCTTCTCCATTGGACGATTCATACGTACGATCCGGATTAAGAGAGCGTGTAACAGTTTTGGTCCCTTTTTGGAAAGTTTCTGTGAGATCACCTTTCATTAATCCGAGCCAGTTTCGATAAACGAGCACCTTGTCTTCTGCATCAACTGCTGCCACGGAATCCTCACAATCCATAATCGACGTGACAGCGGATTCAAATAAGATATCTTTTATGCCCGCCGGATCTGTTTTTCCAATCGCATGATCCGGATCGATTTGTATTTCAAAATGCAAGTCATTATTTCTGATCAGAATGGCTGAAGGCTTTTCAGTGCTTCCTTGATAACCTGCAAATTTAGATGGTTCTTTCAGCCCTGCAGCTGTACCGCTTTCTAAAGTCACTTGAAGTGTCCGATTGTCTACGGAATAACTTACTGCTTCTTTATGAGACCCTTTCTCTAAAGGCACAATCTCATCTAAAAAATTCTTCGCATATTCGATTACTTTTTGACCCCGAGTCGGGTTATAGTCGCTTGTCTTTTCTGCTCCGCCTTCTTGACTAATTACGTCTGTCCCGTATAAAGCATCATACAAGCTTCCCCATCTGGCATTTGCCGCGTTCAAGGCATATCTTGCATTGCTCATCGGCACCACGAGCTGCGGACCAGCCTGGCTTGCAATTTCATCATCTACGTTCTCGGTGGTCACTTTAAATTCCTCAACTTTTGGCTCCAAGTAATTAATTTCCTTTAGAAAATTCTTGTACTTGTTGAAATCAAAAGAATTTTTGTTCTCTGTATGCCAGTTATGAATTTTTTCTTGAATTTCTTCTCGTGTTTTTAACAATTCTTTATTTTCAGGTGACAATTCATGAATAATATGATCCAGACCCTTCCAGAAATCTTCACTTGATACTCCTATGCCTGGTATGGCTTCCTCATTAATAAATTCATAAAGTTCGGAAGCTACTTGTAAGTTGCCTGTTGTCACATAACTGCTCATTTTCATTCTCCTCTCTCTTTGCTTTATGTTGCTTATTATGAAACATCGTTTCTATTTATTATATTTTATCATGGACTTATTACTTTTTCAATTGTTCTGACATTTTTAAAACAATAAAAAAAGGAGAAAAAAGTCCTGTTAAACTTCTTCTCCACTGCTTGTTCCGCCGAAACCAAGCCGACGTGAAACGCGATTTCCGATTTCCATAAATTTATCTTTTAATTCATTAATTCTTTCTTCGCCCATTCGAATGGAAGGGCCTGAAATACTAATAGCTCCTGCAATTTCTCCCCGGAAATTAAAGATAGGAACAGCAATACATGTAATACCTACTTCGTTTTCTTCTCTTTCTATTCCATATCCCCTGTATCTAATATCTTTTATGTTGTCCATTAATCTATCTGGTTCCGTTATTGTATTCTCTGTATGGGGAGGAAGTCCTTTCTGTTTAATAATTTCTCTAGCTTCGCCTTCTGGTAAATAAGCTAAAATTGTTTTACCAGCGCTTGTGCAGTGCATCGGTGCCCTTTTCCCAACCTGTGAATGCATACGAAGGGTTTCATTCCCTTCCAGTTTTTCAATATAGACGGCTTCTTTCTGTGAATAAATAACCAGATGAATGACTTCATTCGTTAATTCTTCAAGCTCCTTCAGATAAGGTGCTGCTTCTTTACGGATATCAATGGAATCAAGCAGCTTTGAGCTCAGCTCCAAATATTGATATCCTAAGCGATACTTTTTTGTTTCTGGATCCTGCTCAATAAATCCGTGCTCCATTAATGTAGACAGTAAACGAAATATGGAGCTTTTATTTAATGCTAGCTGGCTGGCTAATTCCGTAACACCGTACCCGTCTTTTTTTGTGCTGACCAGTTTGATAATCGTCAATGCTCTATCTACTGATTTAACCATGCCGACCCCTCACTTATTTCCCGATTCACGCAGCATTTTTTATAATGTTTGTCCATTATAACATTATTTAGGCAAGAAAAAACTTTGTCCGCAATGGACAAAGCTTTTCATTTTAATCTTCTCTTTCCAGCTCTTGTTGTAATTCAAAGTCTTTAATATAGGCTTTGGGGAGCATTATTTTTTCTTTGTCAAAATCATCTAAATCCATGCCTTTACGTACTCGGTTAGGAGTGTCTGGATTAGCTAGAGCCTGTCTGGCAACAGCGACAAAATCAGCAGATTTTTTCTCCAGTACAGAGGCTGCCTTTTCTGGATTGCTGAGACTTCCACATGCAATCACGGGCACATCTGTGAATTTTTTGGCTGCCTCACTCATTGTCATGGTTCCTTCCCCAAACCCAGGAGTAGTAGCGTCATCATCAGATAAGTGAATATAATCAATGTTTGAATTCCCCAGCGCCGTAAAAATAGTTTCGGCGTCTTTTTCTCCTCCTGACCACCGGAAATCTGGGTTTGTGGCTTTTAACTGAGAAATACGAATCCCTAAAATCATATTGTCCCCTACTGCTTTTCGAACGTCCCGAATCAGCTCTAATAAAAAGCGAAGCCTATTTTCAACAGAGCCACCGTACTCATCATTACGAACATTGATGGTTTCTGATAAAAACTGATCAAGAAGGTATCCATTTGCTCCATGAAGTTCTACTCCGTCAAATCCAGCCTCTTTTGCATAAACTGCTGACTGTACAAACCCTTTTTTTATTTCTTCTATTCCTTCTTTAGAAAGTTCTTCTGACACTGGGAAAGGGCCTTTTCCTCCGTAAACCGGAATCATGTCTATAGGCGGCTGAAACGGAGAAGGGCCTACAGTTTTATCGGTATAATCATTACCTTGAGACTGAGCGCCAGCATGCATTAATTGAGCAATAATTTTAGCGCCATGTTTTTGAACGTCTGCCACAATCGGCTTCCATGCCTCTTTATGCTCTTCTGTTGCTAGTCCTGCTTGATATTCATACCCCTGGCTGTAGGCTGTATCTGGGTAGATCCCTTCCGTTATAACAGCTGAAAAACCACCAATAGCAAACCTTTCATAGTATTTACGTACCCGGTCATTTGGAGTCCCATCTGCTTCTGAACTTACTCTGGTCATGGGCGCCACAATATAACGATTTTTTAAAATATGGCTGCTAATATGGCCTTGTTCAAACAATGTTTCATCATACCTTGTCATAGTATCACCTTATTGTTTAAGTTTTTTTGCTTACATTTTTTCTATAAATGTGAGCCACAATATTTCCACGTACATGACCTTCTTTTATTCGGTGCAATGCTTCAGGTACATTTTCTAAAGGAATTTTTTTCTTCTACCATCGGGCTTATCTTTTTGGCAGCAGCCAGTTTTCCAATTTCTTTAGCCATATACCCTAAATCTGCAATCTGCTCTTTGTCATCAGAACGATAAACGAATCCAAGTGCAATTTCGTGGATGATTGGTACTAGTGTTTTAGATCATAGTAAGAAAAATCGGTAAGCTCCACTGCACATAGCAAATGACCATTGAAAGCAAGGTAATCAAACGCGTCTGTTGCAGTTTTCTTACCAACCATATCCATTGCGATATCCACGCCACGGCCATTCGTAACCGGTGTACTTCCTCCACCACATTCTGAGTGTTATAATCGATCACTTTGTGAGCACCTAGTTGTTTAACATGTTCATTATTCCCCGGTGAGCAGGTCGTTATAATATGAAAGTCTGCAAGCCTTTCAAATTGAATAGCAAACCCGCCAACTGCACCAGCGCCAGCTTTGATCAAAATTGTCTGTCCTTTTTTCATAGTCAGCTTTCGGTGCAGGGCTTGATACGCGTAATGCTGGGGTTGGTAAAGCAGCTGCTTCTGTAAAGCTCCATCCTTCAGGCATAGGTGCTAACACATTCTCAGATGCTAATGTGTATTCAGCAAATCCTCCCTAATGGGCAAGTCTGCCGTGAAAAATACCTTATCTCCCGGCTTCCAATTCGATACTCCAGCTCCTGTCTCCTCAATTATTCCTGCTGCGTCAAGCCCCGAAATGTGAGGGTATTCCCATTCAGGGAAAGAGTTCTCGATTTACTTATAATCAACCGGGTTAAGGCCTACAGCATGAACTTTCACTAGTACTTGACCAGGTAATAGTTCTGGTTTGGGGATATCCAGTACTTTTAAATGATCTATCGGCACTCCATGTTATCCTAACCTCCTTCTCTTTATTTTTATACCTCCCGCCCTGCCTCTTCAAACAATAAGAAAAGCGCAAGCGTCCTGTTTTAAATGACGTTCGGATAATGTTACTGAACTTCTGCTACATTCGCACACATCCTGTAGCAATGGCGGCAATAGAACGTCCTGTACGTTGGAATCCTTAGCTTTTCTTATACTTTAGTTTAACTTTCTTAAAGTAAAAAGAAAAACGCAAGCTCTCTGTAAAGCGTAACAGGAGCTTACGCTATTCAACCTTATGATTTTCATTGTTTTCCTTCATTCCACAATTCACTGCGAGAGGTTGTAATACTGACTACTCCTCCTTCAAAAGCTGTTTTCACATCTTCTTCATCCCGTATAAGCCCGCCTGCGATCAGAGGGACTCCTGTTTCATTTTGCACTTCATTTATAATACGAGCTGGTAAAATGCCAGGGAGAACTTCAATATAATCTGGTTTATTTTTTTGAATCAGCCGATAGCTTGTTTCAAGTGCCATAGAATCTAACAAAAATAAACGTTGAATCGCTAACAATCCAGCTTGTTTTGCTGCTGCCACAACATTATTTCGAGTGGAAATTAAACCAGCCGGCCGGATCGATTGGGATAGAAACTGTGCAGCATACTCATCAGTTCTCAGCCCTTGCACCATATCAGCATGCAAGAGTACTTTTTTATTATTGCGTTTCAATTCTTTAACCAGGCTGTTAAGCTGGCCAATGTGAGTATGCAGCAAAACAATGTATTCGAACTCACTTTCCATAAGCCGTTCTACTTCCTTTATGGAACGAGCTGCAGGAAGGATGGATTGGCCTCCAAAATGCATGTCTATTTCCTCCTCTCTTTCATTTTCGCTATGAAGTCAAATTCTCCTTCCTCTCTTCATTAACTGGTTTTACTGCATCAAGTAAAGCATCTTCCAATTCTGTACGATACCTTTCGTGTTGTTCTTCACTCCATTCTAATTCCTCCCCCATTAACTTTTGAACTTCTTCTTTCCATTGGTGCACCCAATTAATATTAAAAAACAAAGCTCCAGTTCTTCTAATAAAAAAATCTGTCAATGTGCCGGTCATTTCTTCTTCAACAGCATACATAACTTGGGCATAAATAGAAGGGGGAAGAGAAGAATGATCAGCTTCTTGTTTTCTTTTTTCCACATATTCAAATAAGACATCTACATTAGAACCATATCTTTTTGCTAATGTTTCGGCTTCCTGCTCAGAAAGCCCAATCTGAATGCCTGTTTGTACCTTTTCATTTACAAATTGATTAAAGCTTTCCGATCCACCTACGTCCCCTCCAGAAAGCGGCCATTGTTTTGTCTGGCAAGGCTGATACATAATGTTGTGTTCTTCTTTTAGCTTTTTAGATACTTTATCGACTACTATTTCTGCCATTTTACGATAGCCTGTTAGTTTTCCACCAGCAATAGTCAAGATACCGGACTTGTGCTCCCAGACTTCATCTTTTCTTGATATTTCTGAGGGATCCTTTCCTTCTTCATAAATCAGCGGCCGCAGTCCTGCCCAGCTTGATTCTACATCCCCTGATGAAATATTAACATCCGGAAACATATAATTAACGGCATCTAATACATATTGTCTATCCTCTACTGTCATATTAGGCTGGGCAGGGTCGCCTTCATATACTGTATCGGTTGTGCCTGCATAAGTCTTTCCGTCTCTTGGAATCGCAAATACCATGCGGTCGTCCGGTGTATCAAAGTAAACTGCCTGGTCGAGAGGGAAGACGCTTTGATCAAATACTAAATGGATTCCTTTTGTTAATCGGAGGTGTTTTCCGTGTTTTGATCCATCTTTCGAACGCAAAGTATCCACCCATGGTCCCGCTGCATTAATGATTTTACGTGCTTTAATCTGATAAGTCTTACCGGTCCATTGATCCTCGGCTGTAACACCGACAGCTTTACTGCCTTCATATATAAAATCAGTAACTTTTGTGTAGTTGATTAACACGGCGCCGTTGCGGGCTGCTTCTTTTGCAGCTTCGATAGTTAATCTAGCATCATCGGTTCTGTATTCGACATAATACCCGCTTCCAAGCAAACCGTCTTTTTTAAGCAAAGGCGCTCTATTTAATGTTTCTTCTCTGTTTAGCATTTTTCTACGTTCACTTCGCTTTACTCCTGCCAGAAAGTCATATACCCGAAGTCCGACTGAAGTAGAAAGAGGACCAAAATTACCATTTTTATGGAAAGGAAGCATCATCCATTCCGGCACGGTTACATGAGGAGCATTTTCATAAACAACCGCCCGTTCTTTTCCTACCTCAGCAACCATTTTCACTTCCAATTGTTTTAAATATCTCAGTCCTCCGTGAACGAGCTTAGTGGAACGACTTGAAGTGCCGGCTGCAAAGTCCTGCATTTCAACAAGTGCTGTTTTCATACCTCTTGTAGCAGCATCCAGTGCAATTCCGCTCCCAGTAATTCCTCCACCGATTACTAATACGTCAAATTCCTCACATGTTAATTGTTCTGTTAACTTTTGCCGATGTTTATTAGAAAAATTATTCATCTCTCATATTCCTCCCTTAATATTGAAAAGCGTAGCTTGCTGGCCAAACCTTTACGGTAAAAGGCATAGTAAAATGTAAAAAAAGAAACCAGAAAACCCCTTTCTCAAATCAGAAAGGGTTTTCTGGTTTCTCCTTGTCTCCAACCATCTATTAACTTGTTTGATCTCTTACTTAAATGCCATAGCCGCTTTTACTGCCTTCTTCCATCCATTATACAATTCATTTCGCTGTTCGTCATCCATTTTTGGAGTGAATGTTTTTTCCACTTTCCACTGAGCTTCGATTTCCGCTCGATCCTTCCAGTATCCAACGGCCAGGCCGGCCAAATATGCAGCTCCCAGAGCAGTCGTTTCATTTACTACCGGCCTTTCAACCGGCACATTTAATAAATCTCCTTGAAATTGCATGAGAAAATTATTTTTGACAGCGCCACCATCGACACGAAGCGTCTTTAAATCGATGTTTGAATCAGCAATCATCGCATCCAGCACATCTTTTGTCTGGTATGCTAATGACTCAAGCGTTGCCCTTACAAAATGCTCTTTCTCTGTACCGCGGGTAATCCCAAAGACAGCACCGCGCACGTCAGAATCCCAATAAGGCGTCCCTAGTCCTACAAACGCAGGGACCACATATGCTCCATCTGTAGAAGAAACCCGCTTTGCATATTTTTCAGAATCAGCGGCATCATGAAACAGCCTTAGGCCGTCGCGCAGCCATTGGATAGCTGATCCAGCCACAAATATACTGCCCTCAAGAGCATATTCAACTTTTCCATCAACGCCCCAGGCTAATGTAGTAAGCAGTCCATGCTCTGATTCAATGGCTTCCTGGCCTGTATTCATCAGCATGAAACAGCCTGTGCCGTAGGTGTTTTTAGCCATTCCTTTTTCAAAACAAGCCTGCCCGAATAATGCAGACTGCTGATCACCAGCTGCGCCTGCAATAGGAATGTTTTCACCAAAAAAGTGATATCCCGCTGTATTCGCATAAACCGCAGAAGAAGGATGAACTTCAGGAAGCATTGCTTTTGGGACATCTAAAATGTCTAATAGCTCTTCGTCCCATTTCAATTCATGTATGTTATACATCAACGTTCTAGAGGCATTAGAATAATCAGTAACGTGGACTTCTCCTCCAGACAGCTTCCATATTAGCCATGTATCTATAGTGCCAAAGAGCAGTTCTCCACGCTCTGCTTTTTCACGGGCACCCTCCACATTATCTAAAATCCATTTCACTTTCGTTCCAGAGAAATAAGCATCAATAAGAAGCCCCGTTTTCTCTCTAAACGTTTTATTGTTTCCTTGTTTTTTTAACTCCTCGCAAATCTCAGCAGTCTGCCTTGACTGCCAGACAATCGCGTTATATACCGGTTTTCCTGTATTTTTGTCCCAAACTACAGTGGTTTCGCGCTGATTGGTGATCCCGATTCCTGCAATTTGTTCCGGTTTAATATCCGCTTCCGCAAGAGCTGTTGCAACAACTGCTAAAATACTTCCCCAAATCTCACCGGCATCGTGCTCTACCCAGCCTGGTTTAGGAAAATGCTGTGTAAATTCCTTTTGGGCCGTTTTCACAATTTCACCATTCTTATTAAACAAAATAGCCCGAGAGCTTGTCGTCCCTTGATCTAAAGCCATAATATACTTTTCCACCTTCAACCACCTCACCTAACGTTTTAGAAACTAAATATTTACACAGACCTCTCGCCCTTGATGTCCTCGTTTAATGTATTAGCTTCATTATACTCTCGTGCGTTTTGAATTTGAGCATAAATGAAGATAAGACAAATAATGACAGTCATTGGCCAGAACAATGGAGCCACCTCTCCTAAAAAGACGGCTTTATGAAATATACCCCCATATATTCCGCCTATAACCGGGCCGACAATTGGAACCCAGGCATATTTCCAATCTGACGTACCTTTTCCGGGAATAGGCAGACAAAAATGAGCAATTCTCGGCCCAAAATCCCGGGCCGGATTAATTGCATATCCAGTGGTGCCTCCAAGAGACATACCAATTGCTACAATCAGCAGGCCGACAATTAGCGGATTCAGCCCTTCTGTAAATTCATTGGCTCCTATAAAAGCTAATCCAAGGACTAAAATAAATGTACCAATAATTTCACTAACAAGATTGGCTGAATAACTTCTCACAGCTGGATCTGTGGAGAATACTGCTAATTTTGCACCTGGATCTTCTGTTTTTCTCCATTGAGCCAGGTAATGGAAAAAGACAATACATGCACCGATAAAAGCTCCTATCATTTGAGCGGTAATGTAATAAGGCACATCGGCCCAAGGAAAATCACCAGAGGCTGCTAAACCAAGGGTAACGGCTGGATTAATGTGCGCCCCGCTAAAGTTCCCAACAGCATATACTCCCATTGTAACGGCAAGACCCCAGCCTATTGTTATAACTCCCCATCCGGCATCTTCAGCTTTGGAACCTTTTAACACAACGCCAGCAACCACTCCGCCTCCGAAGATGATTAGAATCATGGTTCCAATCAATTCACCAATAAACGGCGACATAAAGAGCCCTCCTCATGAATAGTTTTTTGATTAAAACAGTTAGATCGACAGACAACTTGAGGCCTGAAATGTAAAAAAAAACCACGCCAGTTCCTTCTAGGCACATGTCCCTCAATGCGTCCATTGAGCACAGCCTAAAATCTGGCGTGGATCTCCTAATCTCCATCACGATTTATTAACCTGGTAATAGATTACTAGATTTTGTAAGCGTTGTCAAACCGTTTTCAAATTTTACTGTGTATCGGTTATAATTTCTTTGGTTTTGGTGAAGCCTCCATTAACACCTCAACCAGGTGAACAGCCTCTGCTTTGCTGTGTTTTCCTTCCCGCTCCACCCCGGCTTTCATCTGCAGCAAACAACCAGGGTTTGTAGTAACAATTACTTGAGGATTTACATTATTCACATCTTCCATTTTTTTATCTAAAATATCCATTGAATCTTCGTAATTTATAATATTATAGATACCAGCCGACCCGCAGCAGAAATCCGGATTGTTCATTTCACGCAGCTTAACCCCCGGCACCTGTTCTATTAATTGACGAGGCTGCCTGGTCACTCGCTGCACGTTTGTCATATGACAGGATGGTTGATAGGTTACTAATTTTTCTACAGGGGCAGAAAACTCTAACCCATCCAGCTCAACAAGGACTTCAGATATGTCTTTTATTTTTTCAGTAAAAGCTTTTGCCCGCTGGTGCCACTCTGTTCCTTTCTCAAATAAGTGGTCATATTCTATTAAACGTGCTCCGCATCCGCCAGCGTTGTTCACAATATAGTCCACTTTTTCTTCTTCAAAGGCGGCAATGTTTTCCATTGCAAGCTCTTTCGATAATCCGACTTTGCCCGAATGAGCATGCAAGGCACCGCAGCACGTTTGATTCTCTGGCAAAATGACTTCCGCCCCTGAAAGCCTCATTAACTCTATCGTTTGTTGATTGATATCAAAAAAGATGCTGTCCATGACACACCCAGTAAAAAAGGCAATCTTTGCGGCAGGTGCTCCTTCTGGATGTATACGTTTCAGCCGCTTTTTTCTTTGTGAAGGAGACGGCTGTGCTGGCAGAACTTTTTCAAATTCCCCCAGATGCAAGGGAGCCATCGCAGTCAAACGCAAAGAACGGGCGACTTTTTGCATTCCTGTAGCCTGGTAAAGCCAGGTGGCATTTCCGAGCCGATTCATCCATTTAGAAGAAGGAAAAAAAGAACCAAACAAAAACTCCTCTGTTTTCTTTCTCCCCTGTGACTTTTCTTTATTGTCCTCCAACGTTTCTTTTGCACCTTCTAAAATAGCTCCGTACTGCACATTTGTTGGACAAACAGTGGTGCAAGCCATACATCCTAAACACTTTTCAATTGGTTCTTCTAAATCTTCTAGAGAAGCTTTTCCTTCAGCTGCCATTTTTACCAGATTAATCCGCCCTCTAGGTGAATGGGTTTCTTTTTCCATCGTTTCATAGGTTGGACAAGCAGGCAGACAATAGCCACATTGTACACAATCGAAGGTTTTATCGTATTGCAATTTTTCTTGAAGAGTTTTTAAATCATTCATGTCGCAACACCAACTTCTGGTCACGCTCCGGGAACATTTTTCCTGGGTTCATAATGCCTTTTGGGTCCCAGCTGTCTTTAATTCTCTTCATCATATCAAGTCCTGCTGAGCCAAGTTCTTGTTCCATAAAAGGAGCTTTCATTGTGCCAATACCATGCTCCCCAGACAAAGTACCGCCAAGTTCAACCGCTGCCTGAAAAATCTCTCCAACAGCTTGTTCGACTCTTATCATTTCGTCTTCATCACGTTTATCACACATGATGTTGGGATGTAAATTCCCGTCTCCGGCATGGCCGAATACTACGAGCTCTATGTCATATTTTTCTTTTATTGCCTGTAGTCTTTCCATCATTTCTGCAATTTTGCTGCGCGGGACGGTGGCATCTTCCGAAACTTTTGTTGGTTTTATTTTAGCAATAGCTGGTGAAACCTGTTTTCTTGCCTGCCATATTTTTGCTGATTCCTCTTCATTTTTTGGCACCACAATATCTTTTGCCCCAAGTTCTTTCATTATTTTCTCCACCTGATTGGCTTCTGCTTTTATCGCTTCTGGGTGTCCGTCAAGTTCAATCATTAATAAAGCTGCAGCTTCAACAGGAAGACCAGACGGCTTGTAATTTTCCACTGCTTGTACTGAGGCTTGATCCATAAATTCCATTTTAGAAGGAAGAATACCAGAGGTTAGGGTCTTCGAAATCGCTCTTCCAGAAAGCTCTACTTCATCAAAAACCGCCATTAACGTTTGAACGGCTGGCGGCTTTGGAACGAGCTTTAATGTAGCTTCGGTAATAATCCCAAGCGTCCCTTCTGATCCAATCACAAGCTTGGTCAGGTCAAAACCTGTTACGTTTTTAATTGTCCTTCCGCCAGTTTTTATCATTTCTCCTTCTGGTGTAACCAGCTCTAAGCCAATAACATAATCTTTTGTTACTCCATATTTCAGGCCGCGCGGGCCGCCTGAATTTTCAGCGAGATTGCCTCCGATCGTTGAGACATGAGCGCTGCTTGGATCAGGCGGGTACATAAGTCCGTACTTTTCTATTTCTTGATTAATAGATGCCGTTAACACCCCTGGAGACACCACTGCAATCAAGTCATCCGGAGTTACGTCAATCCTTGCCGGCCATTGTGAAGTATCCAGCACTATACCGCCCTTAACCGGAAGAGGTCCGCCGCTTAAACATGTTCCCTGCCCCCTGGGAGTGACCGGTACTTTATACTGGTTAGCTATTTTCATGACGTGGACAACCTCTTCTTTTGTCTTGACCTGCACTACAGCTTCGGGAAGATATTCTCCAAATGAGCCATCAAAACTGTAGCTGTATCGATCTGCTAGTTCTGTGAGCACTTGATTGGCAGAAAAAAAACTCTTGAGTTCATTTATCCATTCCTTCATCATAAACCTTCTTTCTAAAAAGGGCCTATTTTAATAAGGATTTTGGATTATCCTTAATCATGCTTGTGATTTCTTGTTCTGTCACACCATATGAAACCAGTTCTGTAATAAATCTGCTCAGCCCTTTTATTGGTGTAACGTTATGTTCTTGTCCATAATCTGTGACTAACACACAATTTGAGCTTCCTAGATATTTAATAGAGTTCGCCATTTCTTTTGCTGATAGATTATTAAAATCTTCGCTGCATGCTAGATAACATTTTTCAATGATACAACCTTCGCGTACGAGCTCCAGCTGCATCTCAAGCGGTATTTGAGCAATACCAAGGTCTGCATGCTGAATAAGAATACGAGTTACCCCTGCTTTTTTCGCTTCAGCCACGAGCGGCCCTACTTCATTAGGTGCTAGATGACCAGTAGCGAGTACTGCGTCATATTCCGCTATTAAGGAAACAATCTTTTTTACCTCTTCTTTAATGTTATTACTATCGTCCATCACACGCAAAACAGATTCCGAATAATCTAATGACTTCTTACTGTTAAAGAAACGATCTTTTTGGTGATGTGCAAAATACTTTTGATGCTGAGCAGCTGATATAGTTGGCATCCAAACGACTTTAGCTCCCATTTGCAGAGCCATATCGACTGCATGCGGAGACAATCCGCCGGTAAAAATATTACAAACAAGACCCCCATACACGTCCATTTCCGGATATTTTTCGCGGATTAAATAGGCCCGGTCATAGGAAGAGCCTTCATGAGCCTTCAAAACCAAACCATTCATGCCTGCACGTCTTGCTTCTTCTACTAGTTCCCAGTCTGTTTGTTTTCTTGGAAAAATACTAGGTGAACTATGTACATGTAACTCATATCCTCCCTTTAAAAGAGGATGATAGGTTTCTGTGTTATTCATCTGTGTCTCTTCCCCCTGTATTAAGAAATGTTCTGCAGGCTTTCTTTTAAAGAATTATTGAAAAAGCTCACCAGTGCTTCGATCAATCGTTTAAATTCTGGGTGGTCACTATACATAAAATCATTATGTTTTCCATTTACTTGATAAAATTGTTTTGGTTCAGCCGCCTTTTCAAACAATTGAAGAGCTTCTTCAAAAGGATGCAAAACATTCCCCGTTCCATGACCAACGAATAAAGGGACAGATGAAAGTTCTTCAGCAGCTTTTTCAGCATTCATGCCAATAATTGATTCAGTAAATTGAATCCTCGTCTGTTCGCCAAAACCGTGATAAGAAGAAAGTTCTTTTTCTACATAGCCAGCTGTAGCAGGATCTAAAGGATAATGAAGAAACGGATCAGCAAGCGTTGATTCTCCTTCTACCACCCTCTTGATACGGTCTTCTTCTACCGTTTCTAACAGTTTAAGCCAATCATTGTAAGAGTGTATCGTCTTCAGCCATCTTTCTCCGTTATAGAAACCATTTAAAGCAGCAACTGCCGATATATTTTCATTGGCAGCGGTTACTTGGATGACATTAGAAGCCCCCATTCCCCATCCAATTAATCCGATACGTTCGTGATCTACTTCTTCCTGCAGCTGCAAAAAAGTAATAGCATTTTTTATATCTTCCACTTGCTCTTCAAGCAAAACTCTTCCTTTTTCCCCTTCACTATCAGCGAATCCTCTGTAGTCAAAACCTAAACAAATAAAACCATGTTCGGTTAAAGCTTGCGCAAACATCTTTGGATAAAATGCATTAACCCCTTGATACCCTGAATTTGGAATAATAGCTGGACGTTTCTCCCCCGGCACATAATCATCAGGAAAATATAATGTACCTTGTAATTTATATCCTTCACTAAAAAAATGTATTGGTTTTTCATTCATTTTTAACACTCCTTATTTAATTGGCTAACTGGTCTAGCTCTTTTTCAAATTTCTTCTTTGCATTGGTTAAATGCTCAAACATTGCTTGTTCGGCTTTCTTTGGATCCCCTAGCTCGACGGCCTTATATATATGCTCATGTTCATTTAACACTCGCTGTCGTTTCCCTGTTATCCCCATATTTTTCATTAAAGAAAATTTAATAGCTTTTTCATGTAATTCAGAAATGTTTTCCATTGTTCCTATCAGTATTGGATTATGCGATGCTTTAGCTATGACTTTATGAAAAGCAATGTCCTCTTTGTGCCCAATTTTGCTTTTGTCCTGCGAATACCGAATTTCATCTAATGCTTGTTTCATCTCATCAAGGTCGTCCACTGTTCTTCTCTCGCCAGCTAGATATGCTGCTCCAGTTTCTAAAATCAAACGTGTTTCCAAAAGGTTCAGTATTTCTTCAGGATCTACAAACTCAAAATGAGTTTCTTCCATTAAACTACTAATGGAAGTTGCCTGAACCACACTGCCTCCTCCCTGTTTTGAAGCGATTAAACCACTTGCTTCTAAAACACTTAAAGCCTCACGGACCGGTGTTCTGCTCACTCCAAACATTTCAGTGAGTTTGCTTTCTGTTGGCAGTTTATCTCCTGGCTGCATTTTTTCTTCTTTAATCATTTCTTTAATACGGTCAAATACTTGCATGGAAACTTTTTTTCGTTCTATTTTCATAGTGAGTTATCCTCTCCTTTATACCTAAACAGCTTCTTTTTTATGCCTCCCTGAGACTTCTTCTTTTGAAACAAGCCATCCTACTTTTCCAGCAACAATCAAGAGGACCGTACACACTCCCAATAGAGTGAAGGCATACACCCCGCCAAGTCCTGACATCATCATAATAGGTCCAAAGGTAATGATGATTACTTCTACAGGTACCATTCCTATATACCCTAAAGCATAATCATCCAATGTCGTACTCTTCGTTTTTGGATCTACAATACGCAGGAGGGCAATTCCCATTGCCACCGTGCCTGTACTCCATCCCCAGCCAAAGATTCCATTTTCAAACCAGTGCTGATGAAATACCCTTGGGGCAATGAAGTGAAAAATTCCATAAGCCCATATCAAACCAAATATAAATAATGCAATGAGTGGAAGAGCGTAATCAGCTACAACAGTTAAGTTGATAGATGTTATCCCAAATGCTACAGTCAAATCTGTTGCCGTTCCACTCAAACGATTCATTACTTTTTTATCGACATAATAATCTGCTTTTGTATATCGAAGAAATAACTGAATCAACAAACCAACGATAAACGCCAAACTTAGAAGCGGAACACTTATATTAGGGAATATGGAGTTAAGCGTTTCCTGAAAATAGTAACTAATAACCACAACAGTTGCTATTATCGCCAAGTGAAAAAATAACGGATCTGCTGTGTTACTAGAAAGAGTTTCTTCTCCTGCTGTTTCCCTGGAACCTTTTTTGACAAGACCTGTCCGCAAATCTGCAGGCAAATCTTTAAAATCAGAAATAAAATTAGTTTTGTTGGCTCGAGCATATTTTTTAACAATAAGGAGCCCTCCAATAATGGCACAAAGCAATCCTACTGTCGCTGAGGTATATCCAAGAGCTGTTGCTTCTTCCCATCCCATGCCGCTAAATGCTTCACCAACAGCGGCTGCCGTTCCATGACCACCGAGAAATCCGGCTCCAAGAACAAGTCCGTAACCTGCCGGGACATTCCAAATATGGCTGAACACGAGATATGTAATCATCGCACCTCCACCCCACATTAAGAGGGTAAGACACATAGAATAAACCCACATATTTCTTACGCGCCCAAACATTTTCTTCCAATTTAATTTTGCAGCCCCGATCGGAATTGCTCCGAAAATGACAGCAATTAAAACAGTCGGATAATCAGCTATTGCTTCTGAGAACGGAAGCCATCCCGTTCCGTTCGGTCCCAAGAACAATCCAGCAAATCCTGCAATAATACTTGCTGGAATAAAAAACTTTTGAAGCGCTTTAATTTTTGCTCTTAATATTACTCCAGCCAATAAAAGGATGGAAATCAAGCCAACATCAATTGTTAAATCAAAAATAGACAATTTACATACCCTCCTTAAGAAAGCGTTATCAAAAATTTGTATGATAAGTATACAATAATATAACTTTTATTGAAAAGGGGAAATTTTTAAAAATGCCTAAAAATTCCCCCTGCGTTCTTTTTCCAACTCCTTATTAATGCTCGATAAGAGGTGTGTAATATTCTGGTTGACGGGAAGCTAGTAATTTTTCTTGATTGAACCACCAATCTTGAGGAACTGTTTTAAATGAAGCCATTTGAACTTCTTCTTTATCCTTTGAAGCTATTTCCACCTTATCGAGCCCGTATAAAGGATCTATTCCATACACTCCTGAACCTCCTTGATACTCTTTTTCCGTACCAACAAAGTTTCCAACCACAGTGTAAGCTTGCGCTCCAATTGCCACAGAATCCCATGTTACCATCGCATGCTTTGGATACGTATGTTCTGCCAATTCCCTATTAATCTCCATTTCTCCGCCGTATTGTCCGTGCCACGATGAAGGGATCGCTATAATGTCTGCCCGGTTAACAGCCATGACACCAGAAGCCTCTGGAAATAGAGCATCTTCTCCTATAAGAATACCGATTTTTCCTAAGTTGTCTGTTTCAAAGACGGGCAGTTCTCCTCCTTCTTCCACCCAATCCTGCTCTTCTTCACTTAAATGTGTTTTACGGTATTTACCAGCCTGTTCTCCCTTTTCATCCAGCAAAACAGCACCATTGTATAAGGAACCTTTTTCTTTTTCAAGAAACCCATAGACGATAGCTGTATTATATTTTTCAGCTAATGAAGCCATATATTCTTGTGTTTCTCCTTGTTCTTTTTCTGCTATTTTCCTAAGATTATAATTTTGCTTTTCATCTACAGGCCCAGTCAATGACATTTCAGGCAGAACGATTAAATCTATGTCATCTTCACTTGCCGCTTGACCTACCAGTTTGGAAATTTTCTTTTTATTTTTTTCTTTATCCCCGATAATAGGCTCATATTGTAGAGCTGCCGCATCAATATCCTGTGATTCCGTACTTTTCGTTTCGTCCCAAGGATGAATATAGTGAGATAGTTCTTTATATAGCTCAGGACGCCTGTTTTCAAGCCGTTTTTTATTTTCGTTTTCATACTCTTTAGGGTCTATTTCCGCATATTCTATCTTCGTTTCTTCTATTGCTTCCTCTTCGTCCATAGCAATCGGGGCTTCGGCCAGCTTTTCCCCTGCGGCAGACCAAATAGCACTTCCGCCTATCATATGAAACCCTTCTTCTGTATTTGAACGGTTAGCACTAATCACATGCATTCCATTTTGCTGTGCTCTAGCTGGAAGTGCAGAAATAGTCTGTGCCGAAGAGTTAGTGGGAAAAGCTAAAATGTCAGCACCTTTTATTCCTGCTAATCTTGCCGGTTCAAAATAAGCAGAGTCCATACAAATATTAATAGCTATTTTTCCTATGTCTGTGTCAAAAACAGGTATTCCCATATCTCCCCAGGCTGCCCAATGCATTTCTGTCTCCCACATTTGTGTTTTTCGATATTTACCTATGTAGCCGTCAGGCCCTATAAACACTGCAGAATTGTAGTAGAGATCTGTTTCTTCGTCTACTTCCGGCATTCCAAATACAATATAGCTATCATATTTTTCGGTCAAGTCAGAAAATTTATCCGTAGTATCACCTGGGATAGATTCAACAAACGGCTCAATTTCAGACCTGCTGTCGTACATATACCCAGTAGTTGCCATTTCAGGAGCCACTGCTACTTTCGCTCCATTCTTAAATGCCTCTTCCGCTGCTTCATATAACTCGTCCACATTTTCTTCTTTTTCATTCAACTTCGGATTAAATTGTATGGTTGCTGCTGTAAAAGAATCCTCTTGATCCTCAGGCTCTTCTTTAGCTGCAGTTTGAGTTTCTTCCCCTTGGCATCCGGTCACTATGAATAACATGACACTAAAAATAATGATCCAACAGTTTCTTACTTTAACCATTAAAATCCCTCTCTTTCTTCATTAAATAACTGAATTTTTTTACTTTTGATAATTTATCATATTGTATACTTATCATACAATATTCTTTCTAACTTTCTTTTCTAAAAAAATAAGACTGCCTTTCCTATCTAGAAAGACAGCCTTAATGAGTTATTTTTTAATGAGAGCCATGGACACCCACAGCTCCCTGTATTTCTAATAGGCGTTTGTTTATTATGTTCCAAGATTCTCACTCTTCCAACAAATAGATTGTCCCTTTCTTATTTTTAACGAATCGTTTACAATAGTACATTGTAAGAAAGAGTCGTATGCGCCTATACGGTTGATATCTTGCAAATATTAAACAATAGGTGATAAAAATGGAAAAAAAATATCGTGTATTACTTTATTATAACTATGTGCCCATTGAAGATCCGGAAGGCTTTACAGCAGAACACTTAGAGTACTGTAAAAACCTCGGTTTAAAAGGGCGAATTCTTATTGCCTCTGAAGGTATTAATGGAACAGTCTCTGGAACCGTGGAGCAGACGAATAAATATATGGAAGACTTAAAAAAAGATCCCCGCTTTGTGGATACAGAATTTAAAATAGATGAAGCCGATGGCCATGCCTTTAAAAAAATGCACGTACGCCATCGTGATGAAATTGTTACACTGCGTCTTAATGAGGATATTAATCCAAACGAGCAAACAGGCGAATATTTAGAGCCAAAAGATTTTTATGAAGCTATGCAGGAAGAAGATACCGTTATCCTGGATGCCCGTAATGACTATGAATATGACCTGGGACACTTCCGTGGTGCGATCAGGCCTGACATCAACAGCTTCCGTGAACTTCCTGAATGGGTAAAAGAAAATAAAGATCAGTTGGAAGGAAAACAAATACTAACGTACTGCACAGGCGGCATCCGCTGTGAAAAATTCTCGGGCTGGCTGAAAGAAGAAGGATTTGATAATGTCCGCCAGCTGCACGGAGGCATTATCACGTACGGTAAAGATGAAGAAGTGAAAGGAAAATTATGGGATGGTAAATGTTATGTATTTGATGAGCGCATCAGCGTCCCAATCAATCGTGAAGAGCATGTCGTCGTCGGCCGCGATCATTTTGACGGCGAACCATGTGAGCGTTATGTGAATTGTTCCAACCCTGAATGTAACAAACAAATTCTTTGTTCCGAAGAAAATGAGCATAAATACATGCGGGGCTGCACGCCTGAGTGCCGGGTTCATCCAAGAAACCGTTATGTCGAAGAGCATGAGATGACTCAAGAAGAGATCGAAGAACGCCTGAATCAGCTTGGAGAAGAATATACGAAGCAAATGTAAAAGATAGTACTGTATTTAAATGAGTTCCGTTAAATTTTATTGACTTATTAAGAATATCGCTTTCGTATTATAAGGATAACCAGATCTTCGTTAGATCCTGGTTATCCTTTTTATTTGGCAGACCATTCTGCTAATGAATAAAAAGCCACTGCACTTGGTCTGCTCGGCCTTGTAGTTGATCAAGTGCAATTGTGCAACTTTTTTTGCAGTTCAGACTAACTTACACATATATTAAAAATTCTCGTCCAGCACTGGCTTATCTTGTATACTATGATTAAACCAAATACTAGTTAGGGGTTATCCAAATGGACCCAATTGTTATCTTAGCTTTCTTCGGCACAGCTATCATATTGACTCTTGCTCCAGGACCGGATATTTTATTTGTTATCGCCCAAAGCATATCACAAAATAAAAAAGCCGGGTTCGCTACGGCACTTGGCCTCTGCTCTGGTTTACTAGTACATATTTCCGCAGCAGCTGCTGGTATTTCCGCTGTCATCTATCAGTCTTCCGTTGCTTTTTCTGCGATTAAATACGCAGGAGCCACTTACCTTCTTTACTTAGCGTGGCAAGCTTTTCGAGATAAATCAAAAGCGAGTATTTCTAAGGAAACGAATCCTCATCAATATCTAATGCTGTATAAAAAAGGCATTATTATGAACTTGCTTAATCCAAAAGTATCTCTTTTTTTCCTTGCCCTGCTCCCTCAGTTCACGAACCCGTCATCCGGCTCTGTAACTGTACAAATGCTAATACTGGGCTTCCTTTTTCTACTTCAGGCTTTGGTAATATTTTTTATTGTCAGTACAGCTGCAAATCAGGCAAGCCGTTTTGTACTGCATAATCCGAGGTTTTCAAGACGTATGAACGTTATTCAAGGAGGAATTTTCACCATTATCGGATTACAAATATTGTTGAGTGAAAAATGATAAACGCACGCACCGCACAGCGATGCGTTTTTTATTTTTTTTGAAGCTGTGTTCATTTTTCCTTAATGTGAAGGACTGTTATTTTTTCTAAAAAACCATTGTAAACGCTTTAAAAATCATATAGAGTATTACCTAAAGATAAATCCGAAACGTTTTGGAGGTTCATCGTGACAACAATAAAAGACATAGCAAAAGAAGCTGGGGTTTCGGTAACTACCGTCTCACGGGCCTTAAACGGGTATTATGATGTAAATGAAAACACCAGAAAAAAAATTCAGCAAATCGCAGCTGAGCTGAACTACAGCCCAAACTCCGTAGCTCGCAGTTTGGTAACCAGCAAAACAAAAACGATCGGCCTCCTCGTTTCAGAACTGAGCCGTTCCGCTTTAAAAGACAGCTTCATGGTAGAAATTATGGGCGGCCTTAACGCCTACGCAGGTGAAGCTGGATATGACTTAATATTATTCAGCACAGATTCTGCAAAACAGCGCCTGAAAAGTTACAGTCAATTATGCCGGGAACGTCAGGTGGAAGGGGCTATTATGTTAGGCATGAAAAAAGATGACCCTTATTTAACAGAAGTTATTGAAAGTAATATCCCGTGCGTGCTCATAGACATTGAAATGAGCGGTGAAAATGTAGGCTACGTTACAACGGATAACGAGTTTGGGGCTCAAACTGCTGTGAAACACCTCATTAATCTTGGGCATAGAAATATTGCTATGGTCAATGGCCATGACCAGGCCCTTGTCAGTCAGCATCGTTTAAAGGGTTATAAGAAAGAGTTGCAGGAAGCGGGTATCACGTTTCGACAACACTGGGTCGTTGATGGTCAATTTCAGGAAGAAACGGCGGAAAAGGAAGCAGAAAAGCTGCTGCAAGAGTACCCGGAAATAAGCGCCCTCTTTTGTGCAAGTGACCTTATGGCCCTTGGAGCTATGCGGTCGGCCAAAAAACTAGGAAGAAACATTCCGGAGTCGTTATCGATTGCAGGATTTGATGATATTGTCCTTGCTTCCTATGCACACCCTCCTCTGACTACGGTAGCTCAGGATAAGTATAAGATGGGATATGAAGCAGGAAAGCTTCTTCTTCATATACTTAACGGAGATCCTACTAAACGTGTCACCATACTTGATAATCATTTAGTTATAAGAAATACAACAACTGCAAACAATCAAAAGGTCCCATTCAATTAAGGACCTTTTATTATAAAATTTTCCCAAAACGTTTTGGATTTTCCAAAGCGGTAATTTGACAAATGTTACCGAAACGATTCGGTAAATCATTTAAAAAACATCTGGAGGGGTACATAATGAATTACAGAGTGATCAAGGAAAATGATCTGTTTTTATTAACCGATGAAATGGGGGATATTCCAGAGGGGCATACATACGGTGCCGGCTTGTACACGAAAGATACACGCTTTTTAAGCAAATGGCATTTAACGATAAACGGTCATAAACCCGTATTATTGTCCTCAGAGGCAGAGAAAAATTACAAATCAGAAATTCTTCTTACAAACCCGCATATTGAGAAAAACGGGACGGTTGAACTTTGGAGAGAATCTGTAGAAATAAAAAGAAAACGCTTTATATACGATAATGTATTCTACGAAATCTTAACTATAAAGAGCTACTCCCCTTCCGCACTGGATTTTCGAATGGGATACGAGTTTGATGCAGATTTTAAAGACATGTTCATCGTACGTGGTTTTCAAAACGGAAAAACAGGCAGAGGGACAAACATAGAAAAAACAAATAATAGTTTTACATATCATTATACCGGCTCCGATGAAATACAGCGAAGCAGTCACATTTCCTGGGACACTGAAGCCGAAGAGGTGAAAGTTGGAGCTATTTCGTTTTCCCTTTCTTTGCAGCACGAAGAAGAAAAGCAAATTGCGGTTACCATCCAACCCCTCGTTGAACAAGAAGCCAAAGATATAAAACCGGCTGATCAAGCACTGCATGCTCTTGAAACGTCATATAAAGAATGGACAAAAAATACGACAAACGTGAATACCAATCATAAAGGTTTACAGCGCCTTGTTGATCGTGGAATCGGCGATTTGCGTTCTCTCCTCACCGACGTCGGATACGGTCTTTTTCCGGTCGCAGGCCTTCCGTGGTTTGGGGTGCCATTTGGCAGAGACAGCTTGATCGCAGCACAACAGCTCCTGCCATTTAATCCAGAAGTCGCTAAAGGAACCCTCCGTACAATGGCTGCTTTTCAAGGGACAAAAGAAGATCCGTGGCGGGACGAACAACCAGGAAAGATTATGCATGAATTAAGATCAGGAGAGCTTGCCAATACCAATCAAATCCCTTTCACTCCGTATTACGGAACAATCGACGCTACTCCACTCTATCTCGTTCTTTTTACGGAATATATTAACTGGACCGGTGATCTTCATCTCTTTGAAGAATTAAAAGAAAGTGTAGAGAATGCATTATATTGGATTAACCATTACGGAGATCAGGATGGGGATCTGTTTATAGAATACCACCAGGAATCTTCAAAAGGCATAGCAAATCAAGGCTGGAAAGATTCAGGAGATTCCATCGTCCACCGAGACGGGACTTTTGCCGAAACTCCTATCGCTCTAGCTGAAGTCCAGGGATATGTGTATCAAGCAAAGCAAGGGCTTTCCACTGTTTATAAAAAAACAGGGAACCTCGAAAAAGCAAAGCAGCTTTCAAAAGAAGCGATGGAACTAGCAGAAAAATTTGAACAAGCATATTGGATGGAAGATGTATCCTTTTATGCTCTCGCTCTCGATAAAAACAAAAACCAAGTAGGTACTATTACTTCTAATCCAGGTCATGTACTGTATGCCGATATGCTGTCACCAGAAAGAGCGAACCAAATAGGCTCCATGCTGATTTCAGAGAAAATGTTTTCTGGTTATGGCATTCGTACGATGGGAGAAAAAGAAGCCGGCTATAATCCGATCAGCTATCATAATGGAACTATTTGGCCTCATGACAATAGCTTGATTGTACTTGGACTCAGCAAAACAAATCAAAAAATAGAAGCTGCTAAAGCGATGACAGGGATGATTAAATCCGCTTCCTCTTTTGAGTATGACCGCCTTCCAGAACTATTTTGCGGTTATTCATCTAATAATGGAAAAGCCATTAAATACCCGGTTGCTTGTTCGCCGCAGGCATGGGCAGCCGGCACACCTTTACTGTTTGTCCAAGCCATGGCTGGCATTTTTCCTGATGTTTTAAACGAACAGATATTTGTAGATCCGGTACTCCCTGAAGGTGTAGAGGAACTTGAAATTGCCAATATGAAGATTGGTCAAGGAGTCATACACCTTCAGGTGAAACAAAATAGTGTTACAGTTATTCACAATTCCACTGGATGTGAAGTTATTGAAAAAGCACTGCTTAGAAAATAGCTTCCCATTCTTTGAAAATATTTATTGAAAGGAGATTCAATATAATGTTGAAGAAAAAAAGTTGGGTCAAAGCAGGTTTTGCAGCGTCTATTGTGTTCGGAAGTTTACTTGCCGGCTGCAGTGGTGACGATGGTACGGGTAACACAGAAGCCGGCGGTGAAGATGGAGAAACAACCGTTACTTTAACAGGATGGCAGTCTTCACCTACCGAGCAGCGCTTATTTGAAGAAGTACTGGCAGACTTTGAAGAAGAAAATCCGGATATAAATGTTGAAATTGACACGATCGCAGATCAATACATGGATGTATTGCGGACACGTCTTGTTGGTGGAGAAGCAGCCGATGTATTTTTCTTAGATTCTTTTGAAGCTCCCGGGTTGATAGAGACAGGAGCAGTAGAACCACTTGATGACTACGTGGAAGAAGATTTTAACCTCGATGATTTTCAAGAACCTATGATTCAAGCATTTGAGCGTGATGACCAACTATGGGGCATCCCAAAAGATACGTCCAACCTGGCTCTTTTTTATAATAAAGATTTACTTGAAGAAGCAGGGTTTGATGGTCCCCCTGAAACATGGGAAGAGCTTGAAGATATGGCTGAAGAGCTGACGACAGAAGATACCGTTGGATTTGGTATAGTAACAGATTTAGCTCGGCTGATGTTCATGCCGGAAGCACATGGAGGAAGTGTCGTAGAAGACAACCGTGCAAACTTTACGGATCCAGCGGTTATTGATGCATATGAACCGCTTATTGAAATGAGAAATGAAGAAGATACAGCTGCTTCACCAGGAGACGTTGGTGCAAACAATGGCGGAGAAATGTTTGGTAAAGAAGATGCTGCTATGATAATTGAAGGAAACTGGACGATTCCTTTTCTTGAAGATACATTTCCTGATGTCAATTATGGGACTGCTGAAGTACCTACCATCAATGGTGAAAATGGAACAATGGCCTTCACAGTTGGTTATGCGATGAATGCAGCCTCTGAAAATAAAGACGCTGCCTGGAAACTGATCGAATACCTGGCTGGAGAAGAAGGGATGGAAAACTGGACATCAAGCGGACTAACCCTGCCAACAAGGGAATCTGTTGTTGAAGAAATGGAATATAACGAACCGGAAATTTATGAGCCCTTTCTCGCAGGCAGTGAATATGCAACGGTCTGGGTAGATGATACGAATCTTCCTATTATCAACTCAAACTTTGAAAACCAATTTAACAGTGCCTTTATTGGCGAACAATCTTTAGAAGAAGCTATGGAAAAAGCGGAAGAATCGGCTAACAACGAAATCTCGGATGAATAAATCGGCTTCATGAATGTTTAAGGGGCTGTCTCAAAAGGTTAGTTGGTCATCTAGCAACTGGAAGATGCGAGACAAGCGGCAGTGTGAAGACACCGCAATGAGCGGTT
Source organism: Alteribacillus sp. JSM 102045 (assembly GCF_041949975.1). Classification (NCBI taxonomy): domain Bacteria; kingdom Bacillati; phylum Bacillota; class Bacilli; order Caryophanales; family Bacillaceae; genus Alteribacillus; species Alteribacillus sp. JSM 102045. The sequence continues at coordinate 71,685 of NZ_JBHFQG010000010.1, read as the reverse complement.
TTTGCTCCACGAGGGGCTGAGCCGCCGCCTGCGGCAAAGAAGACACTACGAGAACGAGCCAAAGAGAGTTGGAGTAGATGTCGCACTTGTGCCCTGAGGGTGAAAGCGAGTAATTTTCCAGCTGCGTCTGCCGAGAACTAACTTATGGGACAGCTCCTTTCAAAAATATCCCTGTCTGGAAAGGAGTTCTTTCTATATGGCGAAGCGAAAATGGACATCAAAGAAATTAAAAGAAGCCGGCCAAGGGTATTTTTTCATGTCCCCTACTATTTTTACCATTGGGCTGTTTACCCTTGCTCCTATCCTTTTTGCAATTTATCTTTCCTTTCATGAAGTCCAATTGTTAGGAAATACCCGTTTTGATTTCGTAGGATTTGATAATTTTTCAAGAATTGCTAATGACGAACGAGCCCATATTTCATTATGGAACACTGCTTTTTACGTTGCGGTCGTTGTCCCGGCACAAACCATTCTGGCATTGGTTCTGGCCGCTTCCTTAAATGCAGGATTAAAAGGAGAGAGGTTCTTTCGTGTCGTCTTTTTTCTTCCCACTTTAACCTCTTCGGCCGTATTAGCCATGATTTTTATGTGGATGTATCAGCCTGATGGTTTTATAAATACGATTTTACATTCTGTTGGTTTGCCGACTTATAACTGGCTTGAAGATCCGAATGTAGCTCTCATCTCTATTATGATTATGAACATTTGGGCAACAGCTCCGTTTTTTATGGTCATTTATTTAGCCGCTCTTCAAGATATTCCGGACTCTTTATATGAAGCAGCCGAACTGGATGGTGCCGGTCCGATTCAAAAATTTTGGAATGTAACCGTACCGATGCTTCGTCCTGTTACTGGATTTACCATTATTATGAGCCTGATTGGAACCTTCCAGCTTTTCGACCAAACGTACATATTTTCAGGCGGATCAGGCGGACCTAATAACTCAACGCTTACCGTAGTGCTGCTTATTTATCAATATGCTTTTAACTCCTATGATCAAATGGGCTATGCTGCTGCGCTTGCCTTTGTTCTGGCACTGATTATTCTCGCAGCTACTTTAATTCAGCGAAAGCTGCAGAAAGAGGAACAAGTATATTGATAAGGAGGTACCTTTAAATGACAAAGAAAGTTTCTATAAAACGTGTGATAATGTACGGCATACTGAGCGCCTATGCGATCATTACGGTTATTCCTTTTTTATGGGCGCTTACGTCATCCTTTAAACCTTTAAATGAAATATTAACGGGCGGGATAAATTTTATACCGGAAAACTTCACGCTAGAAAACTATAAAACTATTTTCACCGAAGAAGCTCTTTTTATAAGGTGGCTGATGAACAGCCTCGTTATTGCCGTTGGAGCAACTCTGTTAAACTTAATTTTTAACTCCATGGCCGGTTATGCTTTAGCACGTCTCAGCTTTCCTGGGCGTACTCCGCTGTTTATTATTGTCCTAGCTGTGCTGATGATTCCGTTTCAGGTCACTATGATACCGAACTACTTGATCTTAAGAGAACTTGAATGGCTGAACAGTTATCAGGGTATGATTGTTCCTGGAATGGTTAACGCTACGTTTATCTTTATGATGAGGCAGTTTTTCATTAATTTCCCGAGAGAAGTAGAAGAAGCAGCCGCGATCGACGGACTAAGTAAAATTGGCACCTTTTTCCGCATTGTGATGCCAATGGCAAAAGCTGCTCTGGGGGCACAGGCAATTTTTGTATTTATGTCATTATGGAATGACTTTATGCGTCCTCTTATTGTTATGTCAGACGATTCCATGTACACGTTAACTGTCGGCATTAATCAATTTCAATCCCAATTTGTAACGTATTGGAACTATATTATGGCCGCATCGATGGTATTTACACTTCCAGTCCTGGTACTCTATATCTTCTTTAATTCTTTCTTTTTGAAAGGCCTGTCTTTTAGAGGAGATAAATAGGGAGTTAATACAAACAAATGTGTTAATCAAACGTTTGATTAACACAAATTAAAGATCTTACTTTCTGATAAACATATCCCCTGTCAGGGCACCAACAAGCCATATCCAGGATAAATGACTTCAGGTGAAAATCCCGGTCTGCCTTGATTCATATGAATGATTTTATGCAGGGGAACACCAAGCTGCTTGCTTATACCGGCCAAGGAATCCCCTGTATCGACAACATATACCCTTACAGGCACTTCAACCATATCAAAGGGCTGTACTATATGTTGATCTTCCATCTGGGGATTTGCTTCAAGCAACTGATTAACAGAAAGCCCAAAGCTTTCCGCAGCAGAACGCACTGTCTCTACTGGCTGCAAAAAATAAACAACTTGACTGCGAGGATTGTATGGATAAGGCACGATGATCCATTGTCCAGGAAAGATCAACCCTGGATCCGTAAAAGGCGGATATAATGCGTTTATAAGCGTAATACCTGAAACATTGCTGCCAAGCCTGCTGGCTATGCTGTACAGAGTATCTCCCGGCTGCACGGTATATACAAAATAAGTTCCTCTTCGAACAACGGTCATGTTTTTCCTCCTTTGCTGACAAAGGCCTAATCCAGTATAAACAACAAAGGCATGACCGGTTCCATTTTTTAATAGAGCAGCCGTCACCCATGACCTCAGCACATGTTTAAGAGGCCAACGCCAGATGATGACATTGACCTATTTAGAGAGCTCGACACTATTTTAATTACTATTTTAATTGATAAACAACATCCACATGCTGTATCACTTCTATTTCTCCCGCTTCAACTACTGTCCCATTTGCCTCCGGACTATCTTCAGCAACAGATTGTTCTTCTGCGCGTTCTTGCATTGGAAAGTTCATCTCAGCTTCATTTCAGTAATCTGCAGGACTTCTCCGCTTTCTTTCCCAACGCTCTCTGCTATGGCAGCAGCCTTCCCTTTTGTTTTTTCAACAGCTTTTTGTAACGCTTTTTGCTCAGCTTCTGTTTCGTCCTGCAAGGCAAAACGGGTTTGTTCAATCCGATTAGCTCCTGCCTCAGCTGCAGCATCCAGCAACTCCCCTACGTTATCAATGTCACTGTATTCTATCTCCAAAATATGCTGGGCACGGAATTGTTCGTCTCCGTCCTGTCCAGGTTCATGATAAGGATAAACACCAACATTGGCCGTCTGGATATGGTCTTCTTTCACCACAAAGGCATCAAGCTGATCCCGAACTGCATTCATTTGCTCGCTCACTTTACTTTGAGCTTCATCAGCAGAAGCATCAACAGCTTCCGCTCCCAAACGTATATGAGCTCGATCGGGGGTTGCACTCACCCTGCCTTCTCCTCTGACAACTATTGTTCCTTCCTCCATCTTTTCCTCTTCATTTACTGAATCTGTTTCACCCGCTGCACCACCAGCGCCTGATAAATAAAGAAAAACCGCGCCAGCCAATACAATTAATACACTCCACACTTGAATTATTTTCTTTTTAATAATAAAAAACGCCTCCTATTTTGCTTTGATAGGAAGTGGTAATTCATGAAGTTTCTTCTATTATTGGTGTCGTGAAATATTCACATAATGTTACAAGCTTATTTCAAAATCAATCATAATACAGCTTTTTAAAAGACTTTTTTTTACAAAATCTGCCGTCACTTTTTGTTTAGAAAACTTTAGATCTGGGGTTTGTTCTGCGTAAAAATACTTCTGCCGAGCAGCCATTATATCTGCTTACCGTCGTCAAGAAAGAAATATCTACTGCGGAAAGCGAGATTGCTAATGCAGAAAAAATGCTTGGGCATGCCGTCATGTACGCCTCAGGAGCAGAAGTGCCTATTAAATTATTAACAAGGGTTGACCACAATATCTCAAACGGAATCATTCGTGCCATGGCAGAAGAAAGGATCACCATGGTCATTGCCGGCTGGGATGTGGAAGAAGTTCACCCGGACCGAACCTTTGGCAGTGTTCTTGATAACTTTATAGAACAAACGAACGAACAAATATTAGTATCAAAGCTCGGCCACCCTTTGAATACGACCAAACGAATAATCTTAATCCTTCCAAAAGGTATTGATTATTCCGTTGGTTTCAAAGAAGCACTGAGCCGCATTAAAATGATGGCCAATGACCTTGGCGCTCACCTTGTCTGCCTTGTCATTGATGAAACTGGAGATAAATATGAAAAATATTTAAATGGTGTAAAAACCAATCCCCCAATGACGATCGTAGATATTCCGGATTGGGGAACTATTTATTCCGATTACTTGTACTTCCTTAAAGATGATGACCTGGTCGTTGTATTAAGTGCAGAAAAGGCACCATTGCCTGGCACCCAGAGCTGGAGATAATACCTGGAAAGCTTGCTAATATCAACCCGGAGAGCTTCATTATTTATTATCCAACCGAGGCTGGTAAAACGGATGAGCGGGGAACATCAGGAACAGAGCTCCCAAAAGAGGTTTTATTGAAAAGAGAATTTCATAGTTAAGTTACTTTTTCAAGAACGGATTTTTTATCCGTTCTTTTTATATTTGGCTGAAATTCATTATTGTCTTAAAGTCTTCCTAATATCACAATCCTGTTTCGCTTACATATGATGTGTAGGAATATCTAAAAAGGAGCGTACTTTAATGAGCACACTCTCACCTGAAATCTCTATTATTTTTCCAGTAAAAAATGAAGGAAAAAATGTCAAAAATACTCTTGATTCACTCTTTTCTGTCCATTCAAATTACAATTATGAAGTTATAGTAGTGGATGATGGCTCCATTGATGGATGCTGTGATTTTATTAAGGTCTATTCAAAACGTAAAAAAATTAAACTTATAAGAACAGAGGGAATCGGCGCGGCAAACGCCCGAAATTTGGGAGCAAAACACGCACGAGGAAAATACCTGGCATTTTGTGATGCTCATTTGTTTTTTACTAATTTATGGATCGACAAGTTACTGGAACCCTTAAAATCCGGTAAAACCGATGTGATATGTCCCGGTATTGCAGATGTACACAATCCATCATCTATCGGATACGGACAGACCCTTAAATCAAACCTTGTAATAAAATGGAATAAAAAGCATTTAAATTTAACAGAAACGGCTGTAATACCAGGCGGATGCTTTATTATTTCAACCTCTACCTTTAATGAGGTAGGAGGTTTTGAAACTGGATTTAAAACTTGGGGATATGAAGATATAGAGCTGTCTATAAAGCTTTGGTTGTTTGGTTATAAATGCAGCGTACTTTCCAATGTGAAAGTGTTACATGTATTTAGAAAATCCCACCCCTATCAATTAAGCAATGAACATATATACTATAATTTAATGAGAATGGCTTATTCTCACTTTAATCAATTCCGCATAAAAAAGTGTAAAAAACTCATTAAAAATAGTGACTCATTACAAATTGAAAAAATGGTGATAAAAACAGGTATATTAAATCAAAGAAATGCTTATTTCAGAAAAAGAAAGCACGATGACTCTTGGTATTTTAATAAATTCAATATCTCTTTTTAATTTCCTAAGTCTTAATTTAGTATCTGTAATTATTCATTTTTATTATTTAATTTTCTTAAAATTCTTGCTGGATCACCTACCATAATGCTGTTTTCTTTCACATTCTCAAGTACTACACTACCCATGCCAATTAATGAATTTCTACCTATTTTTACGTTGTTCATTATTGAACTATTAGTCCCCAAATAACAAGATTCCCCTATTACAACCCCACCAGAAATGCAAACGCCTCCAGTTATACAAGAAAAGTCATTAATAATACTATCATGACTAACGACTGAATTAGGTAAAATTATGACATGGTTACTTATAGAAGCATTTGCTGCTATGGTGGCTGACTGTAATATTACAGTCCCTTTTCCAATAGAAGCCATGTTAGAAACATTAGCTGATGGATGAATAATAGTTTCAAAACGACTTAACGGAACTTTTGATTTAGCAATAATCTTTTCTTTTTTAAAATAATTGCTTACGCTTCCGATTCCGTTGACAAAATAACAAGTGTTTTTAAATTCTTCAGCTTTGCATAGCGGACCCAAGACTTCTACTCCATAAAGGCTCTTACCCCAAACAGCTTTATTATCATCTAAAAATCCTACGCATTCATAGGTTAGTTTTTCTTTATTAATATCTTGTATAGAATCTAAGATATCTATACAATTTCCACCAGTACCGAAGATAATTATCTTTTTCATACACTCATCTCTCCCCGCAAAAAAAATAAATGAAGATATTACTTTAACTTCAGGATCGATTTAAGATTTCTTTAAATGAGGAGCAAATATAATGAATATCTTTTTTTTCTAAACCAGGATATAATGGTAAAGCAATTCCTTGCCGGTATAACTGTTTTGATACTGGAAAATCATTTATATTATATTTATATTTTTTTTCATAAAAATCTAACATGTGTAAAGCATGAGACCCAATATTAATTTCTACATTCTTCTTTCTCATTTCAGCAATAAGTTTACTTTGGGACGTTTGACGTTTTATTACAATCATGAATGTCTGCCAGGCGTGCCCAGAAATTTTTTTGGGCAATTGTATATTAGAAACATTTTTAAAAAACTCGTTATAATATTCAACTAAGGTTTTTCTTTTTTCTATCCAATAATTAAATTTTTTTAATTGCTCATTTCCTAAGGCAGCTTGAAATTCTGTTAATCTATAATTGAACCCGGGTAATATTAAATTTACATTTCCTTCAGATGATTTATCCAAGCCATGGTTTTTTAATAATAATAATTGTTTATTTAGATTATCATCTTTTACTACCACTGCTCCGCCTTCACCCGTGGTAATAGACTTTCTAGGATGCCACGAAAAACAACCAACATCACCAAAAGTTCCGGCGTGTTTTCCTTGCCATTTCGTCCCTAAAGCGCAGGCAGCATCTTCAATCAGAAATAATCCATATTTTTTAGCTATAGAAGATATTTTTGTCATATTACATGGTGCACCAAATTGATGTACAATTATAATTGCCTTGGGCGTTTCAGGCCCTTTCCAATCTAATATAGATTTTTCCAGCTTTTTTGGGTCTATATTATAGGTTTCCTCCTCCACATCAACTAGGATTGGTCTTGCTCTTTGTAATTCAACAACATTAGCTGTTGCAGGAAACGTAAAAGCTGGGAGAAAAACTGCATTTCCTTCCTTAATACCTAATGCCTGCAAACTTAAATGTAATGCAGCTGTACCGCTTGATACTGCAAGCACTTTATTAACACCCATAAATTCTCCTAGTGATTTTTCAAAAAGTTGAACGTGTTCACTTTGAACAAACATTCCGCTCCGTAATACCTTATTAACCATCTCTATTTCTTCATCGGTAACAATGGGTTTGGACAATTGAATCATAAGTTTTCCCCCCGGAAGAACTCAGCAGTTCTCTTAATGCCTTCCTCTAAATCAATTTTTGCTTTAAAACCAATAAGCTTATCAGCTTTTTCAATTTTTGGAATTCTAAGCTCTATATCAGCTGATGTTTTTGGAATATGCACTATTTTTGAGTTTGAATTTAAGACCCTTGTTACTATATTTGCCATCCCATATATAGTTGTAATAGTTCTCGCATTGCCTATATTAAATGATTCTCCAATTGCTTTAGATGACACCATACAACGAATTACAGCTTCAATCATATCATCAACGTAACACCATGCTCTTATTTGAGTACCATCTCCATGAATAAGAAGATCCTGATTATTTAACGCCCTTATGATAAAAGTACGTAATGCTCCTTCACCAATCTGTCCGGGACCGTATACATTGAATGGCCTTACTGTAACAGTTGGCAAACCTTTTTCTTTAAAGTAAGCATATGCCAGGTGCTCAACAGATAACTTACTAACTGCATATGTCCAACGCGCTTCACCTACAGCTCCTAAAACTGCTGAGCTGGATTCTTCAGATTGAAATGCAACCTTTCCAAACACTTCACTAGTACTGAAACAAATAACTCGCTTACAATGGTTCAGGCTTGAGGCAGCTTCTAATACATTTGAAGAGCCAACAATATTGACTTGCATTGTTGAAACTGGACTCTTAATTACCGTGTCAACCCCTGTTATTCCAGCACAATGTATTATATTAGTCGATCCTTTTATACTTTCTTTTAAATATTTTAAATCTAAAATATCTCCGTTTATTAATTTCAAATTTTTATGTTTGGCAAATGATTTATCTTTAATTGAATTTCTTTTTAAATTATCATAGATAATCACTTTGTTATTTGGTAATAACCGTCCAGCTAACGTCGATCCAATAAAACCGGCTCCACCAGTAATAAAAATTGTTTCATTTTTTAATTGTTTTAATATTTCTTCCAACCCTACCACCCTTTAATTTATCTTGTTTTCATTAGCTAATAAATATAATATAAATACATTGTGAGCACTTGGTACATTTGCTATGCGTTTTTTCATCAATACTCTTTTATACTACGTTTTAAAAGGAATAATTGTGTAGGTAAGGGTTTAGCCTGTTAATTCTCGCAAAAACACCACATATTAACTTTCTTTCAAAAAAAAGCGTATATAAACATATGTGTTAGCATATGTTGCGGAGGAGAATAGATTTTTTGAAAAGCGAGGTTTTTTTATGGCTAAAATAAGAAGTGTTGTGGTGGAACCTAAACCTGCCATGGGGCGAATAAACCCTAATAAGATTGGTAAAATATTACACCTTCCATATAATGCAGCTGGACAAATGAGTACACAAGCAAATGCTCTTAAACTAATTGGGGCAAACGCTTCTTTTTGTGATTATTATGAATCAGCATATAAATATCCAACCGATATCCCTTCACCAATAAGAAATATTCCAAAAGCCAACAGAGAAAAAGTAATGTTAAAGTTTGCCCAAAATTGTGCATCTAAATATGATATTTTTCATTTCCATTTTGGTCAAACTTTTACAGGATATTCTTATTCTGATTTGCCTTTACTACGCTCCATGGGAAAAAAAATGGTGATGAACTATTGGGGAACACAAATAAGGCGTTTATCTGTAGCAAAAAAAAATAATCCGTTTGCGATAGTGAAACAAACAAATGAAAAATTAATCTTGTCAAGACTTCATACGGTTTCAAAGTTTGTGGATTCAGCCATTGTAGCAGATCATGAATTATTGGAATACATTAATGGATACTTCAGAAAAATTTACTTGGTGAAAGCTTCTGTTAACCAAAATTTAATCAGCCCTGCTTATCCTAATATTCATAACAAAAGACCAATCGTCGTACATGCCCCAACCCATCGTGGTGTAAAAGGAACAGAGTTCATTTTACAAGCCGTCGAAAATCTTAAAAAGTCAATAAAGTTTGATTTTGTCCTAATTGAAGGAATGACGAATGAAGAAGCATTAAATAATTACAAAAAAGCCGATATTATAGTAGATCAGCTCCGATTGGGCTCCTATGGAACTGTTTCCATCGAAAATATGCTTTTTGGAAAACCAGTCATCACTTATATAAGAGATGACCTCAAATCTAAATATCCAACAGACTTGCCAATTATTTCTGCTAATCCTCATACAATTGAGTCAGTTTTATCTAAACTTTTGATAAATCCCAAACTCCGTTATGAGACTGGTATAAAAAGTCGTAAATACGCTGAAAAATATCACTTACCTGAAAGAATAGCTAGACAATTAGTTTCAGTCTATAATAACTTATAATAAACCAATTATAAATTTAATCAGAACTTTCACACTATAAAATACAGGCATATTTTTAATATATACCTGTACTTTATTTATTGTTTATTTGTTTTTATAAACTTTGTGATATGATTGATAAATTCTTTCGCTCTAACTTCATTTGTATGATATCTTTGGATGAACATGTATCCATTATTAGTAATGCGATTTCTTTCTTTTTCATTTTTTAAATAATATTTAGCTTTCTTATAGAAATCTGAATTATTACATGCTATAAAGTTAACTCCATGCTTAAAGCCTAATTCTAATATATCTTTATTTGGCTCTGCTAAAAGTAAGGTTCTACAACCAGGGGCTTCAAAAAATTTTAAAACGCCGTAATTTCTTACGGATCCACAAGTAAAGAACATTTTAGAACGATTAAGCTCTTTAGCATAATTTTTATCAACTAATAAATTCTTTGATGGTGCTACTTTATTACCCGGATGGGGGTGGTATATAAACCCCTTTTCAGCAGCCATTTTACTTAAAACTGCATCTCTAAATGGGTAACGCCCTTTAGGAGTACCCGTTCTATTTAAAGTATCATGATATACTTTTCCCATAAGCAGATAATCAATATCTTTTTTTACATTCCAATCTTTAATAATGTCAGGATTAATTGACCATGGCAGCCATCTAAACTTGCGTTTATATTCTGGAAATGTTCTTAGAAAAGCGTACTTTGTTGCAGAAAATATTAAGTCTATTTTATTTTGATTAATATAATCTGTTCTGATACTCTTGTTATAGTGAGCGTCATAAATAAAACACCCCTTTGGTATATTCACAGATCCTAACCCGGCAATTTTAGGGGCAAATGCATAATTCCAGGCGATATCATAATGATAAATGAAATCTGGATTAAAGTTAATTTGTTGTAGGATATCTAGGATATTCCCATCTTTATCCCAGTAATACACTTCTGCTTGCTTTTCTATTGCTTTTATAAAGTCAAACTTAGCTTTGTGTTTAGCCAGCCTTTCACCAAACTGTTTAACTAAAAATAATATTTTTAATTTTCTAGGCATCAATGATCACCTCCTCCAAATTACTCAACCTTAAAATCTCTTAATATTCTTTTAGTATCCTTTGAACTCAATTTGAGATCATTACTCGTTTTAAATCTGCTCGAGGTATTGCTTGAATGAACAGTAACAATAAAATTTCTTCCCTTTAATACCTCGTGTGGTAATTTAATTGCTTCCTTATGCTTCGTTATAGGATGCCTAACCCCCTCTAAATATTCTGAAGTGTTGTATACTAAAGTAAAAAAAGGAGGAGACTCTTTTCTATAAGCCGCCATAATATTATTCGTTGTATTATAAATAAAACCGTTTTGATTAATTAATACTTTAGTATCTGATTTAGGAGAATACTTGTGCAATCGATTAACAATAGCCTTATGGTACATATCATCTGAATCTAGCCTGACTAAATACAAATAATAATAATTTTTTATAATAGAATGTATATAAGAATCTACTTTACTTTCTTTTATGAAAATAATATTTTTGGGAAGTTTTTCATATTCGTCTAATGCTGTTTGAATAATATCTTCCGTGGAATCTTCATATCTTACTAAAGCAATAAATTCTTGATTCGTTTGATTTTCCAAACTTTTTCTAGTGTTGTTCATAAAAATCTTCATTCTATTATGGATCCATTCTTTTGTGAGCACAATTTTTGGATGTGGTCTTGGAGGAACATGTTTCTTTCTTAAATTATTAAACAAAATATTAAAGATAATAATTTTATTTTTCATATTACATTAATTTCTCCTTTAATCGTTTTTAACAATGCATTAGTCGACTTGCACCGTTATCGTAACTTTGGAAGTCTCAAATTACCTTAGAAATTTAACTTATATTCTTCTATTACTTATCATTTTTAGTGTATTCCATTACTTTTAACTCGACAGTATACGGACCCAATAATTAGAGTTAAGGTTTAGTCATTTAAGGCTGATTCTCTAATTTTCAAAGCAACCTCTAAAGCAAGAGCAGCCTCTTTCAACCCTATAATCGGTGGGCAGTGTTGTTGTATCGACTCAACAAAATGATTTATCTCAGAATGAAGCGGTTCGTTCCGCGGCACCCACACTTTTTCAATCACACTCTCTTTGTTATACGGCACTTCTTCTACACCAGATTTCACATCTTTATATATATACAAATTTCTTGTTAAACAATTCGTTTTTAACACTCTTTCTTTTTCAGTAATTGTCAACAAACGTTTCTTTTCTTTAGAGAATCTGTTTGCAGTTATATTAGCAATTATTCCATTTTCAAACGATAAAACAGCATACACCACATCCAATTGTCCTTTATTTACTAATGAAACTCCTTCTGCTGTAATTGTTTTGATTGGACTAGCAGCTAAAGCCAAAATAACATCGATGTCATGAATCATTAAATTAAGAATAACGTCAATATCAACGTTTCTTTGTACTTGCCCCGACCGCCTTGCTTCAATTGATACCATTTTATTTTTTTCAGCTACTTTAAAAAGATGTTGAACAGCCGGATTAAACCTTTCAATATGTCCAACTTGAAAAATTAATTCTTTATTTTTTAATAAGGATTTAATAGCTTTTGATTCTTCTAGAGAGATTACGAAGGGTTTTTCTACCAATATATGCTTATTTTTCTTGATTGCCTGTTTTATTAGTGGGAAATGGTGAGTAGTAGAGGTGGCTATAATAACTGCATCTACATTTTTTAATAATTCTTCATAAGAAGAAAAAGATTTCACATTAAACCTACTCCCCACTTTCTTACTAAGTCGAAGGTGTTTATCATATACACCAACAAAATCAATACCGTTTCCCATTGTTTGTAGAGTTTTACAATGGTTCATCCCCATTGTTCCAACTCCAGCCACTCCTATTTTAATCGCCTTCATAATTATCACCTAAAAACTCTTTAATTGAAGAAACAATGTATTTTTGTTGTTCTTCAGTCATCATAGGAAAAATAGGAAGAGCTAAAATATTCTTTGACACTTTTTCTGCAAAAGGAAATTGATTTTGTTTGTATTGCAAATATTTGTACACTGGTTGTAAATGGAGAGGAATAGGATAATATACTGCTGTTGCAATATTCTTCTTTTTCAGGAATGATGATAATTGGTCACGGCACTTTGTTTGTATACAGTATTGATGAAAGACATGTAAACTTTCCTTTTCGACAAAAGGAGTATTTACGATTCCGTTAAGTTCTTCCGTATATTTTTTTGCTATTTCTCGTCTCTTAATATTCCATTCTTCTAACATATTAAATTTTACTTTTAAAATAGCAGCTTGAAGTTCATCTAATCGACTATTGATACCTATCATTTTGTGTTCATATTTTTTCGTACTTCCATGATTTCGAAGCAGCTTTGCATTCTGACATATTTCTTCATTGTCGGTAACAATTATTCCGCCATCTCCATACGCACCTAGATTTTTGGAAGGAAAAAAGGAATAGCAGCCTGCATCGCCGATAGAGCCAGTTTTACGTCCTTTATATACAGCTCCAATAGATTGGCATGCATCTTCAATCACTTTCAAATTATGCTTTTCGGCAATTTTCATAATTGGATCCATATCCGCTGGTTGACCAAATAAGTGTACAACAATAATTGCTTTTGTCTTTTTGGTTATTGCTTTTTCTATCAATTCTGGGTTTATATTATATGTCTTCGGATCAATATCCACGAAGACCGGGGTTGCTCCGACTCTGGTAATAACTTCTGCTGTGGCAAAAAAAGTAAAGGGTGTAGTAATGACTTCATCGTTTTTACCTATTTTGAGTGACTCTAATGCAATCAGAAGTGCATCAGTTCCACTTCCTACGCCAATACCATATTTAGTATTAGTGTATCTAGAAATCTTGGACTCTATTTCTTTACCATTACTACCTAAAATAAAAGAAGAATCTTCAATGACTTTATTTATTTCTTTTTGAATATTTGATCTTAACTTTTCATATTCAGATTTTAAATCAACTAGAGGTATCATCGTTGCTCTCCTTTTTTTTCATTATTCTTGCTGGTACCCCTACCACAGTTTTTTTCGAAGGAACATCATGTGTAACCACTGAACCAGCTCCTACTACAGAACTGTTTCCGATAATAACTCCGGGTAACATAGATGTATTATTACCAATTTTTGCACCCTGTTGAATATAAGGTCCCTTTAAACTTTCGTTTTGTGTTCCCATATATTTATCGTTAGACATAGAAACACAAGGCCCAATAAAAACATCATTTTCTAAGACGGTTTCTGCTGTTATATATCCTAATGTTTGAATAGTACAATTACTACCAATTTTTGTATTTACCTCCACCATAGAACCTCTCCCAATAATGGAACCTTCCCCAACCATTACATTTTCTCTAATACTGGCATGATCAGCTATGAACACATCTTTAGCTATATTTGTGCTAGCATAAACAGAAACATGCGTTCCTATTTGTGCATTTTCATCGATAACTAAATTCTTGTCACGATTTTTATATTTACGCATATTCTTGTTCCCACCAGGTTTGATACCAAGAACACAATGCGAGCCAATTTTGACGTTATCTCCGATTTTTGTGTTCTTCAATATAACAGAGTGGTGGCCGATTGAAACATTTTCTCCCAATTGAACTCCGTCTTCAATTACTACAAATTTACCGATAATGGTGCTATCAGGAATATGAGTAGTAGAATCCATATTATCTCCTCTTTCTAGATTGTATCTTCGCAGTCAGAGTTTTTTATTTTTATGAATTACAAAAATTATTTATTTACATAATATTTATAATTTTTCGTATAATTCACTTTTTTTCCATAACGAAGTAACTCCTTGTCACTTAATTTCCATGTGTGATTATTTTTATCGGCTTTTCTAATACAAGTAAAATTAAACCTGTCAGTAGAATAAATCTTAATACCTTTTTCAACACATTGATTTAAGAATTTTTGATCTGATCCTTTATTCAGATCTGGAAATTTAACCTTCTGTAAAACTTTCTTGTTAAAAACTAAAGTTGCTCCTGCTACATGCTTGCAATAACGCTTTTCTTGGCGGGGAAGATGGATACTCAGAACATTTAGGTGCTCATAATATACAAAAATACTTGTTTTTCCTACAACCAAGGCTTTGTTGTGTTTAAGTGCCGGTAACATTGTATTTAAATAATTCGGAGCATAATAGTCATCATCATCAAACTTCGCAATATAACTATAACGACTTTTTTTAACTCCGAAATTGAGGCAGTTTCCTAACGTAACATCTTGAGGGATTTGATATACACGGATATTTTTATATTTTTTAGCTTCTCGTTTCCATATCCTGATGTCCATCTCATCTTTATTTAAAATAATAATAAGTTCTTTATTTGGGATGACTTGCTGTAAAAAATTTCGAAAGATATTTTGTAGAGAGGAATCCCTAATTGTACATGTTATTATGGTTACCATTTCCTCACCTTCTAAAGCGGCGATTAATATCAATTAACCGACGACATAAATTTTGCAGGCTTTCCAAAATCAATCGCTATTTTGCCAGTGCGTTTTACAATTTCATGTGCTAAGACAACCGAATTCACTCCACAAGCTAATAAAACTACATCGAATTTGTGTGCAGACTTTTGAATAATGTCAAGACAGGAGCTCATCTGTTTATAATGAGTAAAAGGTATTGCCATGGTGACATTTACTCCGTATTTTTTTCTAAGTGTAGAGGTCCATAATTTTGCATGCTCATAAATCACTAACACTTTTTTGCCTTTGAATAAGTTCCAAAATTTTAGATTATTTATACACTCTCTCATGACTGTAGCTTCACACGTAGTTTCTGGATTGATTTTAAAGTGTTTAAAAACCGCTTCCGTTAAAGGACGTTTAAGGTAATCAGGGGCATCAATGATTTGGTCATTTTCTGGTAAAAGTCCGACAATATCAGCCTTTTTTATAGCTTTTACCATTTCATCCCTAAGTTGAATATTTGGAATTGAAACGCCCTTCTTACCTTTTTGCGCTTGTTTCACCCATGTCTCTTTATATAATCTATTTAAAGGCCATACTGAATCTTGTGCTAAGATAATATTTTCTCCATCTCCAATTCGTACCAATGTTAAAGGTGTTTTTTGTTCTAATGATACTTTTACTCGATTTATTACCTGCTCCGTTGTTAATTGCCCCATTTCCACCTCTCTCTTTCATGCAAATTTTTTCTTTTACTATGAAGAAAAGCCTTCTCCCAAACGATAAACTTTTGCTTTTCCCTTACGTCCTCTTGTCACGTTACGTGTGTCATAAACTATCGGTGCATAATCAAGTATCATTTCAACCGGAATATTAGAGTGATCAGTCAATATTAAAACACAATCAACTTTTTCTAATGTCTCTTTAGTAAGTGATACACTTTTTAACATAAAATTTTCATTAATGGATATTTTTTTCAAATAAGGATCATGATATTGAATTTTTGCTCCTTGAGCTACTAGAGATTGAATTATTTTTACAGCAGGGCTTTCTCTAGCATCTTCCACATCTTTTTTATACGTAACTCCGTATATTAATATGTTAGCTTCATTTATTAATAAATCATTTGGTAGTAAACTAGCTAATTTATTCGTAATAACAGCAGGAAGAGATTGGTTAATTTCATCTGATAATTGAATGAATTGATAAGGAGCTTTTATTTGGTTTGCTTTATATTTTAAATACAAAGGATCTATCGGAATACAATGCCCGCCAATTCCCGGACCGGGATAAAAAGGCTGATAGCCATATGGTTTTGTACTCGCTGCTTTAATAACCTCCCACACGCTAATGTTTAACTGCTCACACAAATCCGCAAATTCATTAATAAATGAAATATTTATAAATCGATAACTGTTTTCCAAAAGTTTTGTTAATTCTGCTGTTTCTGGAGTAGACACTTCTACAACTTTTTCATATACATGACCATATACCTTACAAATTTCTTCTGAACATTTTGTGGATATCCCACTAACTATTTTAGGAATACTATTAACTTTAATTTGTTTATTTCCCGGGTCAATTCGTTCAGGCGAGTATGCCAAATAAAAATCTTTCCCAGCACATAACCCACTTTGTTCCAATAATGGTTTAAAAAATTCTCTGGTTACACCAGGGTAAACTGAACTTTCTAATACCACTAATTGTTTTTCTTTTATTTTAGGAGCTATAGATTCTCCAACCTTTTTTAAATAACTGAGATCGGGCTCTTTATTGTTATTCAATGGGGTAGGAACACATACAATGATGACATCTTGATCTTTAATAAAGTTACTAATCGAAGTAACTGTAAAACGTCCTGAGGTCAAAGCAGATACAATTTTTTCATCATTAATTTCTGAAAGCGTACTCCTTCCCTGAGCTAACTTTTGCACTTTCTTATAATCTAAATCAAGACCTGTAACACAAAATCCTTTCTGCTGTAGCAATAGGGCTAGCGGCAACCCTACAAATCCTAAACCAATAACAGCAACTTTCATTGGGATTACGCTTTTTTGAAAATTACCTTCCATTCTATAGCCTCCTTTCAAACAAAAAATTTAATTTTATACATATATAAGATATTCTGTTGTTTTTTAGTTGACAGTGCGTATTACCTAAAAGCTTAGTTTCTTAATAAATCTTAGAAAAACACGGCTTGTCGCCGAATGCGGACTGCGGAAGTTGTAGTTTTACTTTGATCCTTTAACAAGGTTAAATTTTCCTAACTTAAAATAAAAAACTTGGCTAATCGCCAAGTTCTAAACCAGAGGATTTAAGATGAGGTGAGCAAATTGATTTCAATATTAATCCCTTTTGAAACGGATAACGGACCAAGAGAAAAAGCATTTAAATGGATTATAGAATTTTATAAGCATAATTTAAAAAACTCAGAGATTTGCATAGGAACTTGTAATTCAAAACCATTTTCAAAGGCTTTAGCGGTGAATAGTGCAGCAAATAAGTCAACTGGTAATATTTTTATAATTTTAGATGCAGACATTATATGTGATCCGAATTTGCTCTTACATTCTGTACAACTTCTTAATAAACATGCTTGGATTATTCCGTACACTCGAGTCAAAAACATTTCAAAACAAAGTACACAAAAATTACTAAACACTTCCCCTTCCTGGCCGATACAGACAGCATTGGAGACAAAAATCAATCGTTTTGGAGGGGTACTTCCTGTCGGTGGAGTAAATGTTCTTTCCAGGAAATGCTTTAACATGGTAAAAGGATTTGATGAAAGGTTTTACGGCTGGGGTGGGGAAGATGATGCCTTTGCTTGTTCGGTTAATACACTTTGTGGGCCATATAAAAGATTAAGAACAAGCATCTTTCATTTATGGCATCCAAAATCATCTGCTTCACATAATCCATATTATTCAAAGAATGCAAAGCTGGCGCACAGGTATTGTAACACCATTGGGGACAAAAGAGGGATGATAAAGATAATAAATGAACGTAATAATTAATAAGTTTCTATGTAACTATTAAGATTAAGAACTTTAGTAACCCAAAGGCTGTTAACCTTTGGGTAAAATAATTCTAGGCTCATCCCTCATTCATACAATTTAATATTTATTGGAAATACTTTTTTATTGATTATTCGAAAGGTCCTTATCCTTGGTCGATTATACTCAAAAGAAATAATTATATATGCAGCTTCGGGATAGAGAACACTAAGAATATCTTCCTTGGAAGGATACGGGGCAGCAGTAGGGTGTGAATGATAAATTCCAGTCAATTTTTGACCTTTTTCTTTTATTAAACCAAACACTTTATCGATTTCCTTTTGACTTATTTCAAATGAATGTTTACTTTGTTTTATATTCTTCGTTTTCCAGAGAGTTTCACACCTTTTATTATTCCCTGATAATAGGCCGCATGCTTCCAACGGCAGTTCTTCTTTACAGTGCTTAATCATACCCTCCCACACTGTTCTTTTTATAAATACACAGTTGTTTCCATTATTATTTCCCTCCGCAGCCGCAGCCTTTACGTTTTTTGGGTTTAGCACCTTTTTTATTACCAATAGGTGTTCCTACCGAAGCGGCCTTATGGCGTCTGTAAATTTCACGAACTCGATTAGGTTTCATTCTTTCCTTCCCCTCCTTTATTATCATTTATATATTTATAAGGATTAAAAACAGTCGTTTGAGACTGTGATGGAAGAGGAATATTGTAGTAATCTTCCATGTTAGGCTGCATACTTCTTGCATTGTTTTTCTCCTGGCTTTGAGACAATGATTGTCTCTGGCGCAAGGATTCTATATTTTTATCTTTTTCTTCTAGCCTTTTCTTTAGTGCCTGCATGTTCTTTTCATACTTTTTAACCTTATCATTAAGATTTTTCAATTTTTGTTCATAATTTTCTTTTATCTGTAATCGTTCATTTTCTCTATCAGCCTCTTGTTGTTCCTCTTTCTGGAGCTTCTCTTTTAATTGAACAATCTCTGCTTCATATTGTTTTTCTTTATCTTTATATTGTTCTAATTTCTTCTCAAGAGAAGTATAACGCTGCTCTAAAGTATGATACTTCTTATCCATTTCTTTCATTTGGATTTGATATTTTTCTTTCATATCACTCTCCTTGTTGTAGTAATCTTCCTCTTTTTCTTTATAACTGTTAACGGTTTCTTTCAATTCATTCAGCAGAGTCGATAAATGAGTATCCTTTTCTTGGTTTGTTTGAATATTTTCATTTAATTCTTTAAATATATTACTATAATTATTAAATTCACTTTTTAATTCTGCTATCCCTTCTCTTATTTTCTCTACTTTTTCTTGGTACTCCCGTTCCCGCTCTTTATCGCTGCCCCAAATTTTCCACACTTCCATCCACCATCCTTTGTTATTCTTTTTAAACATTTCAAATTCAAATTGGAGATCTTGCACTTTTTCTTCTAAATTGTTCAACGTATGAATTAATTTGTTTTCTATCTTAGAAAAATTTATAGTGTCACTTATTGTATGTTTTCTTATATTTTCGCAATCGAAAATCAAATGAGTTAAATGGATGGTTTTTCTTTTATATTTTTTAAGTTCTTCTTCTTTTTGATTATTTCTTTTTTCCCATTCTGCTTCTGTCGTTTTAAAGTATTCTATCGATTTGTTTTTTTCTTGAATCACTTTCATCATTTTTTTCTTCGTATCCAATTGAAGATTTATCATGTCATTTTTGTGGTTCACTTGATTTGTGAGCGATCTTTTGCTTGTTTCATAGCTTGAAATCTGTTGTTGCAAATTTCTTATTCTTTGCTGTAAGACCAAGTGTTTATCTTTATATTGATTTATTGTTTTCTCTTTTTGTTTTAATTCTTCTTCTTTTTCTTCATTGTCCTGCTGCAGAGAATGTACAGATTCAATTAAATTTTTAAATAAACGTTTCATCGCCAGCAGCTCGTATTGTTCTTTTTCTCCAGCACCATATATTTTTGTGTCTTGCATTGACTCTAGGTATTTCTTTTTTTCTTTTAATTCCCTCCTAATCCAGGATCTTTCATCTTTAAATTTTTTAATTTTTTTGTTTAAATATTCCAGCTCAATGTTTTGATCTTTTATACGTCTTTCACATTTAATAATGGTGTGGAGAACAACCCTTTGTTCATTGTATCGCTGAACAATTTTTTCGTTTGACATATTGCCCCCACCTTACATGCATATATTTAAATATATGTATAAACTAATTTTTATGTTAAAAGGGGGAGAAACTCCTCCCCCGTTCACATTTAGCCATTTCCATTGTCATTATTGTTATTTAAAAGGTCAGCAAAAGTGTCGCATTCATCGTATCTAACTAACGCATCTACAATGCCGCTGTCAAATACTACGATACCAGCAGTATTACGCAAAATTAGTTGGAAACCAGCTGGGTCACTAAAGATTCGAAGCTCATAAAATACATGCTCCGGTGTGCCATCGAAGGAACGTTCCCCTTCGCCAAACACGCTTAAGGAATCGGCATCTGTATTACATACAACCTCATCTATTGTTGTAGGTTCAAAAGTGAAGCTAAAGTCAGGAGATGGTGTCGGTGTTGGTCCGTCTCCATCCTCGTCTGTATCAGTGAAGGAGTAGGAGAATCGGCTATCAGCAAGCGCACATTCTTGACAAATTTCAGCTTCTAATGTTGATGTTCCCATTACAACTGTGCCATTGGTACCAAATGTAGCAAATGTTTCTTCATTTCTAGCTAGTGCTGTTGCTTGACATTCACAATTGTCTACTGGGAAGAAATCACACTGCGGCGGGAATTCGAATGCATCCAATGGACACTCCATTCCATTTGGTACTGGAATGTCGTTCGGACGAGGGAAACAGAACTTCCCTAGCACTTCAAGTTTTACTGGGAATTCTACTTGTACGTCTTTACATAACAGTACTCTTACAGGAATCATCGGCCCAAACGGATCTGGTCCCATTAATGGAAGGTTTGAATTGCATTGTACATCTGTTGCCTTACAGTGAATGTGTTTATCTTTAATTCCTTCCGGAACACATAGCATAACCTCATCTTCAAATTGGGTACGTACTGTAAAGGAACAAATTTTCTTCTTTTTAATAAATATTTTTACTCTTACGGGAACAGTCCAAACGATCGAAACTCTTCCTGGATTTCCGTGTTCAAGAATTTTCGCACGGCATTCAACGTCCTCTGGGTCAGCTGGAATACACTTAACGTCTACATCCTTACCTGCAGCTAAAGCTTCGCTTACTTCTCTACGGCAATGTTCGTCAGGTATGAAGTTTTTATTTTCATACTGATTAGAGAAAAAGACCCAGTCATATACTTTATCGACCTTAATACATTCTGGCGCTAAATCGTTTGGATCCAGCGGAGTAGGGGTAGGCGTTGGTGTTTGCGAACCCTTAATTGGTCTGTGCTTCTTCACTACAATCCTTCCTTTCACATGAGTATATTCATATCACACTATAGAATATGGAAGGGGGTAAAATTTGGTATAGGCAATATACGTGTTTTTTCTTAATTCAGCGTACATCTTTAAAGGAGTTTGTTGTCATTATTTGTAACGTATGCTCATAAAATTGGTATTAGTGTTTTATGAAATATGGAGGGGAAAAGATGAAATTAGAGGTGTACTATCACAATCGGTCTATAGGAAAGATCGAGTCTGCCTCCCTTGTTCCTTTTATTCAATACTGTGAAGAAGAAGGCTATACGGTAAAGTGGGACCTTGAACATAAAAAACTGCATCTTGAGTCCGGATTAAAAGCACAAAAGCTTACTATTATAAAAGAGAAGGAAGAGAATAAGCATCAAACACAATTAAGAAAAGATTTAAAAACCTTTTTATTTGAAACAGGAATCACCATTAATGAATCAAACGGACAGGAATTTTTAAATGAAAACAGTATTATTCTCAAACTCAATGCAGTTACTAATAGTGACATCGATTTTCCAATAGTGGAGATTAGCTATAATTTTCAGCCCAAGCAAAAGGGATTAAAATCTTCTCTTCACCATCGATTAGAAGTACTTCATATTGAGCATGAGTTTAAAAAAGAGAAAAGTGACTTACCCAGCCCTTCCCTTTCTGTAGAATGTGAGCTGCCAAAGCAATACAATACAGAAGACTGGCAGCTATTTTGCCAAAAGATAAGTCTAAGCTTAGCTTTGGGAATATGCCGTTATCTATTTGACAGCCTTGATACAAAAGCATCCTCTCAATCCAAAGTATTCCTTAACCCATTTTTTGAAAAAAGCACTGCTCAAAAATCCATTCAACACAAAAAGCCTCAACCTGTCAGTATAAAGAATCAAGAGAACTCTTCTTCTTCAAACAGTGAATCTCCATCTTTAACAAAAGATTCCAGGGCAGAAGTCTATTTTGATTACACTGTCTACACTGCTAAGTCCAAAGACCAATATATAGCTACAGGAGATTTAAATATAGTAAATACAGGTGGTACAGATTTAATTAATCCTCTCATTTGTATTAAAGTACAGCCTGTAGAATCGATTAATTTAGGCGGACAGATTTTACCGCCTGCCATGGCAGATACCCTTGGTATACAAAGCTCAGGAGGTATGAGAGGTTGGAAGTTTATGGACAATGACTGGTTTGAAAAAGCGCAGGAAAGAGGCGAGTACTGGATCGGTCCGATAGAAGATCTCCTCATCCCACCGGGAGAAAGTACGTCTTTGCCTCATTTTCAATTAACCATTGAAGAACCTGAAGAAAAAGAAATGGCCATCATTCGAAGCGTTGTTTATTTTCAAGACAAAAAAATGTCATTTACTGCTAACAATGATATTAGATTTTCATTTTAATTTACATCATCATGCGTTGAGTGCGGACGTTATGAGTACGCACTCTTTTAAATTTAGAAATTTTTAACAAAATACTTACTTAACTGTAGTATATTACGTCAAACTACAATCTTCATTATAAATCTCGATTTGTGAATTGAGTGGGCATTTACGTTAAATTTAATAAACATAGTTAAAGGTCTTATCATTATTCTTTCTTTTCCATAATATGAAGTAAGTAGAGGAGGTGATGGGTTAAAACCCCATGAACATTAACAAATAATTGTTCAATATTTGGTTCGCTTTTATAATTTATTTATATTACCCTTCATTATCCGCTTTTATTTTATTTATATTATTATTACTATTTCTATATGTTTTACCCTTAATTGGTCTGTTATTATATTATACTTTCATATCCTTTATCCGCGTCCAACATGAGTATAGAACGGAAAATGAATTCTTCAGATCCAGACTGAAGATTGAGCCTGTGAATCGATTGATTCACAGGCTTTTTTTACGTGCGGAACTTGTAGAAAAATCAGGGCACATAATAACTTGGCAATCAGCCAAGTTTTTCTAAATATTACATGCCTGTTTACCATACATATAAATAAGGCGGTTAAGCGTTCAGAAATGATTTAAAGGAGGATTACCTAAATGAACAATGAACCAACTTCCCAAGCTGAGGTTTATCATAAAGATGAATTTCAGCTCCAGCAAAAGCTTATCCACTATAAATCAGAACTTGAGAAATACAGAGCTAGGGTAAGAGAATATGAAAATAACCCTAAGTACAACCAGGTAAAAAAGTTAATTTTTGAAAATGAACAATTAAAAGAAGAAATGGAGTACCAGAAACAGCAATTTGAAGAAATGAAGCGGAGAAAAGTGGATGAAAAGAAAAATGTTATTTTAAACTTACAAAATGTAAATAAACAGTTAGCAGAAGATATAAAAGATCTGAAAACCGAAAATATAAGGTACGTTAAATCATTAAACGAGAGAAAAAAAGAATATAAAGAATTACAAGAAAAATTAAATAACATTGAAAAACAGCATCTCAAATTACTAAGAAATATGGACGACGTAGAACAGAAAAATATGCGTCTCTCTACAGAGCTTGAGGAAACAAATCAGGAAGTCAATAATAAAGCCTCCTCCATTCAAAGCTTACAGAAAGAGCTGAAGGAGTATAAAAAAAAACTACAAGAGTCAGAAAATAATTTAATAAATGAAGAATCCCAAAATAAAGAGTTAAAAAATAAAGTGGAGAACCTTTCTTATCGCTTAAAACAAACGGAGGATCAACAAAAAGAATTAGAGCAAGATAAAAATGAACTGCATCATGAATTTCTAACAGCAGCGGAAGAAAATAAAACATTCAAAAGAGAAATCGGTTATTTACATTCATCGAACAAAGAATTAAAGGAAAAGAATCACCAGCTTGAAGCTTCGATTGAGGATTTAACTAAAGAAACGAATACTACTATCAAAAGCTTACAAGAAGAACTTGCAAGCAAAGGAAATGAGTTGCAGCAATTAAACGAGCTTTTCCAGCAGGAAAAAAACGAGAAAGAAAACTTGCAGCACCATGCTAATCAACTATCTTACCGATTAGAACAAAAGGAAAAAGAGAAACAAAAACTACAGAATAAATTACAGCAGTCTTCAGAGGAAAATCAACAGCTTGCTTCAAAAATCGAAGACATGACAACGGAAACGAAAAACCATCTCTCTTCTATTCAAAGCTTGCAGGAAGAGTTAAAGGAGAATTCAACGAAACTGGCAAATACAGATGAGGAGATCCAGCAGTTAAACGAGCTGCTCCAGCAAGAAAATGACAACCGGGAAAATCTACAGCATCAGGCCAATAACCTTTCTTACCAATTAGAACAAGTCGAAAAAGAGAAACAAGAATTGCAGCAGCAATTTCACCAATCTTCGGAAGACAATCAACAGCTTACAGCTCAAATGGAAAACATGAAGAAGGAAACGGATGAACACCTCTCTTCTATTCATTACCTCCAGGAAGAGATGAAGAATTATAAAAACACACTGGCAAGCAAAGAAGAGGAGATTCAACAGTTAAACGAGCTGCTCCAGCAAGAAAATGATAGCCGGGAAAATTTGCAGCACCAGGCCAATAACCTTTCTTACCAGCTAGAACAAGTCGAAAAAGAGAAACAAGAACTACAGCAGCAATTCCACCAAACTTCGGAAGACAATCAACAGCTTTCCGCCCAAATCGAAGACTTGAAGAAGGGAACGGAGAACCACCTCTCTTCTATTCATAACCTACAAGAAGAGACGGCACATTACAAAAATGAACTTGCAAACAAAGAAAAAGAGATGCAGCGCCTAAACGAGTTTCTCGAACGGGAAATGTCCAAAAAAACAGACTTAAAAAGTCAATTCGAAAATGTTTCTGATAAGCTTGAACAAGCAGAAAAAGCAAAACTTGAAGTTCAAAATAAATATACCCATACAACGGAGGAAAATAAAATATATAAAGAGGAAATCGCTCATTTTAAATCTCTGCACGAAGGAATGATGGGAAAAATCCATGAATTAAAAGATGAAATTACACATTTTACAATGGATAAAACCGAAGAATTTTCGGAGAAGGACACAGATAATACAGAAAGCCTTGAAGAATTGGAACATCAAATTGAACAGTTGATTGTAAAAATAAATGATTATGGTGATAACTTGAAGAAAAGCGAAGAATTGATTCATCAATTAGAAGCAGAAATAAAACAGCAAACAAATGATATAAACAAATTAAAAGAAACACTCTTTTCTTCAGATGAGTGAATGTGACAAGGATAGGCCGTAAACAAGCGGCCTACTTTTTTGTAAGGATCTTAACGCGGTCGGGATGGAGGAAATTAAAGAAAAGTACCTGATATGTAAGTAAAACGAGCATCCGGCTTTCTAGCAGCGGATGCCCGTTTTTTTAGAGAATAAAGAGAGAATCAAATTTATTTGTTGTTTTTAAACTTCCTGTTCTTCTGGAACATCTAATCCAAGTCCTTCCGCAACACGGCGGCCGTATTCTGGATCTGCTTTATAAAAATGCTTAATTTGGCGAAGCTTGATTTCATCTTTTTTTACTGGTTTCATATGGCCTACCACAGCATTGATGAGACGATCTTTTTCATCATCACTCATCAGACGGAAAAGATCTCCGGCTTGCGTGTAATGGTCTTCACTATCATAGTTTACACTGTCTGCTTGGCCTGTAACTTCGAATGGACTAATTCTAGCTTCTTCCGACTCTTTCGGTCCATCATAGCTGTTAGGTTCATAGTTTACAGAACCGCCGCCATTCCCATCAGCTCTCATGTACCCATCACGCTGATAGTTGTTTGTTCCACTGATAGGACGATTAATAGGTAGCTGTTCATGGTTCGCCCCAACGCGATAGCGGAGAGCATCGGAGTATGCAAACAAACGTCCTTGCAGCATTTTATCCGGGGAAGCTTCAATTCCTGGCACAAAATGACCAGGTGAAAATGCAGCCTGCTCTACTTCCGCAAAATAGTTTTCAGGGTTGCGGTCAAGCACCATGCGCCCTACTTCAATCCGCGGATAATCTTTTTTGGACCAAATTTTGGTTACGTCAAATGGATCCCATTTATACTTTTTTGCATCTTCATACGGCATAATTTGTACATACAGTCTCCATGCCGGGAAATTTCCCTCTTCGATAGCATTGAAAAGATCTTCTGTATGATAGTCAGGATTCTCTCCTGCCAGCTGATCGGCCACTGGTTCATCCAATGCTTTGACACCTTGCTCACTGATAAAGTGATATTTTACCCAGAAGGCTTCCCCTTTTGCGTTTACCCATTTAAATGTATGGCTTCCGTAACCATTCATATGACGAAGAGTTGCCGGCAGACCACGGTCCCCATGTAAGTATGTGACCTGATGCAGAGATTCCGGCGACAGTGACCAGAAATCCCAAACCATGTTAGGGTCTTTCAAGTGTGTACGCGGATCACGTTTTTGAGTGTGGATAAAATCTGGAAACTTAATAGCATCTCTTATGAAGAAAATAGGTGTATTGTTTCCTACTAAATCATAATTTCCTTCTTCTGTATAAAACTTCACCGCAAAGCCGCGAGGGTCACGCACCGTATCCGCAGAACCCGCTTCTCCTGCTACGGTAGAAAACCGAATAAACATCGGTGTTTTTTTTCCGACTTCGTTGAGGAAGTCTGCTTTTGTATATTTGGTTACATCATTTGTTACTTCGAAATACCCGTGTGCGCCTGCTCCTTTAGCATGAACTACTCGTTCCGGAATACGTTCACGGTTAAAATGCGCAAGCTTTTCCAACAAATGTACATCCTGGATTAAAGTTGGGCCTCTAGACCCAGATGTAATCGAATGTTGATTGTCTCCAACCGGGGCACCTGAGCTTGTTGTGAGATGTTTATTATTTTTACTCATGCAAGATCACCTCATTATTTTTTCTATGAATCTATAATAACACTTATAAATGAAAAATCAATACTAATTTATAATTATTTTAATTTGATTCTTATTTTAAATTGTATTTTTTGCCTTAATCCCTGTTTTGTCAATGATTTTTTATCACCACCTCTAATAAAGAATGCTTCTTAAAAAGAAAATATGAAATTTTTCTTTATATAAAATATAGCAAATTACGACATGATTGAAAAAAATTCTGCTTACATGAAAAGACAAAATATTTAAACAATAGAAATAATACAGTGCTGTACTACAGATAGTTACTAAGATTGGAAGATAAAACCGGATCTCTTACTACTAATCATTTAGGCCTACACGTTTACTGAAAGCGTTGTCCTCTAATTCTGAAAAAATCCATTTTAAGAACGCATTAACGGAAACAATTTTCATGTACCAATCCAAACAAAAAGGGCCTGCCACAAAAGTCTATAACTTATCGACTTTTGGACAGTGCCCCATGATTTCCTAACGCATATTCATTTCGCTTGGCTTCGGACCTTTCCGTTCTTCACGGTCTAAGCTGTTAATTTTACTCATATCTTCGCTGCTTAATTCAAAATCAAATACATCAAAATTTTCTTCAATGCGGACAGGAGTTACTGATTTTGGAATAACAATAGATTTATTTTGCAAATGCCAGCGGATAATAACTTGAGCTGGTGTTTTGCGATGAGCTTCAGATAATTCTTTTATAACCTTATTATTAAGAACATCCCCTCCCTGCATCAAAGGACTCCATGCTTCTACGTAAATATCATTCTTCTTGCAGAATTCCTTTAATTCTTGCTGTGCAAGATACGGATGGCACTCCACTTGGTTCAAGACCGGTTTTACGTCACATTCATCTAACAGGCGCTGGAGATGATCTATATCAAAGTTGCAGACACCGATTGCCTTTACTCGGCCGTCCTGGTAGAGCTTTTCCATGGCTTTATACGTCTCTATGTAGTCATCATATTCTGGGGTCGGCCAGTGAATAAGATAAAGATCAATATAATCAAGACCAAGCTTTTCAAGACTGGTATCAAATGCTTGAAGGGTATTATCATAGCCTTGGTCTGCATTCCACACTTTTGTTGTAATAAATAATTCTTCTCTTGGAATGTTTGACAAACTGATCGCTTTGCCTACACCGCGCTCATTTTTGTAGATAGCTGCCGTATCAATGGAACGATAACCTGTTTCAAGTGCTTTTTTTACAGCTGGTGTTGCTGCTTCCTCTTCTACCTGCCATACCCCAAATCCTAGTTGAGGCATTTTCAACCCATGATTCAGTGTTACAAATTCCATGGAATCGCTCCTTTTTCTAATGTTGTTAATGTGATCCAAAATCTTACAATTTCTACAGTTATAAAAAAGTATAGCACAGAAAGAAATGAAATGGCTTCTCTTATGCTCACAAGATGAAAAATTTAGAAGACCGCTTTGAATATCCAAAAAAAAGCCGCCTCATTTGAGACGGCTCCTGTCAGCTGTCTAGTTAACAGCTTCCTTTAACTGTTTTCCTGGTTTGAAAGCAGGAACTTTTGAAGCAGGTATCTTAATTGTTTCGCCTGTTTGCGGGTTACGTCCTTCTCGTTCAGCTCTTTCACGAATTTCAAAATTTCCAAAGCCGATTAGTTGTACCTTTTCACCGGATTTTAATGATTTTTCAATGTTTTCAAGAGTTGCATTGACTGCAGCCTCTGTATCTTTTTTACTCAGTCCGGATTGCTCAGCAACTTGATTAATAAGTTCTGTTTTATTCATTATTTTCCCTCCTCAT
Organism: Alteribacillus sp. JSM 102045; assembly: GCF_041949975.1. Classification (NCBI taxonomy): domain Bacteria; kingdom Bacillati; phylum Bacillota; class Bacilli; order Caryophanales; family Bacillaceae; genus Alteribacillus; species Alteribacillus sp. JSM 102045. The sequence goes on along the minus strand of NZ_JBHFQG010000010.1, from coordinate 42,473 downwards.
TGGTGTATCTATTATTCTTTCAATATTAATAGGAAATATACCTTTCTCTTTAAAAAATTTGTGATTTTTATTTAATCAAACGTTTGATTGATTGGCTTAATGTTGTGTTGTATTAAGTATTTACTGACTTTATCCATTTCTTGTTTTGGTTCTATGAATGCAATATAGCCATCTGGTCATACGAGGTAAAGAGCATTTTTTTTAAAGCCAGCACTCTTTGCTTTTTTAGTCCAGGAAAATTCAAACAAAAGAATTTTGGTTGGTTCTCGCATAGTTTTTCAGTGTTTGGTTCCCTTTCCCATAAACATGTATTTCCAATCCATCATTTTTAGCATGTCATAGTTATTTTCTTCTTCTTGTTGTAACCATGGCAGCCGATCCCCGCTGCTGATTCTTCCGGCTTTTCCTTTACTTATCATACTTTTCCGGTAGTTTATACGAATCTGAGAAATAACATTAAATACTGTTCTTCGAAGTTTTTTATTCCTTTAAAATAATACCTATGAGGCCGGGAGCAAACTTTCGAAGAAGCTGTCCTCTCCTGTTTTGCTGTACGACAAACCTAAAAACCCTGTCTGTTGAGGAAACTAACAGCAGTGCAAAGTCCTTTCGCTCTTTTTCATAACTTTTAAGGATGTCCTTATTGGCTTTACCTCCACTTACTGCAGCCTAACCTCTTCACTCTTAGATACATACACATATATAGGTACCTAATTTTGCTTAAGGAGAGATTGGATTGAGTTTTGTAGGAGGGCACGGACTAAGGAGCAGGCAAAGCAATGGTCCAGGTACCGGGCTCGGAAACGGTCTTGGCAATGGACCGGGCAACATCCCTGGATATGGACTCGGGAATGGGTTTGGTAATTGGCCGGGTAATGGCCCTGGATTCGGATTTGGAAACGATTTTGGTACCAAAGCGGGTTATGTCGGAGGCTATGGACACGGGCCGGGATATGGTTATGGGGGCGGAATAGCACTGGTCATTCTGCTGTTCATTTTGATCATTATTATTGGAGCCGCCTGGTGGTACGGCAACAATAAAGGTGGAGGGTTTGGCTTCTAGAATTGCTGAATAAAAGGAAAAGCCTCTTAGAAAATTTTTATTTAAGAGGCTTTTTGCATTTATTGCTGTTATTAATTATTAACATTAGACTGCATTTGAAGTTGTCGAATACTAAATCCGTGTCTAACTGAAGATGACTGTAATCTCTTAATCCCGGCCAGTCGCCTCCCCATTCAAAACCAAGTTCCTTTGCAATCTTTGCTGCTTCTATTCAATCCGATTTGCCGTTTCCATTTCCATCATATTCAGTATCCCAAGTAATTTCTCCGTTATCATTTTCTAATGCAAAATCAATGGCTAAACCATAATTATGATACGATTCGCCGCCTTCTGCGTTGGTGACTACGTTCCCATGTTCCGAACGTCCTTGCGCAAATAAATTGTTTTGTTCCTCAACAAAACGATATTCATCTGTAATTACTATGTTTATGCCTTGTTCTTCTGAGCGTTGTATGAATTCCTGTTTTTTTCCTCCACGACAGGGTGCAGTTCTGTTACATTTACTGCCTCTTCCAGGGTCACTTCCGGCTTTTCCTCTCTAGGCCAAATGAAAAAAAGACCTGTTCCAAAAAGAAGCTTTTTGTAATTCTTTTATTGCCGGGAAATAATGATTCATAATTAAAGAAATAACTTTCTCTGCCATTGCTTCATCATAAGTGTGAGTGGTTAAATTACTATTGGACAATGCATCCATCCAAATATATCCATTCTTAATAATTTCCATTTGAACCGCTGTTTTAATTGCATCTCTAGGGCTTTTAACATTATAACCCTGGGAATTGAATGACTCCTGCTCTCCTAATTCAGTTTTTGGACTTGATTTCGTATATTTTTCAAGCAGTTCATATGCCTTCTGAAAGTTTTCGAACCTTTGTTTCCAGCGAATTTCTTTATTACTCATATTAGAGCCCCGTTTCCATTTATTTTATAAAAGTTTACCAAATCATTTAAACCTTCTCCATATGAATCCGTCCTGAAAAGAAGGTAGCTCCGCCTCCCATGTCTGACAGGCGTTCCGGTGTTAGGGCATTTACATTGCGGGGGCTTCCTTCTTCATCTGACCATAAACCCTGGCTAACTACCACACCGGGAAGTACATTTTCACCTACTGATGCTGCTATTTTGCATTCCCCTCTTTCATTCCAAATTTTCACTATATCTCCATCCTCTATACCTTTGGCTTCAGCATCTTTTTTATTAATATGGATCACCTGTCCTTTCTCCAGCTTTTTATGCTTTTCATTGTTAGAAAAAGTAGAATTTAAGAAACTGTGATTCGGCCCAGGCACAAATAAATAAGGTTCATTTTCCTCTTTAAGCGGAATATATGTTGGCAGTGGCGGATGGCCCAGTTTTTCGAGCACTTTTGAATATAGCTCTATTTTCCCGCTCGGGGTGGAAAGTTCATCTAAAACCGTAGCAGGTCGAGGTGCTTTACCATAATGATTTTGCTTAAGGGAAGACCATTCCACGTTTGCACGTTTCGGGTTTTCAAGTGCCTGCTGAATCATAGACTCATCCGTGTCAAAAAGCTCTTTTTCTTTATAACCAAGAGATTCTGCTAGTATTCGGAATACCTCTGAATTAGATTTACTTTCCTTGTAATTTTCAATAACTGGACGCTGCAATTGCATATAGTGGTGCCAATAGGAAGTATAGAAGTCTGTAGTTTCAAAACTGGAAGATGCAGGAAGAATGATGTCTGCATATTTGGCCGTTTCGGTCACAAACATATCATGTACAACGGTAAAGAGATCTTCTCTTTCGAGTCCTTCTCGTACCTTCCTCGATTCCGGAGCAACAAGAGCAGGATTACTGTTATATACATAAAGCGATCGAATGGGAGGTTCTTTGCGCTCAAGAAGCTCCTTGCCTATGACATTCATATTAATAGAACGGGTTGACTTTTTCTCTAAAAGATCCGGCCTTTGAAGTGCAAATTGGCTGAATTGGATTACCGAACCATTTCCTTTAATAGCACCACCGCCTTTCTGAAGCCATTGACCGGTCAATGCTGGTAAACAAGCGATGGTACGGACACACATTCCTCCATTATCGTGATGCTGAATGCCGTTTCCAATACGAATAAAGGAAGGTGTGGTTTGGCCGTACAGACGTGTCAGTTCATAAATACTTTCAACGGATACCCCGGTAATTTCGGAAACTGTATATGGATCATATGCTTTGACATGTTCACGAAGCTCTTCATACCCAACTGTATACTTTTTCAAAAAGCTCTCATCTGTTAAGTCTTCATCAAATAGGATATGCATCATTCCTAGAGCCAGCGCCGCATCTGTTCCCGGCTTTATAGGAATGAACCAATCTCCCCAGCGTCCGGTCTGGTTTTTATGAACATCAATTACTACTATTTTTGCTCCTTTTTTTCTTGCCTGCTGGGCTAGTGTTACCTGGTGCATGTTGGTACTGACTGCATTAATTCCCCACATGATAAAAAGCTTCGCATGTACCGTATCTTCAGGATCTGTTCCAAAGCTTCCTCCCATTGTAAAACCGTAACCGGCTGCCCCAGCTGATGAGCAAATCGTACGCTCGAGCCTGCTTGCTCCAAGACGGTGAAAAAAACGCCGATCCATTCCTTCCGCACTGATACGGCCCATATTTCCATAGAAGCTGTAAGGCAGAATACTCTCAGGCCCTTCCTTTTTAATAAGCTTTTTCCAATGCAAAGCGATAATATTAATCGCTTTCTCCCAGCTAATCTGCTCAAATACTCCTTCTCCTTTTGGGCCAATCCGTCTTAGTGGATGTCCTATACGCTTCTCATCATATATACGCTCTGTCATATGACGGACTTTATTGCAAATCGCACCTTTCGTCACAGGGTGCTCTGGGTCCCCTTCTACTTTTTTGATTTTCCCCTCTTTTTTATGTAAAAGAAGGCCGCACTGATCGGGACAATCGAGCGAGCACACTGATTTAAAGACTCCGTTTGGCTGGGTTCTGTAGTCCTCCACGGTAAATGCTCCTTCCAACATGATTTAATTAAAATTCAACACATGTGTGCATATTCCTTTATATGCTTCCATTGACTGCTGATTGATTTACCTTTCTATATAAACAACCAAAAAACGACTGCTTATTACCACCGCAGTCGTTTATTCCTTATCTTATTTAAATATTACCTTCCTAACCAGCCGCCGTCTACCGCCAGCAAGTGACCGTGTACATAGCTTGAAGCATCAGAAGCCAAGTAAACGACTGTACCTTCGAAATCCTCCGGGTTTCTTCAGCGGTCGGCCGGAATTCTGTCCAATATCTGTTTATTTCTGCTCTCATCATAAATTAATGCCATATTCATGTCTGTCACGATGTAAACTGGGACAATGGCATTGACATTGATATTATGTAATGCCCATTCGTTGGATAATGCCTTTGTAACCTGTGCTACGCCGCCTTTTGCAGCAACTTACCCATCTCATGAAAATAAGAATGCTGTCATGTTAATTCCTGTTCATCATTGTTTTCATCCTATTCACATAGTCAATTAAGAATATGTTATTACACGGAATGATCTTTTTCGGCTGTTACCGAAATCCTACAGAGAGGAGATTATTTTGGCTGCTTTTCTGGCTCCGGCAATGTTTCTTGATACCGGCCCTAATTCCAGTTCAGCAAGTGCTCCTGCGACATGTAAGCCAGGCGCCCACTCCAGCTTTTGGTTAACGACTGGAGCGTGCTGTTTTAGATGGTGCAGTATGTAAAACTAATTCTATTGTGTCCTTTTCTACATGAGCGTTTTCAATTTGGTCCGTAATAATGTCGAGTTGTCCCTTATCTCTCATTCTTTTTTGTTCGATAAAGAGATTCCTAGTTATCGATCCACGATGGCGGGCTTTTTTGATTACTGACCTTCTTTTTGTAAGATCCTTAATTTTTTAAACTTGGTCATATTTTTTGGGCCCAGCCATCCAGGGTCACTGTCAAACGGGTGAATGTGAAATGGATGACGTTTCATTAATGTTATTTTTTCTTTTGTTGCCTCACAAAGACGAACAGCAAGATGTACTGCCGAAATTCCTCCTCCAATAATTGCATAGGGACCAGCTCACTTTTCATGTGAAGGGGAATGCTCATTAAATATATGGTAGACCTGGTTAGGCCTTTCCTTATATATAGACTTTATCGATTCTGGGTAATGCGGCTGATCGTTTATACCTAGCGCAAGCAACACCTTCCGTTTCAATAACTTTGCCCTTTTCTGTAGAAATCAGCCATCGACCATGTATAGAATCAAGGTTCATTACTTTATCTTCACACCAACAGAGCCCGATTTCAATTTGTTCAAATAACGTATCACAATGATCATTAAACATACGCAGGTTTGGTCTATTAAACCTGCCCAAAAAGGGCGAGGGGCATGTTGATTTCTTTGCATATTTTTCTAAGCTGAATGGATCGGTGTCTAAATGATGCACAGAAGGGGAACGAAGGTAATCCATTCCGATTTTACTAGTAATCCTTTTCCACTTATACAATGGAAAAGGATGAGGATCATTAATTAATAAATCTCTAGGCTTTACCATTCCGTTTTTTATCAAAAACGAAACCGCCGTGCACCCTTGAATGCCTCCTCCCACGATTACCCACTTAAACAAAGCATGCTCCTCCTTTTTTCATTTATTTACCAGCTGGATTTTTTCACTCCTGGAATCTGTCCTTTATGAGCCAGCTCTCTGAAAGTAATTCGAGACATCCCGAATTTCCTCATATATCCTCTAGGTCTTCCTGTTACTTCACAACGATTTTGCAGCCTAGTAGGAGAAGAATCTCGCGGGAGGTGCCGCAAGGCTTCATAATCCCCTTTTTCTTTTAATTCTTTTCGCTTCTCTGCATACTTTTTTACCATTGCTTGTCGTTTCTTTTCTTTTGCTATTTTTGATTTTTTTGCCACAGTATTTCCTCCTTTATTAAACGTAATCATTACGATTAATTAATATTAATAAAAAGCATCTTTTTACAAATCTGTTGTTAATGCTTGGGTGTCTTCGTTTTTTAATTTTATTTTCCAATCCTCGATCTCTTCTGGTTGGAGAAGACACTGATCCAACGTTTCTTCAAGCTTTGAAATGTCCATACCTACTCCTATAAAGACAAGTTCTGTTTTGCGATCTCCATATTCGAAGGTGTCTAATTCTGTTTTAACCTCTGGTTCTTGCTGAATAGATTCCCATTTTTCTGCCTCTGGGAGAGAAGCAACCCAATACGTAATAGATTCTAAAGTAATTGAAGAACCTGCTTGAGAAAGCATAAAAGCCATGTCGTTATAAGTGGAAAGCCATGCAATTCCTTTAGCTCTGGCAATTTCTTTCGGATAATGCTCAAACCATTCTTTTAACCTTTCCGTGTGAAACGGTTCTCTTCTTCTATACACAAATGAAGAGATTCCAAATTCTTCTGTTTCCGGAGTATGTTCTTCCGCTTCTAGTTCTTTTAGCCAGCCAGCAGACTCACTAGCTTTTTCAAATTGAAATAATCCTGTACCAAGCAATTGATTAATTGCTGCTTTTCCATAAGTGGTTTCAATTATTTTAGCTTCCGGCTGGAGCTTTTGAAGAAATGCTTTTAATTTTTCTTTTTCTTGTTCAGGAACCATATCGTTTTTGTTTAAGAGGAGAACATCACAAAACTCCACCTGATCAATTAGTAAATCCACTACTTCACGTTCGTCTTCTTCACTTATTTGCTGTTTTCGATCTAACAATGTTTCACCTGAAGAAAAATCTTCCCAAAAACGATTAGCATCCACAACTGTAACCATGGTGTCCAGCTCACAATATAGAGTCAGATCAATACCCATTTCTTCATCTACATAACTAAAAGTATGAGCTACTGGTATCGGCTCACTTATTCCGGAAGATTCGATAACGATGTAGTCAATGTTTCCTTGTTTTGCTAACTTGTCCACTTCAATCAACAAATCTTCTCTTAAAGTGCAGCATATACATCCATTCGACATCTCCACCATTTTTTCTTCTGACCGCTTAAAACCACCTCTTTCAATTAATCCTGCATCTACATTAATTTCACTCATGTCATTGACTATGACAGCAACCTTGAGCCCTTCACGATTTGTCAAAATATGATTTAAAACAGTAGTCTTCCCAGCACCCAGATACCCGCTTAACACTGTTACAGGGATTTTCTTCATAAAAGTTCTCCTCCAATAAGGCGAATTTTCAAATCGTAATTATTCCTATTTAAAGAATATAAATCACTTCGCTTTCTTCGTCAACCCGTTATTGTTGAAAAATATCAAAAGGAGGAAGAGCTTAAAATCTAGATAGAAGAGCTAAGTCAAAGGGAATAAGCGCTGAATTAAGAGAGAGGAACCGAATCAAGAGGGATGAGCTGAAAACCAACGTATAAGAGCTGAATCAAAGACATGAAGTGCTGAATCCCGAAAGAAAAGAGCTGAATTAAGAGAAAGAAGAACCGAATCAAGAGGGATAAGCTGAAAGTCAGGGCAGAAGAGATGAATCAAAGAGCTGCCTATTGATTTTCTAGACAGCTCGTTAAAGAATTCATTATATAATATCAAGGGGTGTTTTTCTTGATGGCGGTGGAAATGCTTCATCCAGTTTTTTCTCTTCCTCTTTTGTTAGTTCGATTCCAGCGGCTGCTGCATTTTCTATCACGTGATGCTCTTGAACAGCTTTTGGAATAGAAATAATGTGATTGTTTCTTATCGTCCAGGCAAGGGCAATCTGTAATGGTTTTACTTGATAATTCTCAGCAACCTCTTTTATAACAGGATGGGTGGTTAATTGTTTCCTCAATGTACCGCCTTGAGCTAATGGACAATATGCCATCACCGGCATACGATGCTCTCTTTGCCAGGGCAGCAAGTCAAACTCAATCCCTCTTGAACCTAAATGATATAAAACTTGGTTTGTGGCACAGCTCGAGCCATTTTCATTATTCCATAATTCTTCCATATCATTAGTGTCAAAATTGGAGACACCCCATCTTTTAATCTTACCTTCTGCTCGCAGAGCCTCCATTCCCTCTATCGTCTCTTCTAGAGGGATTCCTCCCCGCCAATGCAAGAGATACATATCCAAATACTCTGTATTCATACGTTTTAAACTGTTTTCACAAGCTATTTTAATTGTTTCGGCACCGGCATTATGGGGATATACTTTAGAAACCAAAAAAACGTTGTCCCGACGGCCGTGTATTGCTTCTCCTACAACACGCTCGGATCCCCCTTCTCCATACATTTCCGCTGTGTCTATTAAAGTCATACCTAAGTCTATGCCTATCTGTAATGCTTTTACTTCTTTGGCCTTTGCTCCAGGTTTTTCGCCCATATGCCATGACCCTTGTCCTAAACAAGGAAGCTTAGTACCGTCTGATAATGTCACCGTACGTTTTCTTAGGGTCTCCTGGATTTTATTTTCATGAAAATAGGTCATTTTCTATCCACCTTTCTTTGAGTCCTGAATCTTGTTTTCTTTATTTCTTGTGCTTTTCCTGTTTTTTTGGAACGAAAAAACACTATCATGCGGATATTGTAATAAGGTATAGGAGTAAATATACAGGTATCCTTGTATATAATGAAACCTCATGAGCATTAGCTGCCCATGAGGTCTTCTTAAAATCTTGCTTTTTTTTGTTTGCCTGATTGATCCGAAGTAGAAAACATAAAGGTTTCACGATGATACCGGACACTCATTACCAGCCCGATTGCAAGCATGGTCGTAACAAGAGAGCTTCCTCCGTAGCTTAATAGCGGAAGGGTGAAGCCTGTAACTGGGAGCAGCCCTATGTTCATACCAATATTTTGAAAAACTTGAAAAGCCAGCATTCCGGCAATGCCAGCACAGATATAAGTGCCGAATGGATTATGGGACCTTATAGCTGTCATGATTATCATATACAAAAGGAGAAAATACAGCGTAATGACAAAGGCTGCACCAGCAAAACCATGGGTGTGGCCAATAATAGCAAAGATAAAATCGGTGTGCGCTTCTGGTAAGTAAACATCTGCATCAGAGCCAAACATTCTCCCTGTACCAATAAGAGTAAGAGCCTGCGCCGTCTGGTATCCTTCGTCTACAAATTCAAACGGGTTTAACCAGCCGTAAAAACGTCTTACTTGATAAGGAGATAAATTAGAAAATATATATTGTTCAACAAAACCAGGAAAACGGAAAAAAGCAAATATAAATCCTGCTGCTCCTAAGATAGGACCGCCAATCAACACCGTTATAATCTTATAGGAAACGCCTGAAACAATCACTAATGCTATAAATATAGAAAGTGTCATCATCACCATGCCCATGTCAGGCTGATTGACAAGAAGCAGAACCGGCGGAATGATTACTGCTGCCATCTTTGCAAGGAGTTTCAAGTCGTTAGACAAGGAATGGCTGTATTGTAAATTGTGCTTATTAATAAGGTTGCTTAAAACAAGAATAACAAATATCTTCATTAATTCGGACGGTTGAAACGAACCGATCACCGGAAATTCAAACCATCTTACAGCTCCTTTACTTGGAGGAGCAATGGAAGCAGGTGCCACGGCTAAAAATAATAATAAAGTAAGACCAAAGCCATATAAAAACCAGGACAAATAAGTATAATATTCAAAATCAAAATGCAAGACAACAAAGGCAATAGCAAAGGCAACAATAAAAAATACCGCTTGCCTTATTACAAAATTTGTTTCATATTGAGCCATTTCCTGTGCGTTATATATGTATAAGCAGCTGGCCACGGCAAATAAAAAAAGCACAAAAAAAAGGTTCACATCATATTTTTCATGTTTGATATTATTCTGCATAATCCACCACACATCATCTATTTATTTCATCCTCGCTATAGCAGAATGAAAAAAGCTAAATTCTATAATAAATTATATCAGCTTTCTTTCCTAGAAGGGATAGGCCGCAAAAATATTTTTTAATGAGAAAACACTTGTGAAATCATCCTGATTTTTTCACTTTCTTTACTCGAAAGGTTATCACCGACCTGACTCTGCAGGTCTAAGTTTTTATCTTTCTTATCCCTTTTTATTTGTTGTTCGGGTGAATCCTCATTTCGTCCTCTTCCTCGTTCATGGTTATCATTTGCCAGCAAATATGCCGTTGTTATTCCTGCAGCGCCACCTCCAATGATAGTGACATGTACAGCCATACCCTCTTGTAAAGGTGGAAAAGTTGGAAGGTTTTCGTTTTGCAGCCAAAATGACCGTGCATACTTAGGGATATTGGTTCGATCAGCAGATAACATGCCTTCCCTCCTTTCTATGGGTCTGTTTCCCCCTTTTTCCTTGTTAGAAACAGTAAAATACGAGTTTCTAACGTTTACAATTCGGTTAAATAGGAAGTTATTAAGAGAATTACAGGTTTGATGGAGGAAGGAAGGTGGTAAAGCTTCATAGAAACGACAGAAAGGAGGTTAGGAGCTATATGGCGGAAAAACAAAACAAAATGAGCAGAGAAGAAGCAGGTAAACGCGGAGGACAGACAACAAGCGAAGAGTACAGTCAAGAACATTTTGAGGAAATTGGCCAAAAAGGTGGAGAAACAACGAGTAAAAAATATGGCCAGGAGCATTATAAAGAAATTGGTCAAAAGGGAGGCCGAACTTCCAATTCAAAAAACGCCAACAGTAATCGCTAGCGTAAACGAATCTAATTACTGTTGGCGCTCGGAATACATTAGGGGCACCCGCTAAAAACACCCTATATTTTACTTCTTACCACACAACTACTGTTTCTTAAATTTTTCTACTCAAAAAATGTTCTTTAAAAAAAGAGCTACCCATTTCTAGCTAATTTCTTATACACTGTATCCAGTATACGCAAAGACCTGCAAGAATCCCAAGCGGCTAGTTTTCTATTATGGCAAACAAACAATTTAAAACAGGAGAAAAAGAACCAGAAAGCGGCAATTATAAAGTAGATAAACTGGTGAATGGCAGCAGTGCGCGCCAGGACAATACTACCATTGAAGTGAATGAAGGAGATCAGTTTCCTCCATCCCCATCTGAGAATGAAGCAGCCTACTGGATTAAAGCATAGTTCCAATCCCTTGGTATGAAAAAACTGGAGTTCTGTCAATAAAATGGACACGATTTGGCTTGAAATTGAGCCATTTCTTTTCTTCCGCGCGACCTCCTTCGAGTCGCCTGGATATCTCCGCATAAGGGGAACGAATCAAACCTCGCCCCCTTCCTCTTACGCCGAAGTTCATGATGCACTTTACGCCTTGTCCCCTGTTTCTTTTGATAGAGTTTTTCCTTCTCTGTCGGGGAGATATATCCCAGGGTAGAATGGCTCCTTTTCTGGTTATAAAATTTGGACATAAAACGTAATGGCAGCAATGGCATCCGCCTTCGTTTCAAACACGTGCTGATACACGTATTCTTTCTTGAGAGAAGCGAAAAAACTTTCGACACAGGCGTTGTCATAAGGCGTTCCTTTGCGGCTCATACTAATGATCGCCTGTTGCTCCTCCAACGCTTCCACATACGCCCTGGACGTATACTGACTTCCCCGGTGTGAATATACGTAATATCTGTGGCCCATGCCTGATTCGGAGCTTCCGGCTGGAAATGGCGGTTCAGGTGATTTTCATAGATTGGCTGGTCATGATCCGAGTCGGTGGTGGACACAAACAGGCTGGATGGCCGGGCTCGTATATCAAGCTCTTTCATACGCATAGATACTTTCCGTTCTGAGACGGGAATATTCTCCTTCACTAATTCGTTATGAATGCGGGGGCTGCCATAACACCCGAGATTGTCATGATAGTGAAACAGGATACGCTCATCCACATGACGGTTGAAAGCTTCGCGCTCTGTTTCTTCCCGACTGAACCGCTTAACGAAGGTATAATAGCCCGATTTAGACACACCGAGGACCTGGCACATCTTCACAATGGTGTGCTCATGACGATGATCATGAATGAATTGGAACTTTACTTCTGATCTTGCGTGAAGATGTGCATCGCCTTTTTTATGATGTCATTCTCTTCCTGCAGCTCTAATTTCTCTTGTCGCTCTTTTTCATAAAGCTGCTTGTATTCAGAGGCGGTTAACAGCTGTTCCTGACGATCGTTTTCCGCTTTTCGATATTCTTTTCGCATCCCCTGCACCCAATTTTTAATCGTACCGTAAGGAATATTTAATGTCTGGGCCATCTCCGTGATCTTACGCCCGTCCTGAATGACTTGTTTCGCGACAAACTCTCGAAACTCTTTAGAATGGTTTTTGGTCCCTTTTTCTTTTGACATGGATGATCCGTCCTTTTTTAGGGTTTAGAAGGATTAAAACATGGATCAATTTCGCATGTCCACGATTTATGCTAACTTTACTTCCTTCCCTTCGATTCAGCTCTTCTGCCTTCATTTTCAGCTTTTCCCTCTGATCCGGCTCTGCTCTCCCTTATTTCAGTTCTCTCTTCCTTGATTCACCTCTTCTTCCCTTTCATTCAGCTCTTCTGCTTACTCTCCAGCTCTCCCCTTTTGATTCAGCACTTTCTCCCCCTTCAGCAGAGCCGTTCCTTCCTAAAAAAAGCTGATGAGCATCATATAGCCCATCAGCCATTGTATAGAAGTGTATTATTTATTTTGAACTGCTTTCTCTTCTATATTGGCGAACTCTAAAACAAAATCCTGCAAGATATTCTGATAAGCAAGTACCGTATCCAAATAAACTAATTCATTGTCACCATGCCAGTTATGGCCAAATGGTCCGAACTCTACAGCAGGTTTATGGTGTTTGGTAAAAAACTAACCGTCTGATGATCCGTGCTGACCAAAGATGTTTGCTCGCTCTAACTGTGTCTTTTGCTTTACGGAAGCAGCCAATGCTTCTATAAGGGTTATCTGCTTTTGTTTTTACAGGATTAATAATAATATGAACATCTATTTTTGCATCTGCAGCTTCTCTAATCTGTTGCAAAATTTCATCTGCCGATTGTTTTGGTAAATATCGAATATCAATTGCCATATTACAACTTTCCGGCACTTTATTGTATACGGTTCCCCCTTCTAATTTTGCCAGATTGATTGAAGGGTTATTATACGTCGGCGGATCCGTTTCTGATGCAAACGGAAGTTTAAGAATTTCTTCATATAGCTGATATGCCTTTTTAATTGCATTTTGACCTTCCATGGCCTGCTTCCATGAGCTGGTTTCCCTATGGTTTCAATAACAAGCTGCATTACACCCTTTGATTGAACCCCAATACCCAGCTCAGTCGGTTCACCACAAATCACAAAATCTCCTAAATAACCTTGTTCCGTTAAAAACTTTGTGCCGTTTAAACCGCCAGTTTCTTCATCGGAAACTATTTGTAATTGAATCTTTGAGTTGAGGTCCTGCTTGTATGCGTGAGCAGCCATTACTTGCATCATAGCGCGACACCTGCTTTCATATCTGCAGAACCGCGGCCATACATTTTTCGTTCTTTAATGTAGGGAGAAAATTGTTCTTTGTTTCCCTTTACAACGTCTACGTGGCCATTTAAAACCACCGTTTTTTCTCCGCTTCCTATTTCGCTCACTAACATATGAAACCCGTTGTTTTCTAACTTTTTTACAGGAAGGCCGCGTTCTGTTAACCTATTTTCACAAAACGCGACCGCCTGGTTAGCTCCTTCCATCGTTGAGCTGTCAATTTTTATTAAATCTTTTAATAGCTTTTCCGTATCGCTCATAAGTATCCTCCTTACAGAATGACTGCTAATACGAGCGATCCTTGTCTTACTAATCCTTTCTCTCGTATTCTAAAAACTTTTACCGGCTCCCCACATATATAAACATGAGAATGCGGTTTTTATCTAGATTCCGATTTTTCTCTAAGAGCATCCTCTACTTTTTCTTTATTAATTCTCACTACTGTATCATGCCGGGCAAGTTCCACATCAGCATCATCATCCAACCATTCTTCTTTTAACTCTTTACCTCGCGCTAAAGCTATATAAGCTGCGGGGATATTTACTCCGGCTGCATGAGAAAGGGCATAGTTTCCTCCAAAACGCGGGTTGATAGTGTATGTATACCCAAAATCGAACCGGTTAACCTTAAAAAAATGGCTCCTTTTTCTTTTCTGAAAAAAGGAACCGTAGAAACTATTATTTTTTTAATGCTTCTAAATTAAAGGAAGGAACAAGTCCTGCCTCTGCTGCGCGCCCGAGCAGTGATTCAATAGCTGCATATCCGTCCCTACCAAGGTCTCTTGTAAATTCATTAACGTACAATTCAATGTGAGACTCAGCAACATCCGGAGACATCTCTTGAGCATGTTCAAGGACATATTCTCGAGACGCTGCTGGATTCTCCCAGGCATACTCCACCGATGCACGAATCCATTCTGTAAGCTTTTTATGGTTCATGCTATTTGATCTTTTGGCAATAATTGCGCCTAGGGGGATTGGAAGTCCTGTGTCTTCTTCCCACCATTCCCCTAGATCTTGAAGCATATGAAGTCCATAGGATGGATAAGTGAACCTCGCCTCATGGATTACTAAACCTGCATCCACTTCACGATTTTGAACAGCAGGCATAATTTCATCAAAAGGCATTATACGAATGTCACCGATATCTTCAGGGATGTTTTGAGCAGTCCAAAGCCGGAAAAGGATGTAAGCTGTCGAGCGATCACTTGGGACCGCCACTGTTTTTCCAGCAATCGTTGATGGTGATTCTGACTTATCAGCTGTCAAAACAAGCGGTCCGCACCCTCTGCCTAACGCTCCTCCACAAGGAATAAGACGATAATCATCGAGCACCCAGGGCAGCGCCGCATAGGATATTTTCATAACTTCCGGTCCTTGTCTGTTGGCAGCCCAATAATTTGTTTTATCAATATCTGCGTACGTAACATTAAACGAAGGAGTATCGGAAATCAATCCGTGTACAAGGGCATGAAATACGAAAGTGTCGTTAGGACATGGCGAAAAAGCAATATTCATTTAAAAAACCTCCTGTAAAGCTTTACTTGCCTGCTCCAGCGCGGCAAGCGAACCTTTTATTTTCCAATTTTCCCTATCCCGAGGACCAACAAAATTTGAAATAGCCCGTATTTCAAAAGCTGGAACACCAATTTTTTTAGCAGCAGCAGCCACCCCAAAGCCTTCCATTGCTTCAGCTTTTGCCCCGGGTATGCGTCCTGCCAAATCTTCAGCTGTACCAAATGTTCCAGTAACAGTAACCGTTGTTAAAATCGGGCCTGTTTGAGTACTTAGACCTATCTTGGATATATATGTATTTAGCTTTTCGGTAAGAAGCGGTTCACAGTCATAACGAGAGCTTCCTAATCCCAACGCATCTATACTCTGAAATCCTTTACTTGTTTCTGCACCTAAGTCAGCTCCCCACATTTCATTCGCCACAACGATGGATTCCAGGTCCGTTTGTCCTCGAAAGCCACCTGCAATCCCTGCACTTACCACTGCTGTATATGATTCCTTTGCCAGAGCAATTGCTGTACTTGCTGCTGCTTCTGCTAAACCAACCCCGCCTGCTATCACATCAAATTGAGGATGGTCTTGTAAGCCGCGCAGCACCGCTTCACGTTCTGCTTCTACAGCCGTTAGAATTAAAACCTTGTTTGCTGTCATTGGCTGGTACCCCTTTTTCTTTTTCTGAGATCTGCCTTTATCATATCATGAACCTTACTGAACGTAAGAAATTTATGCTTTGTCTGCTAATCAATGCAAAAGTCTCAGTAAAAATATGTGAAACTATGATAAAATTATGTAAGAACATCGCAGAAGGAGCCAATATGTTGAAGATCTTATTTAATAATAAAAAAATATTTACCTTCATCATCGCGGCATTTGTCATTCTTTGCACTGCTTTTCTTTTTACAGATGAACAGACAACCAGTTCTCAAAATACCACCGATATAACCCCTACCTTGTTTATTCATGGATTTAAAGGAGGTCCTGGCTCCTTTAATACTATGCTAGAGAGAATTGAACACAATGGCTGGGGCTCCAGAGGAAAGATATTTCACATAAATGGTGATGGAGAGGTGGAAGCAGAGGGACAGCTTACTAATGACAATAACCCATTAATCCAGGTGCTGTTTGAAGATAATAGAGCCAGTTTAGCTAACCAAACGGTTTGGC
Source organism: Alteribacillus sp. JSM 102045 (assembly GCF_041949975.1). Classification (NCBI taxonomy): domain Bacteria; kingdom Bacillati; phylum Bacillota; class Bacilli; order Caryophanales; family Bacillaceae; genus Alteribacillus; species Alteribacillus sp. JSM 102045. The sequence goes on along the minus strand of NZ_JBHFQG010000010.1, from coordinate 26,301 downwards.
TGCAGAATATTATGATGATATTGCATGAGACGTATGATATAAAACAAGTAAATCTAGTAGGCCATTCAATGGGAGGATTAGCTGCCTCTAATTATCTTCTGCACAATAAAGGTGAGAGGTATCCAGAAGTAGACCGCCTTGTAGTAATGGGAAGTCCTTTTACCGGCATCCATCAAAAAAGTTACTTCAATGTAAATACGGGAGCAGCTACGGTAGATTTACAGCCCCGCTCCGAAGCATTAGAAAATATGGCCCACAATAAAGAAAATTTTGATGACAAAGTATCCGTACTCGCAATTGCAGGGGTCATTAATAATGACGGCGAAGAGTCAGATGGCCTTGTATCTAAAGCAAGCGCTCTGGGAATAAAAGATATCGTCCCTGCTCACAACTATCAAGAAGAAATATTTTATGACTCAAAAGCAACACATTCCGGTTTGCATGAACATACAGGGGTGGATAAAACCGTTGCTGAGTTTCTTTGGAACGACAGTAAATAATAGAACCTCCCGCGATAATCTTATTGCTGCACGGGAGGTTCTTTTCTTTATGATGCTGGCTCATATAAGAAAATACGCCAAGGAGAGTCTTCGTTCTCAAACACTTCTAGCAGCTCTAAATTACTTTCCTCGGCATTTTCTAATTCAGCTGCAGACAATATATAATCTCCGCCCATTTCTTTAAAAGCTTCGGTACCGAAATCTAAGTCTTTTATTTTCTTATCCTTATCCTTTGTAAGCAGGTAATTTTCTCCTATTTCGTCAAGATACACATATACCCTGCCGCCCCATGTATCGTAGTAGTCTTTTAACGACTCATTTTTCTCCAATTCGCCTGCAATAATGTCTCTAAATTGATGTTTATAGGAGAGCGGGTACATGGTTGCATATATATCAAGCGTATACATACCGTTATATTGGGCTATTGCTGGATGCATCCCAATGCTTACTACCCGATAGTCTTTTGGATCTTCTCCAATGTAGTCTTTTATATCTTCAAATAAACCTTCTGAATAAAATTCCTCGTAAGATGGATAATCAATACTTCTATATTTTAATTCGTGGTGTTCATTTGCCAGAACAACTAACTGACAAATAATAAGAACAGGGACAAGCCAGTGACCATACCTTATTCTTTTGCTGATAACAGCTAAACTAATAGCAAAAATAATGTACCATAGCACTGCATTTAGCAAGTGTACTCTTCCAAAGTTAAATGTATTAAACAACGAATGTGCATCTTTTAATACACGCATTCCTTCCCAATACCAAAGAGAATACCAGAAGGAAAAGATAACAATAAGGAAGAGCAGAAACGGAAGTAATTTTTCTGTAACAGTGAAGTGCAAGGCGTTTATATCTTTTTTCCATCGATGTTTGATCCAGCTTCCTATTAAGAGGATCAACCCAATAACAACAGCGTACAAAATGATAGGCTGATGCAAGGATTCGGAATGAGTATGAGCTGTGGTGAAATTTTCCCAAAATAATTCCAGTGTGTCAGGAAAATTCTTATGGCCGCGAGAGAATTCTTCCCTGTGCGGGGTAAAATCCTGCCCAAATAACATTCCCGTTACAAGCCTGTATTGCTTCATAAGATAAATGATACCCATCAATATTATTGCCGTGAACATCTTCCAATTCGCTTTTCTTTTTCTAATCCAATCGGTGAGCCAAAGAACACCCATTAAACCGATAAAGAAGCTGAAGGATAATACTAAAAGCGAGTAAAACGGAATCAGCACGATAATAAGCCAGTCCTTCCAAGAAGACTCTCGGCTCCTAATATTCAAAAAGGCATATAAAGCGAGCGGAATTCCAGCAATACTCAGCGCTCCAAATGGCCAAAAGGGAAGAATAGAAAACCCAAGAGTCACTCCAACCGTGATGAAAGGACTGACTTCTTGATTACGGAATATATGTTTTTTCAGCAGTAAGTACATCCCAATAAAAGCAATAAAGCGCATGAGAAATGTATTTATCGTAAAAACCGTAAATGGCTCAAACAAATAAAATAATAAAACATATACATTCCATTCCGAATCCAGAGCAGCCCGCGGCAAACCATTCATCATATTAGGTATCTGAGCATTATTTTCCGCAAAAATCTTCCCGCTTTCCACCAGCGTTTTGTACCATATGACATTGGAATCAAGATTATCGTGAATCCTAACGTGAGAGCCTTCCCCTAAAATAACAAGCGGTGATAGATATACCAATAAACCTATGAATCCAAGGATAAGCATTATACGTTCCTTTAACATGCATAGTAGCTCCTAACTTTCTCCGCTATATACTTTACATTTTCTTCAGAAAGTCCATAATACATCGGCAGCCGTAGCAGTCTATCACTTTCACGTGTAGTAAACCGGTCATTTCCATAAAAACGTCCAAAACGCTTTCCAGCCTCGGAGGAATGCAGCGGAACGTAATGAAAAGCGCTCATAATGTCATATTGTTTCAGCCAGTCGATTAATGCCGTTCTCTCTTCGAGGTCTTTTGTTTTTATATAAAACATGTGGGCATTGTGTACACAGTCAGCCGGAATATATGGAAGTTCTGCTTTTCCCTCTTCAGCTAAAGGATATAACTCCTCATAATACGTATTCCATGCCTTTATTCGATCCTTATTAATAGCATCAGCTTGTTCGAATTGAGCATATAAAAAAGCAGCATTCAGTTCACTTGGCAAATAAGAAGAACCGACATCTACCCAAGTATATTTATCAACCTGTCCGCGGAAAAACTGCGACCGATTGGTTCCCTTTTCTCTTATAATTTCCGCGCGCTCTTTCCATTCTGGATTGTTAACGAGAAGAGCACCACCCTCACCGCTCGTATAGTTTTTAGTTTCATGAAAGCTATAGCAGCCAAGATCTCCAATCGTACCAAGAGCTCTGCCTTTATATGTGCTCATCACCCCTTGAGCAGCATCTTCAATAACAGTCAGATTATGCTTTTTAGCTATGAACAAAATTTTATCCATTTCACAAGCAACACCGGCATAATGAACCGGTACAATTGCTTTTGTTTTTGAGGTGATTGCATCTTCTATTAATCGTTCGTCTATATTCATTGTATCCGGACGAATGTCAACAAAAACGATAGAAGCTCCCCGAAGTACAAAAGCATTTGCAGTCGATACAAAAGTATAGGAAGGCATGATCACTTCATCGCCTGGTCCAATTCCGGCAAGGAGAGCTGCCATTTCGAGGGCATGCGTACAAGACGGAGTTAAAAATGCTTTGGTGCAATCAAAGTACTCCTCCATCCATTCATTGCAGGACTTTGTGAAGCTGCCATCGCCGGCGAGTTTACCGTTTTCGACTGCCTGGTGTAAATATTGCTGCTCATAACCTGTTATGGGTGGTTTATTAAATGGAATCAATGGTTGTACCCTCCTTAGAAAGCAAAAATGTTCAAGAATACTGCCAACTTGTTACCTAAACAAAAAATGAATGAACCTACTGCGATTCACTCAGGCTGATTGGCTTGTTACAATAATCCCCGCAATGATGAGGAGAAGTCCTATTATTTTATGGGCAGTAACAGCTTCATGAAATAAAAACATAGATAATAAAAATACGAGCATAAACGATAAACTCATAAAGGGATAAGCGTAACTAAGATCAAACTTTGTCATCGCCGCCATCCAAAATAAAGATGCTACAAATGCTGAAAGAAACCCCGATAGAATAAGCGGGTCAAATAAGAGCTTCAGGAGAAATAATACCTTTTCCTGAAGCTCATCAGGCAGACGGCTATACTTCGAAATCCGCCATTTTAGCATGATTTGTCCATAAACAGTGAAAAATATCGTGCCAAATATATATAAATAACCCAATCTAAAAATCCTCTCTGCAGCTACTTGTTAAGTTTATGATAAACATCGACCGCATCTGCAAATTTAAACCCTAGAGAGGCAACCAGGTTAACCATTGCAAGGTTTGCAGCAGATATTGACGTTTTAATTTCCTTGTGTCCCTCTTCAAATAATGAACTAACTGCCCGACTCCAAAAATATTTTGCTAAACCTCTGCCTTGATATTCTGGTTTAAAGGCTTGAAGCAGGACTTGATTCTTCGAAAAAGCGAAGAATCCCGCGAGGTCGTCTTCATAAAGAAGACCCCATACATTCCCTTCATCGTATAACTGATTTAACCAATTATCATATCGTTGGTCAGCGCCGTTTCTTTCTAGTTTAAAATCACGATGAAAGCGTCCGTGATCATAGGCACCTTTTGAGATTGCTATAATCTCCTCTCTGTTTACATCTGGCAATAAGGTTAATTTTTCGTCCACAAAAGGCGTAAAACGGTCTTTTTTGCATACTGGGGTAAGCAAGGTATCTGTATAGTAAAAACCATATTGGTGTAAAAGTTCTTTTGAATCTAAAGGGTCTACTTTGATAGTAAAATGTCCTTTCAGCCTTTCGCTTTTTTGCAGAGCTTCTTCGGAGTGGTCCAGCAATTCATAAGTGTCAAGTCCTAGTGCAGGTTTATCCCACGGTGTTTCTCGAATGATCTCCTGTATCATCTAGCAGCATCCTTTCATGTCATTTGCTTCTTTTCACTTTATGGCCGGCAGTCTTATTTACGTTATTTTCTTCAAAGCCAATCGATTCCTGTACAATATAAAGCGGCCTGTTTTTTACTTCATTAAATACCTTCCCTATGTAAAGGCCAAGCACTCCTAAGTTAGCAAAAATCAAACCTCCGATAAAATATATGGAAACCATCATGCTTGTCCAGCCAGGTACGGGCTGGAACATGAAAAAGTATTGATACATTAAAAACAGTCCGTACAAAACAGCTCCAAAAGACAGCAGGAATCCGAATTTTATGGATAACCGCAGGGGTTTGTTCGATTGTGCGACAATACCTTCAATAGCTAAGTTAATGAGCTTTGATAAGTTATAGGAGGAGGAACCATATGCACGCTCTTTATGTTCCACATTTACTGCTGCTGTAGCGAACCCCATCCATTGGATAAACAACGGAAAATTTCGATTCTGCTCGCGTAATTGTTGAAAATTCTTGATTACTTTATAAGATGAAATGCTAAAGTTCGCGATTGTTGGATCTGTTTTGTTTTCAGTAAAATAATCATAAACCTTATAAAACAGCTTAGAGCTGCCTTTTTTAAATAGGCTGTCATGACGAACATGCCTTCTGGCAAACACCACTTCATAGCCTTCCTGAGCTTTTTCATACAGCTTTATGATTTCTTCAGGCTGATCCTGAAGATCGCAGTCCATGACAACAACCCATTCTCCAATTGCTTGATCAAGGCCAGCAGTGATAGCCACATGCTGACCAAAATTTCTGGCTAGACGGACTCCCTTGACGCGAGGGTCTTTGTTCGTCAATTGTTGTATCACGTTCCACGATTGATCTGGGCTGTTGTCTTCGACCATAATTATTTCAAAGTGAGGTGCTATTTTTTCAAGGGTTTCCTTTAAGCGATTATATAACTGAATTAAACAATCGCCGCATCCATAAACAGGAGTTACAACTGAAATGTGCGGATTAGTATTTTGCATGATTGACATACCACTCCACCGTTTTTAGTATTCCTGACTCAAAATTTTCCTCAGACTGCCAGCCGAGTTCTTTTTCAATTTTACTTGCATCTACCGCGTATCTGCGGTCGTGGCCGGGCCGGTCATCAACAAAAGTAATTAACTCTTTATAACTATCTATTTCTGCATCATGTTTTGCTTCCGGAGCTATACTATCAAGAAGTTCACAGATTTTTTTGGCAATGTAGACATTTGTTCGTTCGTTTTTACCGCCAATATTATAGGTTTCTCCTTTTTTTCCGGAATGAAAAACGAGATCAATGCCTTTACAATGATCCAATACGTAAAGCCAATCTCTAATATTTTGACCGTCTCCGTAAATGGGAATTGGCTCTAGCTGCAATGCTTTTCTAATTATAGTGGGTATTAGTTTCTCACTATGCTGTTTTGGACCGTAATTGTTCGAACATTGGGTAGTCACCACATCCATCCCATACGTGTGATGATAACTTCGAACGAGCATGTCAGAGCTTGCTTTGCTGGCGCTGTACGGACTATTTGGAGCATAAGGGGAGCTTTCGGTAAATAACCCGGTCTCCCCTAGCGATCCGTATACTTCATCGGTAGAAATATGATGGAAACGTGCCGATTCGTAACCGGACCGCAATTCTCCCGCTCCTGTCATCCAATAGTTTTTTGCCGTATCCAGCAGGGTGAAAGTGCCATTAATGTTTGTTTGAATAAAGGCCTTCGGGCCATCAATGGACCGGTCTACATGCGATTCAGCTGCAAAATGAATAACTCCTTGAATGTCATGGTCGTTAAACAAACGTTCCACAAGCTGCCGATCGCATATATCTCCTTCCACAAACATGTGATTCGAAAGCTCATTTAATTTTTTCAGTTCTGCAGTATCGGCAGCATACGTTAATTTATCAAGATTAATAATCGTGATATCAGGATATTTATTAGCGTAATAGGTGATAAAATTCAGTCCTATAAATCCTGCTCCACCCGTCACAAGAATGGTTTGAACGTTTCTCATTATTTCATCAGTTCCAATCGGTGATCTTGATTTGTTTCGTACCAGTTTTCAGAATCCTGGGCTCTATCTACTACACGAAGTAAATATTTTTTATAATCATGGTTTTTCATAGAAGCAATTCTTTGAAACAATTCATCACGTGATACATAGTTCATGTAATATGCGATTTCTTCCAGGCACGCCACTTTAAAGCCTTGTCGTTTTTCTACCGTTTCGATAAACTGTGAAGCATCAAAAAGAGCTTCAGGCGTACCGGTGTCAAGCCATGCAAACCCGCGGCCAAGCAGTTCAACATTCAACTCACCGGCTTCCAGATAAGCTTTATTTACATCTGTAATTTCAAGCTCCCCCCGGTCGGAAGGACGTGTTTCCTTTGCAATATCAAGGACTTTATTGTCGTAAAAATAAAGTCCGGTCACTGCGAATTCCGATTTCGGGTTCTTTGGTTTTTCTTCGATAGACTTGGCACGCTGTTGTTTGTCAAATTCAACCACACCATACCTTTTAGGATTACTTACCCGATAACCGAAAACGGTCGCGCCTGACTTTCTTTTAGCTGCTTTTTGCAGCAGTGGCGTAAAACCTTGACCGTAAAAGATGTTATCACCGAGAATAAGAGCAACATCGTCATTACCTACAAAAGATTCTCCAATGGTAAATGCTTGTGCCAGTCCATCTGGAGAAGACTGTACTTTATAGGATAAAGAAATGCCAAATTGGCTGCCGTCCCCAAGTAATTCTTGAAACCTCGGCGTATCTTTAGGAGTTGAAATGATTAAGATATTTTTTATGCCAGAAAGCATTAGAACAGATAACGGATAATAAATCATTGGTTTATCATATACAGGCAGCATTTGTTTCGATATGCTTTTAGTCATTGGATATAATCTTGAGCCGCTTCCACCAGCAAGAATAATTCCTTTCATTTGCGGAAACCTCCTTAGAATTGAAAATATTCCTAACTTGCTTATTTCCCTTCTTACGTAATCGAAAACATCCATTACTAACTTTCAAAATGGAAGAAAAGATAATAATTGGAAAAAACAAGGACATCATGATAAGGTTCGCAATCCAAGCGCAACTCCTATCATTACGCTGGTTTTTTCCTTTAGAAGCTACTATCATTGTAAATTTAGAATGATGTCAAGAGGATGTCAGCTCATTCTTTTTTAGATTTTTTCACAAAAACCCATTTTTTTAAGAGAAAATAACAAAATAAAAAGAACCAGAAAACCGAAGATTTACCGCTCTTGGCTGTTTTTATAAGAAAGCTTCTAATTTAATTGTTTCCATCTGTGTCCTCCAGTAAAAATAAGAAATAAATATAACCCGATACCAGCTAAGAAAAGGAACATAAAAGCACCGATAGCAATAAACATTTCACCTGTCGCTGTTTCCGCAGCCGCTGCTGTATATAGAGCAAATAAAATTAACCCTACGGCTAATGCATAAAGAGCCGCACGAATCTTATTCATTGCATATCTTTTAACTGTTTCTTTTGTTAATACACTATAGGTTAGTAACGCTCCATCAGCTACAATAAATATGGCCGGTCCTGTGACACTTACCCCAGGTACATTCATGAAATACATCATAGCTGATGTTAATAAGCCGAACAAGATTAAAAGCACTCCAGCAATAATACCAGCAGTTGAAATTTTGGATGTCATTGTTGTATAAACGGATGATTTGGCTTTGTCCTGGCCAATCTTTCGCATATCGTTTACCAGTCCGCTTAAATCTCCCATCGATATGATTGCTTCTTTATAGGCTTCCTCTTCTTCCATTCCCTTGGCTTTATAGTCCGAAATTTTTTCTTTTATGTTTGTGCTTAATTCTTCCTTTAGTTCAAATAATTCTTGACTTTCTCCTACCCCGGCAAAAAGATCATCTAAATGTTTCTGCACTTTGCGGTCCACCTCATTTTTATTCTTTGCCATGAGTTATCATTTATCTAAGATATCTTTTGCAAAGTCCCACTCTTTTTTACTTTGCACCAACCGCTCTTTTCCTTGCTCAGAAATCCTGTAATATTTCCGTCTGCCCCCTGGGTTTCATCCCCCCAATATGAAACGATATGTCCCTCTTTCTCCAAACGTCTAAATGCTGTATATAACTTGGCTTCTTTAAGCTCATATTGGCTACCGATTATACTCAAAGGATAATGTTGAGCTTCTGCAGCAAATTTTATTTTATAAAGAACTTGGTTTTTCGTTGAAAGAAATAGTCCTTCCTTTAACCGTCAAGAAGCGTTAGAGCTGCATCGGAAAATGCTTCTAGAAAAACGCCGCAGGCTGAACAAAATAATTGAACTAATAGACAAAACGATAAAGTATACGAAAGGAGAAATTCATATGTCCAATGAGGAAAAGTTAGCAGGGTTTGACTTCAGTGATAACCCGTATGTACAGGAAGCAAGAAAGCGATGGGGAGATAAGGCGGTAGATAATGCTGACTCCAAAATAAAAAGCATGTCGAAAGCGGAACAAAAAAAGATGGAAGAAGAAAATTCCATATATCGAAATTTAGCAGCACTGCGCCATGAGTCACCCTCTTCAAAAGAAGTTCAAGCTGCTATTCACCAGTGGTATCAATGGCTGAATACGATTGGTGATTATTCTCTCAGCGCTTTCAAAGGATTAGGTCAGCTGTACGTTCGGTGAAGGGCTTGCACTATTTATGCGTGATGCAATGAATGTTTATGCCGATAGTCACCGGTAAAAACTTGACTTACCGCTATGTATAAAACCTCCTAAACATCTACATTCAGCGTCAACAAGAACAAAAACGCAAGCGCCCTGGTCAGCCTCGACAGGTAAATGTTCTCCAGTCACTAAAGGCGCTCTTTGCCTTTAATGACTGGAGGTTATTTAACCCCGAGAGGCTGGGCGCTGAAGCTAGACGCGGATCAAACAATATGGAGATAGTTATCCACAATTCGAAAAATATAATTTCCTAAACAAAAATAAAAACACCAAATTGGTTATGGACTGTCCGTTTATTATGCCTTCACTTTTCTATCCAATTTCAAAGACTCTCTTATTCGATCTGTTTATTCTGGTATATACGGCAGCTCCCCATTTTTAGGGACATTCACAACATGGGTCCATACATAAGCGAAAAGTCCTGATGTCCCGTATTCACGTCCTATTCCCGATTGTTTAACTCCTCCAAATAGGAACCGTATATCCAGTCCTTGAACAGCAGCAGTATTAATCATTGTGGTTCCCGCTTCTATGCGATTCGCTACCCTTATGGCATGATCCTCTTCCCCCCACACGGAGCTGGTTAACCCGTAAAAGCTGTCATTCGCGAGTTGAATCGCCTCTTCTTCCTCATCATATGGAAGAATTGGAACTGTTGGCCCAAACTGTTCTTCTTTTACAATGTCGTCATCTTGATTTGCACCCAGTACAACTGTCGGCTGCATAAAGTAGCCTTTGTTAAATATATCCGTATCTACTATTTCTCCCACCCTTGCGGGTTAGACGGAATCGGTTTGGCTAAAAAAATTTTCCCCATCAATATGATAGGATTCTGTTTCGTTATGATAGTGTACAATCCTATAAAAAAGGGAACAAACAAAATAACTTCATTCCAAAGAAGAGTTAACGCTACAGATAAAACAATAAAAATTTGATTTAATTGAACGAGCGGCTTTGGAATCCCCATTTTACTCACCTCTCCCTTTACTAATTTCAACTCTTATGACAGCTTAAATGAATCACAAGTTTTAAACTTGATGCAGTAGTGAAAAACCATTCTTTACCTTTAGATTGTATAGTTTAACTATATAGAAAAACAACTAGTGGCAATATTTAGATATTAGCGCTACAGTATAAGCTGGGAAGGGGACCTTCCCCTTCCCAGCTCTTTTTTATCACTACATGGAGGTGGTTAAATTCGGACAGGCTCTTTTAACAATTGATTTGGCAGCATTTAAATAGAGTTAAGTTAATTTTTACAGAAAAGGAGTTTTACTATAATGCAATATAATTACCAAGCAGCGGAACAAAACAATGCAAATCATTGATATTCGCTGATAAGTATCCTTCCAGACAAGGACAGCAGGCTAAAATTATGGAAAGGAAAGACCCTGTGATTCACCAGAACCCTGAATTTGCAGATGGTCCATTAACCGATAAGGACCTGAAGGGTTTTTCCGAGCTCTTCTCGTTTAATCAAACGTTTGATTAAACGAGAAGGGTACAGAAAGTGTTTCTTAACTACAAAACACTAATAATATAAAAAATACATGGATGCATCGTTCAACTTTCTCATTCTCCCTGCGGCACTTCAACTCGAACAGCATACAGCAACACACCGACTATCACGCTTAGTGACTTTCCCAATATAAAAAATTCTAAGCTGAGATAAATACTGGTCATCACAACCTGCTTCTTACCTACAGATGTTAGGAAAACAGTCTAAAATAAAATAGAAGAATAAAAGGTTTGAACGCAGCAAAAAAAGGTGAATTTTTTGATTTCTACCATCTTAATATCAGCCGGAGAATGGGGATTTCAATAGTACGTAAACTGGTTAGTGTTACCTGAAATGTATAACCCTTATCCATCTTAAAGGAGTCTCTCTAGTAGGCAGCTGTTTCATAAGCAAACCCAACTGGAATATACTCGCTTTCACCCTCAGGGCACAAGTGCGACATCTACTCCAACTCTCTTTGCTCGTTCTCGTAGTGTCTTCTTTGCCGCGGACGACGGCTCAGCCTCCTCGTGAGCAAAAAACGCTTACTGCGGGGTCTTCACACTGCCGCTTTTCCCGCTGAAGTCTCACATATTCCAGTTGCTAGATAACCAACTAACCTTTTGAGACAGCCCCCTCTTTACTAATAAAGAGATTTATTATGAAAAGCCTATATGCTTTTTTCATACAGATCTATTTCTTTTAGATGATTAATAGGAAGAATTACATGTACTGTGGTTCCACTTCCTTTTTTTGAATCAATTTCAATTTTACCTTGATGAGATTTAACAATATCAAAACAAACAGGCAGACCCATACCAAGGCCGCTTTGTTTCGTTGTAAAAAATGGCGTTCCTAAATAATCAACTTCTTCTTGCGTCATTCCTTTTCCTTCATCCTTGATAGCAAGGTGGACCTTATTTTGTTCGGGTTGGGAAGACATTTCAATGTCGATCCTGCCCCCAAACGGCATTGCTTCAAAAGCATTTTTTATAAAATTGATGAGGACTTGTTTCATTTGAGCTTCATCTATCTTAATACTGCAGCTAGAGGTTGTTGCCTTGAAGTGAATATCACAATTATGAAGACGGGCATCACTTGTCATCAAATCAACAGTATTTTTAACCAGTTCACATATATCACAGAGCTCACGGTTTAATTCTATAGGTTTTCCTAGAGAAACGAATTGGTTCACCAAACTTTTCATTCTTTCTAACTCGGCTGTTATGACCTCAAGATATTTATTTTGGTTATTATTCTCTTTTAGAAGCTGACTCAGTCCAATGATAGAGGTAATGGGGTTTCGTATTTCATGAGCTAATCCAGTACCTAATTTTCCAATCGCTGATAACTTTTCTGATTGAATCACTTGTTTTTGTAAATGATGATAAGAAGTTAAATCTCGAAACTGAGCAAAAGACCCAATCATTTGCTCTTTGTCATAAAGCGGAAAAACATCTAATAGACAAACCTTTTGTCTTTTTGAATCGTTTGCAGGAAAAGAGATCTCTACATCTTCCACTTTATTACCTGATTCGAGAACATACTTTATATATTCATCGATTCCTATTACCTGCCGTACTTTTACCTTTAAAATTTTTTCCTTGCTAACACCTGTAATTTTTTCTGCTCCTGCATTAAATTCAAGATATCTGCCATAGCTGTCTGTCATTATTACGCCTAAAGGAGTCGAATTAATAATTACTTGGTTTAATAAGTTAAGCTTATGATTTTTTTGCTGCAGCTCAATTTCTCTTTCAATGGTATCTACTGCTGATATTAACATTCCAAGATGAAAAGAAGTCGCATGTTCCGTTGTCGACATAATAGATACTGTCCCCAGTAATTCCCTATCCTCTGTGTAAAAAAACGGGGCTGAATAGCAAGCAGTTTCTGACAAGTAATAATGGAAGTGCTCTTCTCCAATCACTGCTACCGGTTCCCTATGTTTTAAGGCAAGAGACACGGCGTTTGTGCCGGCATCTTCTTCAGTAAAACTGGCGCCAACAGTAATCCCCAGTTTATCAATCATCCCTTTTATTGTTTCATCGCCATAAATATCTAATAGATACCCTTCATCATCCGTGGTTACCACTAATACAGGGATTCCATCTACGTTATTAATAAGCCTTTTCATAAAATGCTTAGCGACATTAAGCACTTTAGCATATATCTGTTGTTTCGATTGCAGCTGTTCTTTAGTCAAAACAGAATATAAATAAGGGGTATCCTCTGGATTTAAGTTGAAATATTCCCTGCAATTCAGGTGAGACTCTTTTATATATTTACTAAAATCTTTCATTTTTCGTTTCCTTCCTTGCAACTTTTTAATATTTTCGTAATATATAAACACTTTCACATGAATTATTTTATTTTCTCACATTTTCTGTTACTAAGGAAGGCATTCACTGATTTTAGAAAGACTTAACTTCTAACCAATGGTTCAGGACTAATATCACAGAACCTTTCTATTGGGTATTAATAAATAATTTTTTGAATAAAAAAGAAACATATTGAATGCTGCTGCGCATTCCAATATGTTTCTTTTTTTAGATTAATCAAAGGGAAGAGTACACCAAAAATGGTGAAGGCTTCCGCTCGAAGTCAACCCTGCTTCCCCGCCATGTTTTTTAACGACTTCTTTTACAATGGCAAGCCCAATTCCTTTTTTTCTGCGAGTTGAATGATTTGAATCCTCCATCTGGTAATGCCTTTCAAAAATTTTTGATTGAGCTTCCGAAGGGATAGGTTTACCCTCTACCGCAATATTGATTATATAGTTTGAATCTTTCACGGTTCCTTCGATAAAAATAGGGGATTGATGATGTCGGTGCTCAATAGCATTTTGAATTAAATTGAGTATTACTTTTTGCATTTCCTCCGGGTCAATGAAGAGTTCTTTTTCTTCTATTTCTACTTTTACTTTTATTCCTTTTTCTTCAAATTCCCATTGAAATAGTGTTACTGCTTGTTTAATAAATTCCTTAATATTTATTTTTTCTCTTTGAATCTCTTGTCCGGATAATTCTATTTCCCACTCGGAAAGCTTGTATAATTCATCCACCATATGAATAAGACGGACTGATTCATTATGAAGGGCATGATAAAGGTCGGCATCCCCTTTTATAATTCCTTTTTTCAGTCCTTCTAAATAACCATTAATGTTCGATAAAGGAGTTCTGAGCTCATGAGCCATATCTGCAACAAACCGTTCTCTTGATTCTTCTATATGCTGAAGTTTGTTAGACAAACTATTAAAATGATTGGTTAATCTGCTGATCTCATTGTTATCTTTCGATTGAATGGTTTGCGGGAACTCGCCTTTCAAAAGTTCTTCTGTAGACTCAGCTAATTTTCGGATGGGATTAATGACTTTTTTCACATAATAAAAATAAAAAATACTTCCTGATAATGCAGAAATAACTAGAATAAGAAGCACATATTGGAGCAGTGCTTCATTAAATGCTTGCTGTTGAGTTGAATTTACCCCGTTAATATCACTGACAAGCTGGCAAGCAAATTGATAAACCATGAAACCACTGACTCCAAGAAGCATAATGACAACTAGCATATTCCCCAGGGTTAACCGACTAATAAGAGAAACAGAAGACATAAATACTTTTTTAGACGACAAATTTATACCCCATTCCTCTTACAGTAATTATTCGTTGTGGAGATGAAGGGTTTTCTTCTATTTTCTCGCGCAGATGTTTAATATGGACGTCAACCGTCCGGTCCTGAACGATATTTTCCGTCAAAGGGTAGACCTGTTCCAAAAGCTGTTCTCTTGAAAAGAGTGTATTTGGATAGCGCATAAAATGATACAGCAGGGTAAATTCAATTTTTGTAAGGGAGAGGAGCTGACCGTAAAGTGCTGCTTCTCCCTTTCGCGGCCTGATTGTTAATCTATTGTAAGTAAGCCTCTGGCAAGTATGGCCCGTTCTTCTTAAAATTGTCTCCACACGAACTACTAGCTCCTCTGGGCTGAATGGTTTAATAACATAATCGTCTGCGCCCATTTTCAAGCCGGCTATTTTTTCGCGGCTGCTCACTTTAGCGGTCAGCATCAATATGGCCAAATCTAACTGTCGATCACGCACCCACCTGCAGACTTCTTCTCCAGAACGCTTGGGCAGCATTAGATCCAGGATCATCAAACACGGTTCTTCTTCTGTAATAATTTTCAATGCTTCTTCCCCATCAGAAGCTGTTATTACGTCATAACCCTCGTTTTCCAAATATATTTTAACCAGATTTTGAATCATGAGGTCGTCTTCCACAACAAGTATAGTTTGCTGCATTTTTTCACCTCATTATTTACGACTTTTTCCTTAATCCATATTTTCCAATTCATTAACCATCATATCGTAATTCATCGGCCCCACATTAATATGCTTAATAACTCCTTTTGTATCGACAAAAAAGGATGTAGGGATCGGTTGAATGCCATAGTCATTGGCCACTTTCACTTCTTCATCCAAAAGAAGCGGAAACGTTATACCAAGATCTTCTGCAAAAGATTCGACTTCACTTAATCCTGCTTCTGTTTGCGTTAAATTAACAGCAAGTATTTTCACATCATGATCTGCATAAAATTCTTGCATATCCGGCATTTCGGCACGACATGGCGGACACCATGTAGCCCAGAAATTTATCATCACTTTCTCTCCTCGATAGTCCGACAAAGACATTTCTTCCCCATTTAATGTTTCCAGCGAAAAGTCAGGAGCTTCTTCTTCTGTTTGCAGCCAATTTCCCTGTTCTCCCGGTTCTGCCATTTCCTCTGATTCATCCTGAAGCTGAAATTCATCTGCCGCTTCTTCTTCACCAGTTATGTTTGTATCCGGCTCCTGAGCTTCTTCCTCGGTAATTATGACTTCATAAAAAGCCCATCCCAGCATTGCTAATAGTATAGCACCAATTATCACTGTTCTCATATACTTATAACCTCCTCTATCTTTAACCTAATTGGTCAAACCACGTACCCTCTACGAGACGCAATAAATAAATCGATAAACGTGTTAACTCCCCTGAATAAAGCAAGATTCCCATAATAATTAAAAGAACACCGCCTGCTTTCATGATTACAGGCGAATATTTTAAGATCCATTTTGTTGAGCCTGCAAAGAACCCGAGGATTAAAAAAGGCAGAGAAAACCCTATTATGTAAAAAACAGTGTATACTAATCCAGATGAAGGGTTTGAGGCTGCAAGCACTAATATGGAAGCAAAAATTGGACCAATGCAAGGTGTCCAGCCTGCTGCAAATCCAATCCCTACTAAAACAGTCCCCAGGTAACCTGCTGGTTTACTTGTAAATCGAAAACGTTTCTCTTTGGAAAACCATTTTATATTTAACCATCCCGCTATGTATAAGCCCATTAAAATGATAAATACACCACTGATACGTTGTATGAGGAGACCGCTATCCCCTCTCAAAAAGCTATTTACAAACTGTCCAGCATAGGAAGCTCCTAAACCAAGCCCTAAAAACACCGTAGAAATACCTGCTAAGAAAAACATAGAATGCGCCAGCACTTTTAAACGGATTTCTTTGTTCTGATGGTGCTGCAAATCCTTGACTCCTATGCCTGTGATATAAGATAAATAAGCAGGGAAGAGCGGAAGTGTACATGGTGATATAAAAGAAATGACACCTGCCCATAAAGCAAGCCATAATGTAACATCACTCGTTTCGATCAATTGTAAATCCCCCCCATTTCATAAAGAGTCTTATAAAGCCAATCAGAGCAATAGCTGCAGCACCAAAGAAAGGCTCTTGAGGCATGTATATAAATAACATTTTGGCTGAAGAGATCAGGTTCATCATGATCATCGACAGGCTGTACAATAATAACAGCAGATAAAGCAAGCGTTCATACGTTAACTTTTTCCTCAGGAACGTGAAAGTGAAAAAAGTTGCTGCTGCAATCGACATTTGATAAAACGAATGAATGGTTGCTGGTTGAGTATAAGTGTAAAAAGCTGTATAGAAAAATTCAGTCAGCAAAAAGGTTAAAAACACATATACAGCCAGTTGAAAAAATAAAGACTTAACCGGTCGAGAAAAAATATATAAATACACCCCACCAGCAGCCCATGCAATGGTCCATTCTTTCCAAGACCCTGGGGAAGCTAGTACTGCCATAGGATCCTGCCATGTCAACGGAAAATAAAATATAAATGATGAAAGCTGATACACAACGATAAACAAAAACAATACATTGCCGGCTATATCTGTTTGTGTTTTCTTGTATTCTGGAAAATACGCTAAATAATGAAGCAGAGCAGCCGTTAAAATATAGGAAACAATAATAACTACCCATTCTTTATGAATGATCAATGGTCCAACCTGCCAAATTCCATCCAATGTACATCCACCTATTCTTTTTCTTGGTTTCTCACTAAGTATAAAATCTTTATGTTAATTTTTTATGAAGACAAATGAAGTTCAAGCCAAAAAATGGACTCCGGCACGACAAACCGGAGTCACAACATTCAGTTCTTTCAAATTAAATTCTATCTTCTGGGGTCAGCTTGCCTGGTCAATACATTTTATCATACGCTGTTCAATGTCTTGAGCGATTTCTTTTAAAGTATCATCATTCATAAAATCGATTAAAACTGTAGGTTTAGGCATACTAATATTCGTTTTATTCTCTTCTTCAAATACCGTAATTTTACAAGGAAGAAAATTCCCAACCAACTTATCGCGACTTAATACCTTTTCTGCTTCTTTCGGATTGCAGACTTCAAGGATTTTATAGTTATCCTTAAAATCTACCCCTTTTTCTTGCAATTTTCCTTGTAAATCGAAGTTCCACAAAACTCCAAATCCTTCTTCTTTAAGACTTTCCTCTAAACTTTGCGTTGCTTCTTCTACTGCTTTTGCGGTTTGTACAGTATAGTGAAACATGTTAACCCTCCTATACATATTTAGGTGCCATTTTTTATACCTTCTATTCTATACCCCAATATGTATCATAATTAAAACCTAATCTGCTTTAAACTCCCTCTAGTTTTCCTTTTAAATTCTTAGCTATTCATGGTATTATTCACAGTATACCAATAGGCTTTATTGTATAAGGAGAGAGTACAATGACTTTGTTAAGAAAGCTGCTTCATGATTATTGCCCTTCATGTAAACAGCCTTTAATTACTAAGAAATCAAATGTTTTCTCTGCAGAAGTTATTAAAACATGCCCGAAAGGCCATTATAAAAAAGAATTTCATCCTGCTATAGAAACGTATATTGAAACAACCAAAAGTGAGATTTCATAACGTCATAGAAGTCGATAATAATCTCATAAAATATCCCACCAAATTTTAATTGCTGTCCCTAAAATTAACAGCGACAAAATGCCTTGAAGTATTTTTGTATTCACTCTTTTTCCGGCATTAGCGCCTAAATGAGAGGCTATTAAGCTTGCAATAATCATAACTACAGCCGGAAGGAAAAGGACTTGGCCAGTTAAAACCTTTCCTGTGGTAGCGCCTATTGAAGAGATAAAGGTAATAGCAAGCGAACTGGCTATTGTCATTCTTGTAGGGATCTTCAAAACTAACAGCATGATTGGCACTAAAATAAAAGCTCCGGCTGCCCCTACAATTCCAGCTCCAATGCCTACTAAGAAAGCAAGAAATGCAGCAAGCCATTTGTTAAAGGTTACTTGATTTAAAGGAGTTTCATCAATTCCTTTTTTAGGGACAAACATCATAACCGCGGCAACAACAGCTAGAAGTCCGTAAATAAGATTAATTCCACCTTCCGACATAAACCTGGAACCATAACCGCCAATAAAACTTCCAGCTAAAATCCCAATTCCCATATAGACAATCAATTTTTTATTTAAATAACCGCCTTTTCGATACGCCCAAATACCTCCAGTGGTTGCAAACAACACCTGAATAGCACTAATACCAGACACTTCATGGGCTGTAAAAGCAGCAAAGCCAAGCATAGGAGGAATATATAAAAGCATCGGATATTTAATAATGGAACCGCCAATACCAACCATTCCTGATATAAAAGAACCTATAAAGCCAATGAGAAAAATGATGACTATAAATTCAATACTATACTCCATGTTTCTCACTTCTTCCTAATTTAAAAAATGAAGGGTACTAAAAAGTACCCTTTTTTTACCCTTTTTGATCCAAAATTTCAACACGCCATCTTCTTCGGTGTCTTTCAATAATTCATGGCCGCCAGATTTGACCCAGGCGGACAAATCACTTTTAGCACCTTTATCGGTAGCGTGAATTTCTAATACTTCCCCGGTAGTTAATTCATCCATTGCCTTTTTAGTTTTCACAATTGGCATGGGGCATGCTAGTCCTGTAGCATCTAATTTTTGATCAGCTTTCATTTTGTATACTCCTTTCTTATTCGTGAACGGCACAACGGTTTGGCCCAATTTCCATTTCACGTTGGTCTTCATTTTCCGGACTGATTTTACCCATGTTCGTTTTACGAATGTCTTCATAAGAGTTCGGCTGTGGCGGCAGATTTTCCGTTACCATTTTTCGGAATTCGTTTTCATCGTCCACTTGTAAACCAGAGTTGGATTGATAAAGATCACCTAATTTTGCTGTTACTTGGCCGTTTTCCCCTAATTCACTTAAAAAGGAATAGTGAGCAGGAAGAACAATTAAGTCTTCTGATAACTCTTTATAACGGCTGTATAGAGTCTTACGAAGATCTCCTACCCAATCTTCTGCTTTGCCGGAAAGATCCGGACGTCCAATCGATTCAACGAACAAAATGTCTCCTGTCAATAAATATTTATCATCTACAATTAAAGAGGTACTGCCAAGAGTATGGCCAGGAGAATATATAGGCTGAACTTTAATATTGGTTGTTCCAACTTTAATGTCATTTCCTTCTTCTAGAGGCGTGTAGTTAAAAGTTACTTGTTCTGCATCTTTAGGAGGAAGGTGATACGTTCCACCTGTTTTCTCAGCTAACTCTCTTCCACCAGAAATATGGTCGGCGTGCAAGTGAGTATCAATCAGGTGCTTGATTTGAACTCCATGTTTCTCTGCAGTATTTTCATACACTTCTATCATTCGATTCGTATCCACAATAGCTGCTTCTCCATTGGATTCAATCATATAGGACAAGCATCCTTTACCAAGACGTACAAATTGATAAAGCGCACCACCGTCGTCCAAATCCCCAATTTTTACGGGCTCTAAATGTTCACTCCATCCTTTCATTCCTTCTTCAAGAGAGGCAACATTTTCATAACCCGCTTCTTCGAGCTGTTCGGCCACCATTTCGGACGAACCGCCTTTTGCACAAACAACAATTACTTCTTTGTCTTTTGGCAGTTTATCAACAACAGGTTCTATGTCATCCAGCAGATTAAAATACGGCTCATTGATAACTTCGATGTTCTTTCCTTCTATTTTCCACTCATCAAATTCATCCGTATTACGTACATCTAAAATCAACGTTTCTTCATTATTAATGACCTTTTTGGCAAGTTCTTTATTTGTGATTGTTTTTACAGCCATTTGTTTAACCTCCTTACTAAAACGTTAGTGACATATTGGCGTCTTTGGCATATTCAATAAACGTGGCCGCTCCACCAACTTCAATACCTTCAACAAAATCATCTTTTTCGAGGTTCATCACATCCATTGTCATTTGACAAGCAATAAGCTTAATGTTGAGTTCTTTTGCCATACTTACAAGTTCCTCAATGGAAGGAACATTAGCCTTTTGAAATCCTTCATGAAAATGTTCTTTTCCTTCTGGAAGGGGAAGGTTTTTATGAGCCTCTTTGTGAATTAAATTCAACCCTTCAAATGTGAAAAATATGCCAACTTCCGCATCAGAAGCTGCTGCAGCTGTCGCTACGTTAAATACTTTATAGGCGTCAAACATAGATCCATTTGCCGCAATTATTGCTACTTTTGTATCCGCCATTTTATCATTCCACCTTTTATTATTTTGAGTCGTTTTTCTCCGTAGGACCTTCCCATTTAGTCATGCCCGGCACTACATTTTTCACTGTAGAAAACCCTTTTTCTGTAAGCTTTCTAGCGGCAAGGTCGCTTCTATTTCCTGTACGGCAGATAATTAGGTGCTCCTCGTCGCTATTTAATTCTCTAAATCGTTCTTCGAGTTCTCCAAGAGGGATATTTTTAGAACCAGGGATGTGTCCGAATGCATATTCAGCTGGTTCCCGGACATCTATAATGGAGAGCTTTTCTTCTCCCTCTAACTTGTTTCTTAATTCATCGAGATCCATCACATCTTCGTGGATAACCTCTTCTTTTTCTTCTCCTTCACTAGCTTTTCTTAAATAATGCTTTAGCACCTCTCCATCTTCGACTGTCCCCAAATATTGATGACCAGTGCTCTCGGCCCAGGCTTTTATATCTGCAGTTGAACCTTTATCTGTTGCCTGTACTTCCATGACTTGACCGGATCCAAGGTCGGTCATTGCTTTTTTTGTTTTTACAATCGGCATAGGACACGCAAGTCCTTTGGCATCCAACACTTCATTTGCTTCCATTCCCATTTTATTGCTCCCCCTTTACTTTTCAACTTTGTCTTTCCAGTCAAGCATACCGCCAGTCATATTCATTACGTTGTAACCTTTACTCTTTAAGAATTCACTGGCTTTGCCGCTTCTAGCACCAGATCGGCAAACCACAATATGTTCTTTATTTTTTTCAATTTCGTTCAAACGATCTTCCAGCTCGCCTAAAGGGATATGCTTGGCTTCAGGGATTTTGCCTTGAGCCACTTCATCATCTTCTCGAACATCAATAATATTTACATCTTTCTTCTCTCTAAGCAGCTGAGATACTTCTTCCGGATTAATTTCTTTAACCACTCGGCTTCCGCTCCTTTCAAATCTCACTAATAACTTTTCCAAATGAATATAAATTATAACTCATACAAGTACGGGTATATTAATGAGAGAAATTAAATAAATAAGTTTGTATTAGCATCTTCTGCATCTGCTAAATAAGCGGCTACCCCTGCATAATCTAAGCCGTCCAGAAGTTCTTCTTTCTGCAAACCAAGCAAATCCATGGTCATCGTGCAAGCCACTAGTTTCACACCTTGTTCTTGAGCCATTTCCACTAATTGAGGAAGCTCCATTGCTTTATGCTTGTTAATGACATGCTTGATCATTTTAGGACCCATGCCCATCATGTTCATTTTAGAAAGTCCTAATTTATTAGCTCCTCGCGGCATCATCTTGCCAAACATTTTCTCTAGAAATCCTTTTTTTGAAGGAGTGTGTTCCTCTTTTCTTAACGTGTTTAAACCCCAAAACGTGTGAAAAATAGTTACTTCATGGTCGTAAGCAGCAGCACCGTTTGCAATAATATAAGCTGCCATGGCTTTATCATAATCACCGCTAAATAGAATAATGGTTGTTCTCTTTTTAGCCATCATTGTTTCTCCTCTCCAAAATACCGTATAGGGTATATAAAAATTTAAAAAAATATATCTTACCCTTACCCTTTTTTTATATAAAACGTAAAAACGCCATTTTCTTCTGCTTCGTCAAGCAGCTCATGTCCTCCGGATCTTGCCCAGGCTGTTAAATCTAATTTTGCCCCTTTATCTGTAGCCTGAATTTCTAATACTTCCCCAGATATTAATTCATCCATTGCCTTTTTGGTTTTCACAATTGGCATTGGACATGCCAGCCCTTTTGCATCTAATATTTTATCTACATTCATATTTTAAATCTCCTTTCTTTAAAACATATACCATATAGGGTATTTAAAATGATAAAAAATAATAAAGTGATTCAACTGCCACCGTATATTATACTAAAACATTATTTATATTTTGTCTACCCTGTTCATACTAACACCCTTTTTATTTCCTTTTTGTTTTTAATTCTATTTGCATTGTATACACTATGAGGTATTTTGTAAAGGGGGGGGGATTTTAATTTAATTTTATTTGTACTTTTCATCTAATCATTACCCCCCCTTTAAGCTTACAAATACTACATTTTCGAGAAAAGTGGAATGAAGTTCTCCCTCTTTATATTTTTTATTAGCCGAAGTTCCTGGTTTAATTGACTTCCAACCGGGATTATCATTTTCCCGCCTTTTTCCAATTGATTGACTAATTCAAATGGAACTTCTTCAGCTGCTGCGGTGACCATAATCCGATCATAGGGCGCATTCTCTTTCACCCCTGGCTTACATCTTCCTAATTTAAAAGAAATGTTGGTAAAACCAGCAGTTTCTAATTTCTCTTTTGCTCTGTAATGTAAAGGCTCAATACGCTCAACGGTATAAACAGATTTAGAAAAGGAAGCTAGCAAATCTGTTTGAAACCCAGAGCCTGTAGCAATTTCTAATACTTTAGAGTCCGGCTTGAGTTCTAAAGATAACGTCATTTTTAATACAAGAGATGGCTGGGAAATCGTTTGGCCATGCCCAATAGCCACTGCCTGGTCCATGTGAGCTATTTCTTTGTCTCGATCCATCTAGTAGCTCCGGTCCATTTTGCGAAAATAATTAATAATGTCCTGCTCTTGATGTTTCAACCCTAACAACTCCCAATTACTCCTTTATCAGAGCATTTCCTCCAAAAATATAACTGTTTAAACCAATCTATTATCAAGTCAAATAAAGAGGACAGACCCTAAGTCATTTTTTGCTGTCAATATATAATATTACCTCTTTCCCACCAGACCGACATACTTTCATATAAATCCCTCCGAATGTGTCTTTTGTTGGTTTCATGGTTATATATGGGACCTTTATGTATTCTCATCTTGTTAATCAAACGTTTGATTGATATTTAGAATAATGACATTTGTAGGTTGGAACCTACTAAAAGGGTAATTGCAACAAATTGGAATTAAACATATTCGTTGACATTCCATTGAACCTTTTTTATACTTTGAACTTGTTAGCAAGCTCAGAATTAATTATTGGAGGATGGGCTTTGAAATTATCCATTCAAGATTATATCAGTATTAAAATTCATAACATCGATTTGTCCCTTACCAATTATATTAAATCTATGTTAGCAGACTATAACCTTGCTCCAGAACAAAACTTAATTATGATGTTATTGTGGGAAGAAGATGGGAGGTCACAAAGCCAAATAGCACAAAAGCTTAATAAAGATAAAACAAATATTGCGCGTATGTCTTCTAATTTAGAAAAAAAAGGTTTTATTAGAAGAGTTCCCAGTACGGAGGACCGCCGCTTGCTAAAGCTGTATCTCACTCCTGAAGGAAAAAGCCTTGGAGATAAGGTGGTACCCATTGCAGAGGAATTTAATGAAACAGTGTGTAAGGGATTTTCTGAGGAAGAGCTTGTAGAATTAGAACGTCTGTTATCAAAAATCAATAACAACGTTCAAAAATTTTTGGTATAAAGTTAATTACTTAAAAATTTTTGCTAAAATAGTTGCTATGACAACATTTCGCAAACAGAAATGAATGATGGAGGTTTTTATTATGGCAAAGGTATTATTTATAAAGGCAAATTCCAGACCAGTTGATCAATCGGTAAGTGTAAAGCTTTACGAAACATTTCTCGATAATTATAAAAAATCCAATCCGGAAGATGATGTAACAGAGCTGGATTTATTTGAAGAAAATTTACCATATTATGATACTGACAAGATTAACGGGATGTTCAAGCTTTCAAAAGGTATGGAATTAACTCCTGCTGAAGAGGAAGCAACCAGCCTGGTTAATAAATATTTGAATCAATTTCTTGAAGCGGAAAAGATCGTTTTCGCATTCCCGCTATGGAATTTTACTATTCCGGCTGCGCTGCATACGTATTTAGATTACCTGGCACAAACAGGCAAGACATTCCGTTATACAGAAGACGGACCAATTGGATTACTAATGGATAAAAAGGTTGCTCTTCTAAATGCCAGAGGCGGGGTATATTCTGAAGGGCCTGCACAATCTGCTGAAATGGCAGTTAATTATGTAAGGAATATGCTTACTTTTTGGGGTGTGGAAGATATTACAACGGTAGTTATAGAAGGTCATAACCAGTACCCAGATAAAGCTGAGCAGATTATTGAAGAAGGACTAGACAAAACGAAGTCTGTTGCTGCAAGTTTTTAATATATACACAAATAGGGACCTGCCAAACAAAAGGCGGTCCCTTTTATTTGCTTAGTGCTCACGGACATTCGTTCCTCTATTGCATGCTAAAATGTGTATTTTGCTCAATTTGGATTCAATGTCCGCAGGAACCCCATTTAACAAGGAAATCACCGAAATAACGCCTCTTGTCCATAGCGAATTTTCTTCAATCTCAAAAACAATCGTCCATTATAAAGGTGAACGATAGTTCCGTTTTACATTTGTTCTATGCTACCCATCTTTTCGCTTTTTTTCTCCAGTAATTCTTTAAGCAATCCGGTTTGATGGGTCCGATGTAAAAAAATGTCCAAGTCATGGAGAGCTCGTGTCATTACTACATACAACAATTTGATATCTAATTCATTATTCAAGTTATAATTCTCTTTATCGGTGATCAGTACGACTGCATCAAATTCAAGGCCTTTGGATAGATAAGAAGGCACCACATGAATGATCCCTTCTTCTAAATGTTCGTTCTCTTCTAATACCTTGGATGAAAAGCCTGTATATTTTTTTAAAGCTTTATGGATTATAGAACACTCTTTGTGAGTCTTCCCTATTATCGCAATCGATTGATGACCTTTTTGTTTAAATTGCGAAACCCTTTCTTGAATCTGCAATGCTGCGTCTTTCGAGGTATCAAATAAATAAAAACTCGGTTCATCTCCGTGTCGGACTACTGGTTTGGCAAGGGGTAATCCTTCCGATTGGCTGTATTGAATAACCGTATTTGCCCATTCCATAATTTCCTGTGTCGTACGATAACTTTGTTCCAACGTAGTATAGGTTGCTTTATTAAACACATTTTCGATAACTTCATCCCAATTCATAATACTTCTATAGCTATGAATGCCTTGAGACAAGTCACCTAGAATGGTAAATAACTCGGTATTAGTAACTTTTTTTAAAGTGTAAAATTCAAATAGACTATAGTCTTGAGCTTCATCAATGACTACGTTTTTAATTTTTTGTGTTTCTTTCACTCCAGCAAGCAAATATTTTGTGTACAGAAGCGCAGCAGCATCTTCTCCTTCCATTTTTTTACCTTTTAACACAAACTTGTTGTAAGAAGCCAATAACTTTGCTTCTTTTTCTGAGACGCTTCCGCCTCCATATTTTAATAAAAGATTTTCGTCTGTCATTAACTCTTTATAATAAGTGTAAATGTCTTTTTTATTAGGTACCGTCAATAAGTTTGTGTAATGTTTTTAGAGTATCCTAAGAATAACTTCTTGAGTTTTCTTACAGAGGGAAGGTTATTCTTCGTTCTGACCTTCCCCGTATCGGTTCGTGAACATTTTTTTTAAGGCTGGGGCGGCCGTACCGAATCCACGGAGTTTACGACCGGACCAACGTTCATTGTACTCTTTCACCTGCAGGTACACGACTTTCTCGGCTGCCTGTTCGGTGGGGAGACTGTTCATT